>NZ_JARKPQ010000239.1 GCF_029975155.1 Propionicimonas sp. | reverse complement strand
CGGCGGCTACTACAGCAGCGCATTGCCCGAGCATCTCCGGAATCTCCCGCTGTACCGCCGAGGGATGAGCGACGAAGAGAAGCTCGAACTCGCCAAGCTGTACGACGAGCGTTCGAGGTGGGCGTGCACGCCGATGGGCAGCCCCGACAGCAAGGGAAATCTCAGGCTCCGCGGCCCGGCCATCACTGAACGTGTCCGCTGCTGCAACGTGCCCAAGTCCATGCGGAGGCCGCGAGGACACAAGCGGCCCACGACCTCGTGCACACCCGGCGAATGCGGCTGCGGCATCACCTTCACCGTCCCGATCGACGACTGGTCATGGGACTGGCAATGGCCGCTGTACGGCACCACCAGGTGGCTGAAGTCGTACGACCGCCGCCCCGCAGTTGAATCCACCAACGCCGAGATCCGGACGAACCGGTTCCGGTTCCACCGCGGCTGCGTTCGAGTCAAGGGAGAGACCCGGACCGCGATCCTGTTGGCCTTCATGTTGGCGGCGCTGAACATGGCGATGACCGCCGACTGGTTCGGAACCGACTGGCTCGAACTGATGGACGCCGAAACCCCGCCGCTCAAGCTCGTCCGGCGCAGCAAAGCCACCGTCGCCAAGCACCGCCGCACCGAAGGCCCACCCGGCTAGCAATCCCGACCACCTCGTGCGGGCCGATTCAAGCGCGGCCACCTGCAGCAGTCCCATCCACCACGGCTGAACCATGCCAAAAACAGGGCACACCTGCCGGCCAGCGGATATCAAGCGCACCGAACGTCGTCGGACTGCCGGCGACCGCCCGTCCGGCACCGGTCAGGGACGATAGGCGGCACCGCGACTCCAGAACAAGCGCCGAAAACAGCGCCTGGTATCTCTCAGAAGAGAGTTTTGTGAACCAGGGCGCCCTACTTTTGTGAACACCCCACGGTGCGCGAGAGAGGAGTTGAACCTCCACGTCCTTTCGGACACACGGACCTGAACCGTGCGCGTCTGCCATTCCGCCACTCGCGCCCGACTCCCTGAGGAGCCAGCCGGTAGAGGGTAACACAGGAGGCCGGGCACCTCCGATTCGGGAACCGGCGCCGCCGAGGGCCGCGACGCGAATGGTGGCGCTCGGCGGCCCTTCGTGACGCCGGCTGGTTCGTTCCTCACCAGCCGGCTCCTCAGGGACCGGTTATAGACAGCCCGTCCTCATCAGCGAGCTCCTCGGCCTGGATTCACCGATCGAGCGCGTCTCGACGAGTTCGACGAACAGTTTCGGTGGATCAGGGCCCACGGACCGACCTCGGGCGGGGTGCACCCTCATCCCGAACTCCAGCCACGGTGCCCACGTCCACCGGTCGCGTAGGCTGGGCGTTCGGCGCTGGCTACGCTTGAGCAGGCCGAACCCACGGAGAGGATGAGCGGATGGGGGTCTTCGACCGCGTCGAGAAGAAGCTCGAGAACGCTGTCAGCGGGGCCTTTGCGCGCGCCTTCAAGGGTGACGTCCAGCCGGTCGAGATCACTGCCCGCCTGCAGCGCGAACTCGACTCTGAAGCCAAGCTGCTCAGCCGCGACCGCAAGCTCGTCCCCAACGAGTTCCGGATCGCACTCTCCCAGCACGACTACGACCGGCTCATGCCCTACAGCAAGACCCTCAACGCCGAGATCGCCCCGCAACTCCGCGACTACGCCGCCGACTCCGGCTACATCTTCAACGGGCCCGTCCAGATCGACTACACCCTCGACACCAGCCTTCCGGTGGGACGGTTCACCGTCAGCTCCGCGGCCGTCGCCGGCGTGGACGCCGCCGTCGAGGTCACTCCCAGCGAGATCCGCTCGGCGAACCTCGTGGTCGAGGTCAACGGCGTCCGGCACCCGCTCACCCCGCCCGGGCTGACCATCGGCCGCGGCACCGACGCGGACCTGCGCATCAACGACCCCAGCGTCTCCCGACTGCACGCCCGGATCGGCGTCATCGGCACCGGCGACGGCCAGCAGATCACCATCGAGGACCTCGGCTCCACCAACGGCATCACCGTGGACGGACAGCGCACCCGGCAGGCCACGCTCTCCCGCGGCAGCCGGATCGAGATCGGGTCCACCAGACTGGCGATCGTCTCGCCCGTGACCGATGTCTGAGCTGGTCGTCCTCGGCCTCAAGCTGGGGTTCCTCGCGCTGCTCTGGCTGTTCATCCTCTTCACCGGCAACGTCATCCGCACCGACCTGTTCGGACGCAAGGTCAGCGCGGCTGAACTCGCCCAGCCGCCGTCCGGTCAACCCGCGACCCGCCAGCCCAAGCTGTCGCGCCGCGCGCTCAAACAGCTCCCCCACACCCTCACCGTCACCCACGGCCAACAGGCCGGCGTGCAACTCCCGCTCGGCGAGGGCGTGCTGATCGGCCGCTCCAGCGACTGCCAGCTCCTGCTCGATGACGACTACGTCTCCACCCGCCACGCCCGGATCAGCCGCACCCCCACCGGATACCAGGTCGAGGACCTCGGCTCCACCAACGGCACCTTCGTCAACAACCAGCGGATCGCCACCGCCACCCCGTTCGGCATCGGCGACACCCTCCGCATCGGGCGCACCCTGATGAGCGTGGAGAAGTAGATGCCGCTCGCGCTGCGCTACCTCGCGCACTCGGAGGTCGGCCTGGTCCGCAAGAACAACCAGGACTCGGCCTACATCTCCCCGACCATGCTCGTCGTCGCGGACGGCATGGGCGGCGCCGCGGCCGGCGACCTCGCGTCCGCCGTCGCGGTCCGGGAGCTCAAGGCGGCGGACGGCGACCACGCCGGGGACGAGATGCTCGCCGTCCTCGCCGGCGCCATCGACGCGGCGGGCGCGGCCATCAGCGACCTGATCGACGCCGACCCCGCCCTCGACGGCATGGGCAGCACGGTCTGCGGCGCGATGTTCGACGGCACCCGGCTGGCGCTGGCCAACATCGGCGACTCCCGCGCCTACCGCTACCGGGACGGGCAGCTGACCCGGCTCACCCGCGACCACTCCTGGGTCCAGTCCCTGGTCGACGAGGGCCGGATCACCGAGGCCGAGGCCCTCGAACACCCCCACCGCTCGCTGATCCTCAAGGTGATCAACGGCCAGCCTCACCACCAGCCCGACCTCGAGCTCACCGACGTCGCCGTGGGCGACCGGCTGCTGATCTGCTCGGACGGGTTGTGCGGCTTCGTCACCGACGACGTGATCGAGGCCCGGCTGGACGGCGACCGGCCGGCCGTCCTCGACGCCCTGATCGGCCTCGCCCACCACGAGGGCGGCCAGGACAACATCACGATCATCCTCGCCGACGTCGTCGAGGGTGAACCCGAGGGCGCGACGGAGGTGCTCGGCGCGGCCGCGCTGCTCGACCTCGACAATCTGACCGAATCCACCGGACGGCTGCCCACGCTCGACGCCGAGCCCACGGCCCGTCCCGACCCGGCGGCGGGTGAGCTGATCCGCTACTCGCCGCAGGCCCGGCGCAGGGCGTCCACCCGGGTGAAGGTACTGCTGCTCGTGCTGCTGCCGCTGCTCGCCATCGGCGGCGGCGGGTGGTTGTGGTACTCCTACACCCAGCGGCAGTTCTTCCTCGGCGCGAACGAGGAGTTCCTGGCGATCTTCCAGGGGATCCCGGAGCCGGTCTTCAACCTGCCGCTGTCGCACGTCGTCCAGACCGACACCAGCACCCGGGTCGCGGACCTGCCGCTGTACTACCAGGAGCAGGTGCTCGGCACCCTGCCGGCCGAGTCGTTCGAGGACGCGCAGAGCACCCTGGACACCCTGCGGCTCAAGGCCCAGGCCTGCATCCAGCAACGCCACGAGCGGGAGAACCCGAAACCGACACCCACCCCGACACCCACCCCGTCGGTCACCGGCAAGAGCACGGCCAAACCCACGCCGGGTGGGTCGGCGTCCGCGACCAGCGCGTCGCCGACGCCCACACCCACGCCCACCCCGACCGACTCGACCACGCCGCAACCGTCCACGGAGTGCTGATGAGCGACGTCATCGGCTACCGCAAGCGTCGAGGGGTGGAGGCGTTCATGCTCGCCTTCGCGATCGTCCTCGGCATGGGTGGCTACCTGCTCATCCACCTCAACCAGGACGCACAACTGCCCGCCGAGTGGCCCTGGGCGCTCGCGATCCTGCTGGCCATCGGGACGGCGCTGCACGTCGTGATCCGGTGGCGGCTGCCGTACGCCGACCCGCTGATCCTGCCCCTGGTCATGCTGCTGAACGGGCTCGGCCTGGCGATGATCCACCGGCTCGACCTGGGCTCGTCCCCACGGATGCACTCCGCGGAGCTCCAGCTGATGTGGACGGCGATCGCGGCGACGGCCTGCTGCCTGCTGATCGCGGTCCTGCGCGACTACCGTGTACTACAGCGTTATACATACACGATGTTCCTCGGGGGCATGGCGCTCCTCATGCTGCCGCTGGTTCCCGGGCTCGGGGTGGAGAAGAACGGCGCCCGGATCTGGATCGCCCTCGGGCCGTACAGCTTCCAGCCCGCCGAGCTGGCGAAGCTGGTGCTCTCGATCGCCTTCGCGGCCTACCTCGTCGAGAAGCGGGACGTGCTCGCACTCGCCGGCGGCCGCTTCCTCGGCATCGAGCTCCCGCGGCCGAGGGACCTCGGGCCGATCCTGGTCATGTGGCTGGCCAGCCTCGCCGTCCTGGTCTTCCAGAAGGACCTGGGCACGTCCCTGCTGTTCTTCGGCCTGTTCGTGATGATGCTCTACGTCGCGACCGAGCGACCCAGCTGGGCGATCCTCGGGGTGCTCCTTTTCGCCAGCGGCGCCTACCTCGGCTACCTCTTCTTCGGCCACGTGCAGGTGCGGGTGGAGTCCTGGCTGGACCCGTTCGCCAACTACGACCGCAACTACCAGGTGATCAACGGCCAGTTCGGCATCGCCTGGGGCGGCTCGATCGGCACCGGCTGGGGGCTGGGCCGACCCAACCTCACTCCGCTGGCGAAGACCGACTTCATCGCGGCGGCGATCGGCGAGGAGCTCGGCGTCGCCGGGCTGACCGCCGTGATGCTCATCTACGGCCTGATCGTCGCCCGGGCCCTGCGCGCGTCCCTCGGGTCTCGCGACCCGTTCGGCAAGCTGCTCGCCGCCGGCCTCGCGTTCGTGTTCGCGATCCAGGTCTTCGCCATCCTCGGCGGCGTCACCGGGCTGCTGCCGCTCACCGGCCTGACCACGCCGTTCATGTCCCAGGGCGGTTCGTCGCTGGTCGCGAACTGGGTGACGATCGGACTGCTGCTGCTGATCACCCACCAGGTGCGCAGCCCGCTCGCCACGACACCCGAGCCCGAGCAGTGGCTGGGCGCGGAGACCACCCAGCTGATCCCGGTAGGGACGCCGACGTCCCCGGGGGTGGCTGCGTCGCCTGTGGTGGCTGAGCTTGACGAAGCCCCCACCCACCCTTCGTCAAGCTCAGGGAACACCGCTGTGGGAGGGACGCCGTGAACCGTCCCATTCGCGCTGTCGCGGTGACCGCCATGGTGATGTTCTTCGCGCTGATGGCGAACCTCAGTTACCTCTACGTCGGGCAGCAGGGCTACCTCAATGAGCGGTCGGAGAACCGCAGGGTCGCGGACGCGCGCTTCGGCCAGGACCGCGGCCCGATCATGGTCGGCAACACCCCGGTGGCCGAGTCGAAGGCCGTCAAGGACCGGTACAAGTTCCAGCGCAGCTACTCCTCAGGAAAGCTGTACGCGCCGGTGACCGGCTTCTACTCCTACCTGTACCGCACGTCCGCGCTGGAGGCGTCCTACTCGGCGCAGCTCTCTGGGCTGGACGACTCCCAGTTCCTGCGCCGGCTGATCAACACGCTGTCCGGGGCGACGCAGCGCGGCGGCACCGTGGAGACCACGCTCAGCGCGAAGGCCCAGAAGGCGGCCTGGGACGCGCTGGACGGACGCAAGGGCGCCGTCGTCGCGATCGACTACAAGACGGGGGCGATCAAGGCACTCGTCAGCTACCCCAGCTACGATCCCAACGACCTCGCCACCCACGACCTCACCGCGTCGACCCAGGCGTGGACGCGGCTCAACGCCGACCCGGCCAAGCCGATGGCGAACCGAGCCACCCGCGAGATCTACTCCCCCGGCTCCACGTTCAAGCTCGTCGTGGCGGCCGCGGCGCTCGACTCCGGCCTCAGCGCCGACTCGCTGATCGACGCCTCGCCCTTCAAGCTGCCCGGCTCGACGCGGGTCATCTCCGGCAGCTGCGGCGGCTCCAAGATCACCCTCGCCCAGGCCCTGAAGAACTCCTGCAACCCGGCGTTCGCCCGGCTCGGCGCCAAGCTCGGCGCGGACGCGCTGCGCGCCCAGGCCGAGAAGTTCGGCTTCGGCACGGCCTTCCTCGAGGACATCGGTTCGGTGGCCAGCGTCTTCCCCGAAGAGATCGACGCCGCCCAGACCGCGATGAGCGCGATCGGCGAGTTCGAGACCAAGGCGACGCCACTCCAGATGGCCATGGTGTCGGCCGCGATCGCCAACGACGGCATGGTGATGGACCCCTACATCGTCGCCGAGGTGCTGGACAGCGACCTGAAGACGGTCACGAAGACGCGTCCCCAGCAGCAGTCCGTCGCGATGGACGGCAGCAACGCGAAGGAACTGCAGCAGATGATGGTCCAGGTGGTGTCCAGCGGCACCGGCCACCGGGCACAGATCCCCGGCGTGGTGGTCGGTGGCAAGACCGGGACCGCCCGCACCAGCGCCGACCGCAACCCCTACGCCTGGTTCACCGCATGGGCGGACGACCCGTCCATCGCGGTGTGCGCGTTCGTGGAGGACGCCGACATCCCGGCGACCGAGATCGCCGGTGGCGCGGTCGCGGCCCCCATCGCCAAGGCAGTGATCGAGGCTCTCCGATGACGCGTCGCGCAGTGGTGTGGCGGCTTCGGCCACAATGGGGACGTTGTGCCGGGCCGGCACCTGTGCTGCCGGGTGGAAAGGACATCGCGGATGACTGAAGAACCCAGGCTCCTCGGGGGTCGCTACCAGCTGGGCGCCGTGCTCGGCAGGGGTGGCATGGCCGAGGTGCGCCGGGCTCGCGACCTGCGCCTCGGACGCGACGTCGCGATCAAGCAGCTGCGCGTCGACCTGGCGTCCGACCCGACCTTCCAGGCCCGCTTCCGCCGTGAGGCCCAGGCGGCGGCCGGCCTGAACCATCCCAACATCGTCGCCGTCTACGACACCGGCGAAGAGGCCGACCCGAACTCCGGCGTCCAGGTGCCCTACATCGTGATGGAACTGGTCGAGGGCCACACGCTGCGCGAGATCCTGCGCACCGGACGGCAGATCGTCCCGGCCAAGGCGCTGGAGTTCACCCAGGGCGTGCTGGAGGCGCTGAGCTACAGCCACAAGGCCGGCATCGTGCACCGCGACATCAAGCCGGCCAACGTGATGCTCACCTCGTCGGGCCAGGTGAAGGTGATGGACTTCGGCATCGCCCGCGCCGTCGCCGACACCTCGGCCACCATGACCCAGACCGCGGCGGTGATCGGCACCGCGCAGTACCTGTCGCCCGAGCAGGCGCGTGGGGAGACCGTCGACTCCCGCAGCGACATCTACTCCGCCGGCTGCCTGCTCTACGAGCTGCTGGTCGGGCGTCCGCCGTTCCAGGGCGACTCGCCCGTGAGCGTGGCCTACCAGCACGTGCGGGAGGCGCCGGTTCCGCCCAGCCACCTGGACCCGGAGATCACTCCGGCGATGGACGCGATCACGCTCAAGGCCCTCGCCAAGGACCCCGCGGACCGTTACCAGACCGCCGCGGCGATGCGGGCCGACATCGGCCGGCTGCTCGCCGGGCAGGACGTGGTCGCGCGCCCTGCCCCCGTCCCCGTCCCCGCGGCGGTGCCGTCCGCGGCGTCCGAGGCCACCACCGTGCTGGAGGCGACGTCGGAGCACACCGCCGCCCGGGCGCTCGAACCGGCCGAGCCGAAGCGGCGCTGGGGACTGACGGCGTTCCTCGTCGCGCTGATCCTGCTGGCGGCCGGGATCGGGGTCTACTTCCTGGTGAACTCCAACCGCGCCGAGCTGGTCGCCGTCCCCGAAGTGGTCGACCGGCTGGGCAAGGAGGCCGAGGACGCACTTCTCGCGGCGAAGCTGCAGCCACGGAGGCTCGAGGTCAACGGTCCCGCCGACACCTCGGTCGGTCGGGTGACCGAGCAGGATCCCGAGCCGGGGACGAAGGTCCCGATCGGCACGGAGATCACGATCACGGTCAACATCGGCCCGCAGATGGGCGTCATCCCCGAGGTCGTGAACCTGGACGTGGACGACGCCAAGAAGCAGCTGCGCGAGCTCAATTTCACCAACGTCGCCGTCGAGGCCGCAGCGAGTGAGCCGGACACCGCGAGGGCGAACGAGGTGCTCAGCGTCAGTCCCGCCGCGGGCGAGAAGGTGACCCTGGACACCAGGATCACGCTCTTCTACGCATCGGGCATGAGCAAGGTGCCGCGGGTGGTGGACTTCCCCCAGGCCGACGCGATCGCAGCGCTGAAGGCCGCCGGCTTCGCCAAGGTGGAGATCAAGCAGGAGGAGTCGACCGAGACGCCCGGCACCGTGGTCCGGCAGGACCCGGCCCCCTTCACCACGAAGAAGCGGACGACCACGATCACCCTCTACATCGCCGTCGCCCCACCGCCGGAGACGCCCAGCCCGACGCCCACGCCCACACCCACGGAGGACGAGACCCCGTAGGCCGGACGTGCCGCCCTTCCTGACGCGACCACGGCTCGTCCCGGGCTCGTCCGGTCAGCGAGGGCGCTCCGGGGATCCCGGCGTTCGCCGGGATGACGGTTCGAAGGCGGGAGAATTTGCACCCTCGACGTGATGATCAGCGGTGGGCCAGGCGCGGCTTGCGCATCGACAGCGCAGATCGTCCCAAGGTCTCAGCAAGCAGCCTTCGTGACGCGACCTCGGCTCGTTCCTCGCCGCGGTCGCTCCTCAGGGACCGATCCACGCTCAGCCGTGGACGGCCATCAGCGGTGTGAGCCCGGCGGCACGGTGCGGAGCGTCCGCGTCCCCGCAGGCAACGAGCCAATTGGCGAGCATCTGATAGCCACCCTCGGTGAGCACCGACTCCGGGTGGAACTGCACGCTCTCGATCGGCAGCGTGCGGTGCCGCAGGGCCATGATCACGCCCGAGTCGGTGGTCGCGCTCACCTCCAGCTCGTCGGGCACGGTGGCCGGATCGAGGGCCAGGGAGTGGTACCTGGTGGCGGTGATCGGGTTCGGCAGACCGGCGAACACGCCCCGTCCGTCGTGGCGGACGAGCGAGGTCTTGCCGTGCAGCAGTTCGGGTGCGCGTCCGACCACTCCGCCGAAGGCCACCGAGATCGACTGCAGCCCGAGGCACACCCCGAAGATCGGCAGCTCGCCACCGTGGGCGCGCACCACGTCGATGCAGACGCCGGCGTCCTCCGGCGTCCCCGGCCCTGGCGAGAGCAGGACGCCGTCGAAGCCGCCCGTCCAGCCGGGCTCGGCGAAGCGCGGATCGTCGTTGCGCCACACCTCGACCTCGGCACCGATCTGCGCCAGGTACTGGACGAGGTTGTAGACGAACGAGTCGTAGTTGTCGACCACCAGGATCCGCGCCATGGCGTCCATTCTCCCCGATGCGCGCGATCTGCCCGCACAGCGGCCTCACGAGGTTGTCCGTTATCCTGTGGTGGTTCAGCCAGCCAGTAGGAGTCTCCCGTGCCCGAGTCGAAGGTCCGCAAGGCCGCTGCCGAGAAGAAGAAGCAGTCGGACCAGGCGCAGCTCGCCGAGAAGCGTGGCACGCGCGATCGCACGGTCGCCGCACCGGGCAGCCGGCAGTGGGTGCCGCCCACGTTCATCACCGTCGGCCTGGTGGGCGTGCTGTGGCTGGTCGTCTACTACATCACCGCGTCCGTCGGTGTCACCGTCCCGTTCCTGACCGACCTGGGCGGCTGGAACGTCCTGATCGGCATGGGCCTGATGGCCGGAGCCTTCGGCCTGGCGACCCTCTGGAAGTAGCCCGAGCCGAGGCGGTCCGCCCGCCCTCACGCAACCCACCGCTGAACGACCGGGGACAGGTCCCATTCCGGTTCATCTGAACGGGAATGGGACCTGTCCCCGGTGGTTCAGGAGTGGGGCTTCAGCAGTGGGAACAGGATCGTCTCGCGGATGCCGTGGCCGGTGAGCAGCATCATCAGCCGGTCGAGGCCGAGGCCCATGCCGCCCATCGGCGGGGCGCCGAACTCCAGGGCGGCGAGGAAGTCCTCGTCGAGCTGCATGGCCTCCGGGTCGCCGGCGGCAGCCTTCAGCGACTGGGCGACCAGCCGCTCCCGCTGGATCACCGGGTCGATCAGTTCCGAGAAACCGGTGGCGCGCTCGACGCCGCCGATGATCAGGTCCCAGGCCTCGATGACGTCCGGGTTGCTGCGGTGCTGCCGGGCGAGCGGCTGGGCGATCGGCGGGTAGTCGCAGACGAACGTGGGCTGCAGCAGGCCGGGCTCGACGAGCTCGCCGAACAACTCCATCACCAGCTTCTGGGCGGGCCAGGCCGGGTCGTGCTCGACGCCGTGGGCGTCGGCGATGCCCCGCAGCACGGACGCCTCCGTCGCCGGGGTGATCTCCTCGCCGACGGTTTCCGAGAGCGTGGGGTAGACCGGCTTCCACTCCCAGTCGCCACCGAGGTCGATCTGGCCGGACGGAGTGTCGATCACCCGGCTGCCCAGCGCCGCGTCCGCGGCGTTCACGATGATCCGCCTGGTCAGGTCGGCGATCGTGGCCTGGTCACCCCAGGCCTGGTACGCCTCGAGCATGGTGAACTCCGCGGAGTGCGAGGAGTCGATGCCCTCGTTGCGGAAGATCCGGCCGATCTCGTAGACCCGGTCCGCGCCGCCCACCATCGCGCGCTTGAGGAACAGCTCCAGGGCGATCCGCAGGGTCATGTCGATGTCGAAGGCGTTCAGGTGGGTCTGGAACGGACGCGCGGCCGCGCCGCCGTGGACCAGCTGCAGCACCGGCGTCTCGATCTCGAGGTAGCCCTCGTCGTGCAGCGTCTCGCGGATGCTGCGGGTCACCAGCGCACGCGTCCGCACCATGTCGCGGGCCTCGGGGCGGGCGACCAGGTCGGCGTAGCGCTGCCGGACGCGGGTCTCCTCGCCGAGCTCCTTGTGCAGCGTGGGCAGCGGGCGCAGGGCCTTGCTGGCAAGCATCCACCCCGTGGCGAGCACGCTCAGCTCACCGCGCCTGGACGAGATCACCCGTCCGGTGACCGACACGAAATCGCCCAGGTCCACGTCGGCCTTCCAGGCGTCGAGGCGCTCCTGCCCGATCTCGGCCAGCGACAGCATCACCTGCAGCCGGGCGCCGGAGTCGACCTGGGTGAAGCCGTCCTGCAGCGTGGCGAAGCACAGCTTCCCGGTGTTCCGGACGAACACGACGCGGCCGGTCACGCTGACCACGTCCGTGGTCTCCTCGCCGGCGGTCAGGTGACCCCAGCGAGCGTGGACCTGCGCGGCGCTGTGCGTGCGCGGGACGGTGATCGGGTACGGCGCCGTCCCCTCGTCGAGCAGCCGCGCACGCTTGTCGTGCCGCACCTGCTCCTGCTCGGAGAGGGACGGGTTGGCGGCAGTCGGCTCGGTCACCGGATTAGGGTACCGATTCGGCGGCAGGCTCCCGTCCACGTCACGAGCGGGCTGATCGTCGGGGCAGGCAGCGGGCGCCCTTCGTGACGCCCGGCTCGTACCTCGCCGGGCTCCTCAGGGAGCGGGTGCTGGGCGCCGGGCTGACACGGCCCCCACCGTCATCCCGGGCTGGACCCGGGATCCCGTTCCCTGGCCACCAGGCACGCTGCGGGGATCCCGGCATTCGCCGGGATGACGTACCCGCCCACGGACGCGGTCAGGCGACGGGCAGGTGTTTGCCCCACCAGCGCAGGATGTGCTCGAAGCGTGCCTTTCGGTGTTGTGGGCTGCCGGAGCGGGACAACTCGTGGCCCTCGCCGGGGAAGACCAGCAGCTGCGCGTCCACGCCGCGGAGCCGTAGTTCGGTGTAATACCGCTTTGCCGTGGCCAGAGGGCAGCGTAGATCCTGCTCGGAGTGGATCACCAGCGTCGGGGTCGTCACCTGATCGACCAGCCGCAGCGGCGACTGCGCGTCCATCCTCTCGGCATCGCCGTGCACCCCGGCAGGGAAGTACCAGCCGATGTCGGACGCGCCGACGAACGACCGCGGGTCGAGGTAGCCACGCTCCACGATCGCCGCGGTGAACCGCGCATCGTGGGCGGTCAGCCAGGCGGCGAGGAACCCTCCGTAGGAGCCACCCATCACCCCGAGCCGGTCGGCGGCCAGACCGGGCACCTCGACCAGGGCGTGGTCGAGGAAGGCCAGGACGTCGACGGCGTCCCGATCCCCGAACGCGCCGTGGATCGCCGCGGCATGGGCCTGCCCGTAGCCGGCCGAGCCACGCGGGTTGCACATCACCACCGCATAGCCCGCGCGCGCGTAGACCTGCGCCTCGTCGAAGAACGCCGGCCCGTAGGCGGCGAACGGTCCGCCGTGGATCATCAGCAGCGTCGGGTGCGGGCCCTCCCCCTCCGGACGCACCACCCAGCCATGGACGGGGTAGCCGTCCGGGGCCGGCGCGGTGAGCTCGAGGGGGGCGAGCGGGGGATAGGCCTGTTGGAGCGCGGCCGCGAAGGTGGTCAGGGGGCGGGGGGTCTCGACAGGCTCGACCAGCGGTTTCCCACCAGCCAACGGTTCCCGACCGACCGGCGACGTCTCGAGCAGCACGACTTCGCCGGGGCTCTCCGGGGTTGCGCAGGCCGCCACGCGGACGCCGCCGGAGGCGGCGACCGCCAGCACCGAACCGGGCGCGTCCAGGTGCTGCATCGCACCGCTCGCGTCCAGCCGGAAGGCCACGCCACGGCCGCGGACGTGATCGATGCCCAGCACACCGTCGCCGTCGGCGACCAGGCTCGACGCGTGCACCGACTCCGGGTCCGTGAGCCGGCGGACGGCCCCGCCGGCGCGGGGTACCGCGAACACCCCCGGGTTGCAGCCGAAGAAGCTCCTGCCGTCCTCCCCGGTGTGGTTCCCGATGAAATACACGGTGTCACCGGCAACCACGGGCGAGTCACATGCGCTGTCACCGGCCGCCGAGTCGGTGAGCCGGACGGGCTCGCCGCCGGCCGTGCTGAACCGGTAGACGTCCTGGCGCAGGTCCGCGTCCGCCCCGTCGTGCAGGTCCGTCACGACCAGCACGTCGTCGCCGTCCCAGGCCGGATGCCGGTGCTCTGCGTCGCGGGTGGTGAGCCTGCGCGCCTCCGGCACGGCCCGGAAGGACCCGCCCGCCGCGGCCGCGCGGCCGACGGGCTTCACCGGCGGCTCGCCGTAGGGATCGGGCACGTCGAGCACGAACACCTGGTGGTACCTGTCGACGATGTAGCCCGTGCCGTTCGACTCGAACTGGAGCGCGGAGATCAGCCGGGGATCCTCAGCGGACGGACAGACGCCGTCCAGCGTCCCGTACCGGCCCTCCTCGGGCACCCGGGCAGCGAACGCCAGCTGCGTCCCGTCGGCGTGGAAGGCGAACTCCGACACCCCGAGCTTCGCGTCCGTGACCACCATCGGCTCACCGCCGTCCGCGGGCATGATCGCCACCTGGGGAGGCCCACCGGGCGCCGCCGCTCGCAGAAAGCCGAGCAGCCGTCCGTCCGGACTGAACCGGGGCGCCGTGTCCCGGAATCCCCGCGTGATCCGCCGGGGTTCGCCGCCGTCCAGCGGCACGCGCCACAGCTGGCCCACGTAGGCGTCCGCGTCGAGGTCCGGCCTGGTCGCAGCCACGACAGCGTGGCTCCGGTCGGGGTGAACGGTTGGCGCGGACAGCGAGATAAGCAGGGGTAGGTATTGGACTCGCACGAGGGGCAGCCTAACCACACCTGATGAATTTCGGTGCCCGAGCGCGGACAAACGTCCGTTCGGCCGCTTCGATCGCCTGCGGAACATGCGCTGCCACAGTTGATGAGTGAGTGCTCACTCATTACACTGGGCCGGTGAGCAGAGCCACTCCCCTGTCCCCGGACGAACGCCGTCGGGCGATCGTCGAGGCCACCCTGCCGCTGCTGCTGGACCGCGGGCCGGAGATCAGCACGCGGGAGATCGCGCAGGCCGCGGGCGTCGCCGAAGGCACCATCTTCCGGGTCTTCGACACCAAGCACGACATCATCCACGCCACCATCCATGCCGCGCTCGAGCCGGACGCGGCGCTCGCCGTCCTCGATGCCCTGCCGGAGGGCCAGCCGCTCACCGAACGGATCGCAGCGATCCTCGACGTGCTCCGCGGTGAGATCCGCCGGACCCGCTCGATCTTCATGCACCTCGCCCAGAGCTCCGGCCGGCTGCATCCGCCGCCCCCGCCCGCCTCCGCCGGCAAGCCGTGGGTCGCGGGGCAGGCCCCGGAGGGTCGGCAGCGGCTGGTGGACGCCGTCATCGTCGCCCTGGGGGCGTACACTGACGACCTTGCCGTGCCGACCGACTTCGCGGCCCAGGTGCTGACCGCCCTCTCGTTCGCCACGAGCTTCCCGCTCACCGAGGACAACCCCCTCGCAGAATCCAGCCAGCTCGCGCTGGTCGTCCTGCATGGCATCGCCAAAGGAGAATCATGATCCGTCTGTTGGCGCGATACCTGCGCCCATATGTCCCACAGCTGGTCGCTGTGGTGGTGCTGCAACTGGCCCAGTCGGTCGCTGCGCTCTTCCTGCCCACCCTGAACGCCGCGATCATCGACCAGGGCGTCGCCACCGGTGACACCGGCTACATCTGGCGCACCGGCGCGGTGATGCTGGCGGTGTCGCTGCTGCAGATCGCGGGCCAGGTGGGCGCGACCTGGTTCGGCGCACGCGCGGCCATGGCGTTCGGACGCGACCTTCGCCAGGCCATCTTCGACCGGGCGCTGTCGTTCTCGTCCAGGGAGGTCAACCAGTTCGGCGCGCCCAGCCTGATCACGCGCAACACCAATGACGTCCAGCAGTTGCAGATGATGGTGCTGATGACGGCGATCATGATCGTCAGCGCGCCGCTGATGATGGTCGGCGGTGTGTTCATGGCCCTGCGCGAGGACGTCGGGCTGAGCTGGCTGATCCTGGTCGCGGTGATCGTGCTCGGCTCGATCATCGGCGTGCTGGTCGTGCAGATGACGCCGCTGTTCAAGTCCATGCAGACCCGGATCGACACGCTCAACCGGGTGCTGCGCGAGCAGATCTCCGGCCTGCGCGTGATTCGCGCCTTCGTCCGCGAACCGACAGAGGCCGCCCGCTTCGACATCGCGAACCACGAACTCGCCGACACCGCCACCCGGGTGGGCCGGCGGATGATGACGATGTTCCCGGCGGTGTTCTTCGTGATGAACGCTTCCAGCGTCGCCGTGATCTGGTTCGGCAGCTTCCGGATCGCCGAGGGCCACCTGCAGGTGGGGCAGCTCACCGCCTACCTCGCCTACCTCTCGCAGATCCTGATGAGCGTGATGATGTCCACGATGATGCTGATGATCGCCCCGCGCGCGGCGGTGTCGGCCGAGCGGATCAACGCCGTCCTGGGCACGTCCTCCTCCGTCGTACCGCCGGAGCTGCCGGTGGAGACGGTGACCAGGCATGGCGAGGTGGCCTTCGAGGACGTCAGCTTCGCCTACCCGGGCGCCGAGGTGCCCGTGCTGGCCGACATCAGCCTCCACGTCCGCCCCGGTGAGACGACAGCCATCATCGGCTCCACCGGCGCCGGCAAGACCACGCTGGTGAACCTCGTCCCCCGGCTGTTCGACGTCACCGCAGGGCGCGTCCTGGTGGACGGGGTGGACGTCCGCGACCTCGACCCGGACCTGCTCTGGAGCCGGATCGGACTCGTCCCGCAGCGTCCGTACCTGTTCAGCGGGACGGTCGCGTCCAACCTGCGGCTGGGCAACCCCGACGCGACGGACGACGAGCTGTGGCACGCCCTCGAGGTGGCCCAGGCCAGGGACTTCGTCGAGCGGATGCCCGACGGGCTGGAGTCCCCGATCAGCCAGGGTGGCACCAACGTCTCCGGCGGCCAGCGGCAACGGCTGGCGATCGCGCGAGCGCTGGTGCGACAGCCCGAGATCTACGTGTTCGACGACTCGTTCTCCGCGCTCGACGTGAGCACGGACGCCGCGCTGCGCGCAGCCCTGGCGGACGAGACCGGGGACGCGGCCGTCATCGTCGTCGCCCAGCGGGTCTCGACGATCCGCAGCGCGGAGCAGATCATCGTCCTCGACGACGGGCGGATCGTCGGCATCGGCACCCATGAGGAACTGCTGGAGACCTGCCCGACCTACGCCGAGATCGTGGAGAGCCAGTTCAAGGCGGAGGAGGTGGCGGCGTGAGCACCGAGGTGAAGAACACCGACAAGAACCCGCCGGTGAAGGCGAACGAGCGGCCCAAGTACGGTCCGCAGCGTGGTGGCGGGGGCGGCCCGATGGGTCACGGCACCGGCACCGGGGAGAAGGCGGTGTCCTTCGTCCCGTCCATGAAGCGGCTGCTGGCGCACCTGCGTCCCGAACTGCCGCAGATCATCGCCGTGATCGTGATGATCATCATCGCCACGGTGATGAACTCGGTCGGTCCGGTGATCCTGGGCGAGGCGACCAACCTCATCTTCGACGCACAGGTGATCAACCGCGTCCCGATCGACTTCGACGCGGTCGGGCGGGTGCTGCTGGTGGCGCTGGTCGCCTACGTGGTGTTCTTCCTGCTGTCGTGGCTGGCCGGCTTCATCATCAACGCGGTCGTGCAGCGGTCGGTGTACCGGATGCGCCAGCAGGTGAGCGAGAAGATCACCCGGCTGCCGCTGAGGTACTTCGACTCCCAGCCGCGCGGCGAACTGCTCAGCCGGGTGACCAACGACGTCGACAACATCTCCCAGACCCTGCAGCAGACGCTGTCGCAGATCCTCACCAACCTGTTCACCCTGATCGGGGTGGTGGCGATGATGTTCTACGTCTCCTGGGTGCTGGCGCTGGTCGCGCTGGTCAGCATCCCGGTGGCGATGTGGGTGACGATGCTGATCGGCAAGCGGTCGCAGCGGCTGTTCGCGAAGACCTGGAAGGCCACCGGCGAGCTGAACAGCCAGATCGAGGAGGCCTACACCGGCCACGACCTGGTGAAGGTGTTCGGCCGGCAGCGGGAGGTGGCCCAGCAGTTCCGTGCCAAGAACAACGAGTTGTTCGACGCCGCGTTCGGCGCCCAGTTCATCTCCGGGATCATCATGCCGGTGATGTTCTTCGTCGGGAACCTCAACTACGTCGTGATCGCCGTGGTCGGCGGCCTGATGGTGACCGGTGGCGCGCTGAGCCTCGGCGCCGTCCAGGCGTTCATCCAGTACAGCCGGATGTTCACCCAGCCGATCACCTCGCTCGCGTCCATGGCGAACCTTTTGCAGTCGGGCGTCGCGTCCGCCGAGCGGGTGTTCGAGGTGCTGGACGCCGAGGAGGAGCCGGCCGACGCGCACGGTCGCCTGGTGGAGCCCGCGAAGGGACGCGTGGAGTTCGAGCACATCGACTTCAGCTACACCCCGGACCGTCCGCTGATCACCGACCTGTCGCTGGTCGCCGAGCCCGGCTCGACGGTGGCGATCGTCGGCCCGACCGGCGCGGGCAAGACCACGCTGGTGAACCTGATCCTGCGGTTCTACGACCTGCAGGGCGGCCGGATCACCCTGGACGGGGTGGACGTGGCGTCCGTCCCGCGACGCGACCTGCGCGAGCAGATCGGCATGGTGCTGCAGGACACGTGGCTGTTCGGCGGGACCATCCGCGACAACATCGCCTATGGCAAGGACGGCGCGACCGAGGAGGAGATCCTGGCCGCGGCGACGGCCGCATACGTGGACCGGTTCGTCCACTCGCTGCCGGACGGCTATGACACGGTGATCAACGAGGAGGCGTCCAACCTGTCGGCGGGGGAGAAGCAGCTGATCACGATCGCGCGGGCGTTCCTGTCCGAGCCGACCGTGCTGATCCTGGACGAGGCGACCTCGTCGGTGGACACCCGCACCGAGCTGCTCGTCCAGCGCGCGATGCAGAAGCTGCGAACGGAGCGGACCAGCTTCGTGATCGCGCACCGGCTGTCGACCATTCGCGACGCGGACGTGATCCTGGTGATGGAGGACGGTGCGATCGTCGAGCAGGGCAGCCACGCCGAACTGCTCGCCGCCAAGGGCCACTACTACCGGCTCTACCAGTCGCAGTTCGCCGCGGCGATCACCGACGAGGAGGACGCCGCCTGACCTGTCGTCGCTGGCTGGGGACAGGTCCCTTTCCGTTCAGGTGGCGGTAAAGGGGCCTGTCCCCTTTCCGCCACCTGGTGGTTAGGCTCCGGTCATGGCGCGGACGTGGCGGATCGGCGAGGTTTCCGAGCGCACCGGGCTGACCCGGCGGACCCTGCGGCACTACGACGACCTCGGGTTGCTGGTGCCGGCCGCGCGCAGCGGGGGCGACTACCGGCTCTACGACGAGGCCGATCTGCTGCGGCTGCTGCAGATCCAGAGCCTGAAGGCGCTCGGGCTGGGGCTGGCCGAGATCGCCGCCGCCCTCGCCGAGCCGGAGCTGGACGCGTCCGCCACGCTGCGTTCGCACCTCAACCACCTGACCGAGCGGATCGCGGCGGAACAGCAGCTGGCCGACAGGCTGCGGACGCTGGCCGGGGCGGCCGAGCGCAGCTGGGACGATGTGTTGGCGGCCATCGCGCTCACCCAACGTCTCGCCCATCCTGATCCGACCGTGCGGCTGCGGGCGGCGCTGCAGGCACCGGCCGGCACGGCCGAGCTGTTCACCGCGCTCTCCACCGAGCCCGACCCTGCCGTCCAGGAGGTGCTGGTCTGGGCGCTCGCCCAGCAGCCGGACGGCGCCGCCGCAGCTCTCGCCCACCTCGAGGATCCCGATCCCGACCTCCGCCGCCTGATGGCCCGGCTGCTGGGCAAGCTGCGCGAGCCGGACGCCGTGCCGGGGCTGATGAGACTGCTGGACGACCCGGAGCCCCGGGTGGCGACCAGCGCCGTCCGCGCGCTCGGCCAGATCGGCCACCCTGCGGCGGCCGGACCGCTCGTCGCGATGCTCGACAGCACGACGATTCGTCCCATCGATCTGGTGGATGCCATCGCCGGCCTTGGGTCTGCGGCCGTGGCGCCCCTCACCGAAGCCCTCGCTTCGCCCTCGTCAGCGACGCGCGCAGCAGCAGCGGAGGCACTCGGCCGACTCGGCGGAGGATTGTCCACCCAACATCGTGTGGAATCCTCCGCTCTCCTGGAACCATTGCTCATCGACCCCGACGCGGAGGTGCGCCTGGCGGCCCTGCTCGCTCTCGGAGAGCTGGGCGCAGCGGTCCACCCGGCCATCGAGCTGGCGCTCACTGATCCAGAGCTGGAACAGGTCGCCCGCCGCCCGCTTGACCCTCACGTTACGTGAACCTCTACCTTCGCAGTGATCCCTGAGCCTGACGAAAGGGACCACGGAAGAGGAGGAAGAGATGAACCTGCTGGAGTATCTGCGAGAGGAACTCGTCCGGCTGATGAAGCGCCGCGAGAAGGTGGCGCTGCGCGCGGTGCGGGACGCGATCAGCGCGATCCAGAACGCGGAGACCAGCTATGTCACCGCGCCGGCCACCGTGGCGCCGGCCAGCGCTTTCGTCGCCGGTGGCGTCCAGTTCGGCCACGCCGAGCGAGTCGTGCAGACGCTGACCGGCGAACAGATGATGACCATCGCCCGCGGCGAGGTGGCCCGACGGCTCGAGGAGGCCGTGCGGATGCGCGGCCTCGGCGAGGTCGACCGCGCCCTGATGCTGAAGGCGGAGGCGCTCGCCCTCGCTGACCGCCTGGATGCCTACGCGGGCTAGCAGCGCAGCACCGGACCGGTCGGGCGCCACCCACCGCCGACCGAACGGCCCCACCGCCGACCGAACGACCCACACCACCGACCGAACGACCCCACACCGCTGATCGAACGGCCCCACACCGCTGATCGAGCTTGTCGAGATCACCACCACGTCTCGACAAGCTCGACGACCGGTTGTGCTGGCTGTGGGGACTCGGGGGTGAACGGGAATGGGACCTGTCCCCGTCAGCGGGCGGCGATCAGGGCCTTCAGTTCGGCCACGGCGCGATCGAGGTCGTCACGGGTGGCCGCACGCTCGCCCGGCTTAATCGTGACGACGATCTCGCCCTCCGGCTGCAGCACCGCGTGCTGCACCTCCGAGGCGTCGTCCGCGCCCTGACGACGCAGGGCGAGCTCGAGTTCGCTGCGGCCGATCCCGAGGCGGCGCAGGGCGCGCTCGTCGACCCGTCCGTCCGTGATCACGTCGGTGCCGCCGCCCACCAGCAGGCCGCGGCTCGCAGTGCTGGACTCGGCCAGGCGATCCATGCCGGCGTTGAAGCCGATCAGCACGACCGCACCGACCATCCCGCCGAGGACGGAATTGTCGGGGCCGATGATCGAGTTCTGCACGACGTTCGACAACAACAGCACCACGACCAGGTCGAGCGAATTCATCTGGGCCAGCAGCCGTTTGCCCGCGACCCGGATCAGGATCGCGATCCCCAGATAGACCACGACCGTGCGGAGCACCTTCTCCCCCAGCGAGATGTCCATGGTGAGGAAGGGGGCCAGCCAGTCGGGAAGCGTCATGGACGCACGCTAGCGAGCCGGACGGGCACGGCCAACGACCCGCGGACGGCCGCGCTCAGACCTCTCGGTAGGCCTCCAGAGTCGCCAGAACCTCGGCGCGCTCGGCGGTGGAAAGGCGACTAAGCAATTCTTGCACCTCCGCTGCCGCCTCTGCCGCTCGGGACCGGGTGGGCCGGTACAGCCAGGCGCGGCCCTCCAAATTCCTCAGCACCAGGCCCTTCTTGGCCAGACGGTCCAGCACGGTCAGGACGGTGGTGTAGGCCAGGTCCCGCTCAATCGAGATGAGATCGTGCACATCACGGACGGAAAGCGGGTCCGTGCGAGCCCACAGGATTTCCATCACAGCCTGTTCGAGCTCCCCCGTCACCGCCATAAGGACATGGTAGGACACTCGTTGCGGGCTACGACAGCCGGTAGTAGATTGCGCGCCATGAGCGCGGAGACCCTTGCCAGATGGCAGTTCGGGATCACAACTGTCTACCACTTCTTCTTCGTACCGATCACCATCGCCCTCTCCTTGCTGGTGGCGGTCATGCAGACAATTTGGGTACGCAGTGGTAACGAAAAGTTCCTGCGACTCACGAAGTTCTTCGGGAAGTTGTTCCTGATCAACTTCGCCATGGGCGTGGTCACCGGCATCGTGCAGGAATTCCAGTTCGGCATGAACTGGAGCGAGTACTCCCGATTCGTCGGCGACATCTTCGGTGCTCCGCTGGCTCTGGAGGCCCTGATCGCCTTCTTCCTCGAGTCGGTGTTCATCGGCCTGTGGATCTTCGGCTGGGACCGGCTGCCCAAGAGGGTGCACCTGCTCACGATCTGGCTGGCTGCGATCGGCACGATGATCTCCGCGATCTTCATCCTGGCCGCCAACTCCTTCATGCAGAACCCGGTCGGCGCCCACTTCGTCCCCGGCACGGACCGTGCGGAGATGGTCTCCCTGACCGACGTCCTGCTCAACCCGGTCGCGCTCGTCACCCTGCCGCACGTGCTCTTCACCTCGTACATGACCGCCGGCGGCCTGATCCTCGGCATCGCCGGCTGGCATCTGGCGAAGCTGGGCGCGGTCACCGAGCGCTCCGCGAAGCAGGAGAAGGACGCCGACGCCTACCGCTGGGCCACGAAATTCGGCGCCTGGGTGCTGCTGGTCGCCGGTGTGCTGACGATCATCACCGGTGACATCCAGGGCAAGATCATGACGGACGTGCAGCCGATGAAGATGGCCGCCGCCGAGGCCCTGTGGGAGTCCGAGCAGCCGGCGGCCTTCTCGGTGTTCACGATCGGCACGCTGGACGGCACCCGGGAGGTCTTCTCGATCAAGGTGCCCGGCGTCCTCTCGTTCTTGGCCACCGGCGACTTCAACGCCAAGGTCTACGGCATCAACGAGCTCGTCCAGAAAATGGAGGACGAGGCGTTCACCAACTCGAACAACCAGCTCCAGCGCGAGTCGGCGGAGCGGCTGGCCAGGATCGGCGTGACGAACTGGGTGCCGAACATCCCGGTCGCCTACTGGACCTTCCGGCTGATGATGGGCCTGGGCTTCCTCGGCATGGCGATCGGCGCGTGGGCGCTCTGGGTGACCCGCAAGGGCGCGTTCCCGAAGGCCGGCAAGCTGTGGACGTCGCTGATGATCGCCGTCCCGCTGGCCCCGCTGTTCGGCATCTCGTTCGGCTGGATCTTCACCGAGATGGGCCGTCAGCCGTTCATCGTGTTCGGCGTGCTGCCCACAGCGGCCGCGGTCTCGCCCGGTGTCAGCGCCTTCGAGGTGGGACTGTCCATGGTGCTGTATACGCTGATCTACGGCGTGCTGGCCGTGGTCGAGGTCGCGTTGTTCATGCACTACGTCAAGCTGGGACTGCCCGATGTCGTCGAGCCACAAGTGCTCACCGACTCCGACGCCCCGCTCACCTTCGCGTACTGAGAGGCCTGAAGCCATGATTGCTCTTGACGTCGCCGGCAACGCGCCCCTTGCCTTCCAGGCCCTGTGGTTCATCCTGATCGCCGTCCTGTGGACCGGTTACCTGGTCCTCGAGGGCTTCGACTACGGCGTGGCCATGCTGATCCGGATCCTCGGCAGGAACGAGAAGGAGAAGCGGGTCATCGTCAACACCATCGGCCCGGTGTGGGACGGCAACGAGGTCTGGCTGCTCACCGCCGGTGGCGCCACCTTCGCGGCGTTCCCCGCCTGGTACGCCACCCTGTTCTCCGGGCTCTACCTGCCGCTGTTCCTGGTGCTGGTCGGCCTGATCATCCGGGGCGTGGCGTTCGAGTACCGCTCGAAGCACCCGGACGCGAAGTGGCGCAACGCCTTCGACTGGATGGCCTCGATCGGCTCGTTCATCGTGCCGCTGGTGCTGGGCATCGGCTTCGCCAACTTCATCATCGGCCTGCCGGTGGCGGCCGCGGCCGACAATCCGTCCCTGTACGTGGTCTCGCCGAGCCCGTACTTCTGGCAGCTGTTCAACTGGTTCGGCCTGCTCGGCGGTCTCACCCTGGTGGCGCTGTTCCTGTTCCACGGGGCGCTGTTCCTGGCGCTGAAGACCAAGGGCGAGCTGCACGACCGCGCGCAGGCCTTCGCCGGCAAGGCCGGCCTGGTCTCGATCGGGCTCGGCGCGATCTTCCTGATCGCCCAGAACCTGCTGCACCCGACCGGGGCGCTGGGCTGGGTGCTGCTGGTGCTCGCCGCGGCCGGACTCGGTTCGGCCTGGTGGTTCAACGGCAAGGGACGGGACGGCATCGCGTTCGTCTCCACCACCGCGGCCATCCTGTTCGTCGCGGTCGGGATCTTCCTGACCATGTGGCCGGGCCTCGGCTTCGCCGCTGTCGGCGGTGGCGCATCCCCGTTGAACGCGATGAACGCCTCGTCCAGCGAGCTGACCCTGGTGCTGATGACCGTCGCGGCGGGCGTGTTCGTCCCGATCGTGCTGGCCTACACCGCCTGGACCTACACGGTGTTCCGCCGGCGGCTGGGCGTGGAGAACATCCCCGACGACGAGCCGGCCGCAGCACTAGCGGGCTGATGGCGGGGCCGATCGACCCACGCCTTCTCCGCAGGGCCCGCGCGACCAGGGGCTACCTGGTCGCCGGGGTCGCGGTGGGCAGCGCAACAGCCATCCTGACCCTCGGTCAGGCATGGCTGTTGTCGCGTTCCGTGGCGGACATCTTCCACACCGGCACGCTCGGCACGCTGACCTGGGCCGTCGGCGGCCTCGCCGGCGTGTTCGGACTGAAGGCTCTGCTGGGGTGGGCGAACGAGTGGCTCGCGCAGCGGGCGTCCGCCGCGGTGAAGTCGCAGCTGCGGCGCGACATCCTGGGCGCGCGGATCGACCGGCCCCTGGACGCGACGTCGTCCGGCGGGCTGGTCACGCTCCTCACCCAGGGCCTGGACGCCCTCGACGGCTACTTCAGCAAGTACCTGCCGCAGCTGCTGCTCGCGGTGACCGTGCCCCTGGTGATCGGCGTGGCGATCCTGTCCGCCGACCTCACCTCGGCGATCATCCTCGCGCTGACGCTGCCGCTGATCCCGGTGTTCATGGCGCTGGTCGGCTGGACGACGGAGACCATCACCAAGCGCCGCTGGGCCGTGCAGACCCGGCTGGCCAACCACTTCGCCGACCTGATCGCCGGCCTGCCCACCCTGCAGGTGTTCGGACGGGCGAAGGCCCAGGCGGAGGGACTGCGCCGCAGCGAGGCCCAGCACCGCTCGGAGACCATGCGGACGCTGCGGGTCTCCTTCCTCTCCGCGCTCGTGCTGGAGCTGCTCGCCACCCTCAGCGTCGCCCTGATCGCGGTGACCGTCGGGTTCCGGGTGGTCTTCGGCGACCTCGACCTGGCCACCGCTCTGTTCGTCCTGATCCTCGCGCCGGAGGCGTACCTGCCCGTCCGCCAGGTCGGTGTGCACTACCACGACGCCGCCGACGGCCTCGCCGCGGTGGACTCCGCCTTCGCCCTGATCGATGGGCCCGCCCCCGAACCGCTCGCGCCCTTCCCCAGACCGCTCGTCGAGCCTGTCGAGACGTCCCGCCCGCTCCCTGAGGAGCTTCGCGAGGGACGAGCGAAGCGTCACGAAGGGCCACTCCTCAGCGTCTACGAGGTCACCCACACCTACCGGGGGGCGACCGCGCGGGCGCTGCCGCCGACCTCGTTCGACGTCCATCCTGGCGAGATCGTCGCCCTGGCCGGGCCGAGCGGCGCGGGCAAGACCACCCTGCTGAACGTCGTGATGGGCTTCCTCGCTCCCACCGGCGGCGCGGTGACCAGCCACGGCGAGGCGATCGGACGGCTGCCGTCGTGGCGCAGCCGGCTCGCCTACGTGGGGCAGGAGCCGGGACTGCTCTCCGGGACGGTCGCGGACAACGTGCGCATGGGCTTCCCTCACGCAACGGACGCCGCCGTCGCCGATGCCCTGCGCCAGGCAGGTGCTGCCGACCTGCCGCTCGATCAGCCGGTCGGTGACGACGCCGAGGGCGTGTCCGCGGGTGAGCGGCGCCGGATCGCGGTCGCGCGGGCACTGCTGCGGGTGACGCTGGGGCGGGCCAGGCTGCTGGTGCTCGACGAGCCCACCGCAGGACTCGACGCCGACACCGAGGCCGGTCTGCTGCACAGCCTGCGCCGGCTCAGCGTCGCCGCCCTCGTCGTCAGCCACCGTCCCGCCGTCCTCGCCGAAGCCGATCGCCTGGTCGAGATCGCGCCGGACCCCTCCACCCACCGTCCCGCCGTCCTCGCCAAGGCCGATCGCGTGGTCGCGCCGGACCTCTCCACCCACCGTCATCCCGGCGAACGCCGGGATCTCGTGCACCAG
>NZ_JARKPQ010000216.1 GCF_029975155.1 Propionicimonas sp. | reverse complement strand
TCAGCCTGTTCTTCAAAGCTGGGGGCGAAGCCTCGGCAAGGAGCGCGCCACTGCGCCCAGAAATCCACTAAGACGACGTCGCGGCTCGCCGCCGTCTCGCTCAGCGTCGCCTCACTGATCTTGCGTATGCCCATGCCTCGGAACTATACCCCTGGGGGTATTTTCTGCCAAATGTTCGCTCCTGGTCCGTGCAGGAGGGCTTCGTCCCTGATACCGGACGATCGTTCGAAGGAACATCCCGTCAACGGCCACCGATCGCGCCGCGCACAGACGCAGGGCTGACGACGCGCTATCGGTCTGGGCAAGCCAACTCAGGCCAGCGCCTGAGTACCGATCATCGAGAGCACCTGCGGCTTCTATTGGCTCTCGCTGCTGGGAATCGCGGTGTGGACCGAGAGCGCATGCGATTGGTCTGGGTCCTCGTCATTCTGGGCGGGGCCGCCCTCTCTGCCCGAAACGCGGCCACGGACCTTCTTCGGGCCCCACTCATTGACGTACTCGCTGAAGACTGAGGTTTTCTCCTCGCAGGTGCAGTCGTACACCTGGGCCGGAAGTGGGCGGCTGGGGTGCGGCGAAGACCGTCATCGCCTCGTCAGGCTGACTACAGCTTGACGAGGCGACGGGGTTGGCGTGACTGCCGGGATCAGGATGCCCGGCGCGATGTAGCGCTTCAGGCCACCAGCGAGCGGCGCTCGACCGCGACTCCGGCTCAGGACAGCGGGACGACGATCCGGTCCGACAGCTCGTACGGCTCCCCCGCGACGGCGACGGTGAGCGGATCCCCGGCCCGGAGCTGCACCGCCGCCTCGCCCGGCCGCATCGTCAGACCGACGGTGCGGCCGCGGAACTCCAGGCTGAACGAGTACGACTCCCAGCCGTCAGGGCAGTACGGCGCGAACGACAGCTGCCCGTCGCGCACGCGCATCCCGGCGAAGCCCTGCACGATCGCGAGCCACGCACCGCTCATCGACGTGATGTGCAGGCCGTCCTCAGTGTCGGCGTTGTAGTTGTCGAGGTCGAGGCGAGCCGTGCGCTGGTACAGCTCGACGGCCTTCTCCCGCTCGCCGATCGACGAGGCGAGGACCGAGTGCACGCTGGCCGACAGCGACGACTCGTGCACCGTGAGCGGCTCGTAGAACGCGAAGTTGCGGCGCAGCTGGTCGGCGGTGAAGTCATCTTCGAACAGGTACATGCCCTGGAGCACGTCGGCCTGCTTGATGTAGCAGGAGCGCAGGATCCGGTCCCACGACCAGTTCTGGTTCAGCGGACGGTCCTCGGGCCGCAGCTCCGCCACGGGCGTGAGGTCCTTGTCCAGGAACGTGTCGTGCTGCACGAAGATGCCGAGCTCGTCGTCGGTCGGGAAGTACATCCCGTCGGCGATCTCGCGCCACCGCGCGACCTCCTCTGGCGCGACCTCCGGCCCGTGGCCGGCCGCGACCAGTTCCGCGGTCGAGCGCAGCGTCCAGGCGGCGAGGTAGTTCGTGTAGAAGTTGTTGTTGATGTTGTTCTCGTACTCGTTCGGGCCCGTGACGCCGTGCAGCATCCACTGGCCGCGACGCTTCGAGAAGTGCACCCGGTCCGCCCAGAAGCGGCTGATCTCCACCAGCACGTCGGCGCCGTCGCCCTCGAGGTAGCTGCGGTCTCCGGTGTAGTTGGCGTAGTTGTGGATCGCGAACGCGATGGCGCCGTTGCGGTGGATCTCCTCGAAGGTGATCTCCCACTCGTTGTGACACTCGATGCCGTTGAAGGTCACCATCGGGTACAGCGCGCCGGCCAGTCCCTGCTGGCGGGCGTTGTGCTGCGCCTGGGGCAGCTGCTCGTGGCGGTAGCGGAGCAGCGCCTTGGTGACCTCGGGGTCCGCGACCGCGAGGTACAGCGGCACCAGGTAGGCCTCGGTGTCCCAGTACGTCGCGCCCCCGTACTTCTCGCCGGTGAAACCCTTGGGGCCGATGTTGAGGCGGTAGTCGTGACCGTAGTAGGTCGAGAACAGCTGGAACAGGTTGAACGCGATGCCCTGCTGCGCCTCGTCGTCGCCGACGACCGTGACTGCCGCGGTCGCCCAGCGGGCCTCCCAGGCCGCGGTGTGGCGGGCCAGATGCTCGTCGAAGCTCTCGGCGGAGAGGCGCTCCAGCAGCGCATCGGCGACAGCCTCGTGCGTGTCCGCTTCGTGGTCGCGCGAGGTCAGGACCGCAGTGGTGCGCACGATCTCGAGCCGCTGCCCGGCCTCGAGCCCCGAGGCGACGCTCACGCCGACCGACGTGGGGAGCTCGAGCGGCTCGACCTTCACGTCGGCCGCCACCCGGCTGACCGCCGTGACGGTGAACTGCGGCACGCCGAAGGAGTTCGGGACCGTCCTGGTGGAAAGTGCCGGCTGCTCGCCGACGCGGCGCCCGGTCTCCTCCCAGAACTGCTCGCCGTAATTGGAGTCCTGGTTGTGCACGTCGCGCTCGATCCGGGGCCGCAGCTCGACGTTCGCGCCGCCGGTTAGGCACTCGACGACGACGCGCTGCCAGCAGGTCTCGACCTCGACTACCGAGAGGAACTTCTCGAAGCTGATCCGGAACGTCGACCCGGCAGCGGCGAGCTCGAACGACCTTGTCAGGAGCCCGTTGCGGAGGTCGAGGCGGATCCGGAAGTCGGTCGGCTCCATGGTCGCGAGGTCGACGGGAGCCTCGTCGATCAGGACGTCGACGGCCGCGAAGTTCAGTGCGTTGATGGCCTTGCCGAAGTACTCCGGGTAGCCGTTCTTCCACCAGCCGACCCGGGTGCGGTCGGGGTACCAGACGCCGGCCAGGTAAGTGCCCAGGTGGTGATCCCCTGAGTAGCCCTCCTCGAAGTTCCCGCGCATGCCCATGTGCCCGTTGCCGATCGAGGTCAGGGACTCGATCAGCCGGAGCTTGTCGCGGTGGAGGACGCGGGTCGTGAGGGCCGTCGGTTCGACGTCGAATACTCGGTCAATCATGCTCGTCGCTTTCTCTGCTGCCCCGGAACCGGTAACGCGCACACGGCCTCCCTGATTCCGGAAACTTATCCGGGAGCACCTTAACCTGCCGGGCTCTGAGAGTCATCCCCCGGGGTGAGCTGAGCGCGACGACGTAGTCTTGTCTTCGGAAGCGAGGTGATCAGCGTGCGGCTGTTCCAGTACGAGGCCCCCCTGTGGCGGGCGGTCAGCGCCGTCGGCGATCTGATCGTCCTGAATTTGCTCGCATGCATCTGCGCGCTGCCCGTGGTCACGGCGGGCGCCAGCCTCACCGCGCTGGCCGACACCTCGCGCCGCATGGCCCAGGGTGAGGGCACCGCCGTCTGGCGGATGTTCCTGACCTCGTTCCGGCGCAACTTCCGGACCGCGTCGCTCGCCTGGGCGGTGGTCGGACCCGTGACCCTGGCGCTGCTCGCCGCCTGGATCTTCGTGCAGGCCGACGAGCTCGTCGTCCTGAAAGCGCTTGTCAGCGCCGTGTTGCTGCTCGGCTTCCCGTTCCTGTGGTCGCTGATCGCCCGCTTCGAGAACACGATGGGAGCGCATCTGAAGAACGCCTGGCTCTTGGCGATCGGCAACCTCCCCCTCGCCCTCGGGGTGCTCGCGATCCACGCCGGAATGATCGCCCTGGTGGTGGCCACCGGGTACTACCTGCCCGCAGGCCTTCCGGTGCTCCTGCTGCTCGGCGTCTCGCTCCCCTGGGTCGCCTCGACGCCGCTGATCGAGCGCGCGTTCCGCCCTCTGCTCGACCGGGCCTCCTGACCTTATTCGACCCCACCTCTTGCGAGCCATCCTGCCGTTCTGTACTGTGACGCTTAGCGGAATCGTTTCCGGCATATCGTCGGAAACAACCACGTGAGACACAGAGTCCTCATTCCAAGGAAGGCAACAGGACTATGGCAACACGCAAGACAGCGAAGCTCGCGGCCGGCCTCATGGCAGGTGCCCTGCTCTTCGGTGTGACCGCCTGCAGCGGTACCACCGACGACAGCGATGACGCGACCGGCAAGGTCTACTACCTGAACTTCAAGCCCGAGCAGGCCGACGACTGGGTGGCTCTGGCCAAGCAGTACACCGAGGAGACCGGCGTCCAGGTCGACGTCCAGACCGCGGCGTCCGGCACCTACGAGACCACGCTGAAGTCCGAGATGGCCAAGTCCGAGGCCCCGACCCTGTTCCAGGTCAATGGCCCCGTCGGACTGCAGACCTGGAAGGACTACGCCGCCGACCTCAGCGACACCGAGATCTACGCGCAGCTCAACGACCAGTCGATCGCCCTGACGAACGACGACGGCAACCCCGTCGCCATCCCGTACGTCATGGAGACCTACAGCATCATCTACAACAAGGCGATCCTCGAGGATTACATCAAGACCGACGGCGCCAAGGTCACCTCCGCCGACGAGATCACCAGCTTCGACACGCTGAAGTCGGTCGTCGAGGACATCCAGGCCAAGAAGGACGACCTCGGCATCGACGGCGCCTTCACCTCCGCCGGCTTCGACTCCTCGTCCGACTGGCGCTTCAAGACCCACCTCGCCAACATCCCGCTGTACTACGAGTACAAGGCGGACGGCATCGTCGGGCAGCCCGCATCCATCAAGGGCACCTACCTCGACGGCTTCAAGAACATCTTCGACCTGTACATCAACAACTCCACCACGGAGCCCTCGCTGCTGTCGGGCAAGACGATCGATGACGCCAACTCCGAGTTCGCCCTCGGTCAGGCCGTCTTCTACCAGAACGGCACCTGGGCCTACAACGACATCAAGGACCAGAAGGTCGACGACGCCGACATGGGCATGCTTCCGATCTACATCGGCGCCGACGGCGAGGAGAACCAGGGCCTGACCACGGGTTCCGAGAACTACTGGGTCGTCAACTCCGAGGCATCCGAGGCCGACCAGAAGGCCACCAAGGACTTCCTGAATTGGGTCATCACCTCCGACACCGGCCGCGACACCCTGACCAACACCATGGGCTTCGTGACCCCCTTCAAGACGTTCGCCGACTACAAGTCCAGCAACCCGCTGGTCCAGGCCGACGCCGCCTACACTGCTGCCGGCAAGACGGCCGTGACGTGGAACTTCACCACCATGCCTTCCGAGGAGTGGAAGAACACGCTGGGTCAGGCGATGCTGGCCTACGCACAGGGCACCGGCGACTGGGACGCCGTCCGGGCAGCCTTCGTCGACAACTGGGCCACCGAGGTCGAGCTCTCCAACCAGGGCTGACCCCCACGGGACTCCGCCGGAGAGACGGAGCCCCTGACCCAAACTGAAACGGTGTGACGGTGCGGGCGCACTTCACAGTGCGCCCGCACCGTCGCGAGTAGGAGAAGAAATATGTACAGATCGCTCAAGCGCTGGTGGTGGCTGTTCACCGGGCCGACCATCGCCGCCTTCATCATCGGGTTCGTCGCGCCGTTCGCGCTTGGCGTCTACCTGTCCTTCACGAAGTTCACGACCGTCACGAAGAGCCGGTGGGTCGGCCTCGACAACTACGCGCGGCTGCTCAGTGACGACACGTTCCTGCACTCCCTCTGGTACACCGCGGCATTCGCGCTGGTCACGACCGTCATCATCAACGTGGTCGCCTTCGCCGTCGCGTACATGCTCGTGAAGAAGTTCAAGGGCTCGAACCTCTACCGCTCCGTGTTCTTCATGCCGAACCTCATCGGCGGCATCGTGCTCGGCTACGTGTGGCTGCTGCTCCTCAACGGCATCCTCGGCCACTGGGCCCGCTCGATCACCTACTCGGCGACCTACGGCTTCTGGGGCCTCGTGATCCTGGTGTGCTGGCAGCAGATCGGCTACATGATGGTCATCTACATCGCCGGCCTGCAGTCCATCCCGGGCGAGCTGATCGAGTCGGCGGAGGTCGACGGCGCGACGCCGCGCCAGACCCTGCGCAGCGTGATCATCCCGCTGGTCATGCCGTCGATCACGGTGTGCACTTTCCTGACGATCACCAACGGCTTCAAGCTCTTCGACCAGAACCTCGCGCTGACCAACGGGGCTCCGTCGCGGCAGTCGGAACTGCTGGCCCTCAACATCTACAACACGTTCTACGGCCGCACGGCCTTCGAGGGAGTCGGCCAGGCCAAGGCCGTCATCTTCCTCATCATCGTCGCCGCGATCTCGCTGCTGCAGAACCGCTTCGCCCGCTCGAAGGAGGCGTGACATGCGAGACCCGAGACACCCCAAGCTCTGGACGGTTATCTTCGCGATCGTCGCGGTCGCTTACCTGTTCCCGATCCTGCTCGTGCTGATCAACTCCTTCAAGGGCAAGGTCTTCGTCTCCTCGGAGCCGTTCGCCCTGCCCAACGCGGAGACCTTCGTCGGGCTCGAGAACTACATCACCGGCATCGCGAAGACGGACTTCCTGTCGTCATTCGGCTGGTCGCTGGTCATCACGATCGGATCTGCCTTCCTGATCCTGCTCTGCACGTCGATGACCGCATGGTGGATCGTGCGGACCGATAACAGGTTCGCCAAGTCGCTGTACATCGTGTTCCTGTTCAACCTGGTGGTCCCCTTCCAGATGGTCATGTTCACGCTGTCCTGGCTGACCGACTACCTCGGCCTCGGCAACCCGTTCGGCCTGTGGATCGTGTACCTGGGCTTCGGCGCGGGACTCGCGGTGTTCATCTTCACGGGCTTCGTGAAGGGCATCCCGACCGAGATCGAGGAGGCGGCGACGATCGACGGCTGCGGTCCCGTGCGCACCTTCTTCCTCGTCGTGCTGCCGATCATGAAGCCCGCCGTCATCACGGTCGCGATCCTCGAGGTCATGTGGTTGTGGAACGACTACCTGCTGCCCTACCTGACCCTCGACATGCGCACGTACAAGACGGTGCCGATCGCCGTTCAGTACCTTAAAGGCGGGTACGGAACCGTGGACATGGGCGCGATGATGGGCGTCCTCGTCCTGGCGATGATCCCAGTGATCATCTTCTACCTGTTCAGTCAGAAGCACATCATCAAGGGCGTCGTCGCAGGCGCCGTGAAGGGGTGATCCGCCAGTGAGTGGAGGCGTGACGATCCGCGAGCTCGCCAAGCTCTGCGGCGTCGCCGTCTCGACGGTCTCCCGGGCCATGAACGACCGTGAGGACGTCAGCCCGGAGACCAAGGAACGGATCCGGGCTGCGGCGGAGCAGCACGGCTACGTGCCGAGCTCCAGCGCCCGGACGCTGAAGCTCTCCGAGACCAACTCGGTGCTCGTGGTCATCCAGGGTGAGACCGGCAGGCTCCTGATCTCCGTCCTCCAGCTGCTGGAGACGGCGTTCGCGAAGGCAGGGTTCACCACCAACCTCACCCACATCGTCGACAGCGAGGCCGAGGCCTCGACGATCGAGCGTGTGGTGCTCGCCGAGCGCTACCGGGGCGTCGTGTTCCTCGGCCGCTACGGCAACCGCGACAGGGAGGCGTCGGTGACGCTGATCCGTCGACTCGCCCGGATCGACGTGCCGATGGTGTTCTGCACGACGTCGGACTACTCCAGTTCGGGCGCGATGCACTCGTTCGTGTCCGCGGACGACCAGCGCGGCGCCGCCGACCTGACGCGATACCTGATCGAACGCGGGCACCGTCGGATCGCCTTCGTCGGTGCGGGTCCGGAGAACGACGCAGGTCACGCGTGGGCGCAGCGTCTCGCGGGCTACCGCAACGCGCTCGCCGACGCAGGCATCCCGCAGGATCCGGGCCTCATCATCCGCGCGGCCGTCCCCGAGCGGCTGTACACGCTGGAGAACGGCTTCGACTCGCTCACCACCCGCCTGATGGAGGGCATGATCGACTTCACCGCCCTCGTGGCGGTGTGCGACGAGGTCGCCATCGGTGCGGCGGGCGCCCTGCGCGAGGCCGGCCTCCGGGTCCCGGAGGACTGCTCGCTCGTCGGCTACGACGGGCTGGATCTCGCCCGCTACTGGTCGCCCAAGCTCACGACGATGCAGCAGCCGCTGGCCGAGATCGCCGAGGCGACCGCGCGCGTGATGCTCAATGCGATGACCCAACCGGGCCACGCAACAGAGCAGGTCTGGATCCGGGGAAGCCTGCTGGAGGGCCAGTCGGTGCTGCCGATCAACCCTCAGCCTTGATCGGCAGCCGGTTCCATCGACCCTCGGGCGTGTCGGCGCGACGACCACACGCCGATGAGCGCAGACGACGCGAGGAGCAGGGGCAGAGACCAGCGCAGGAACAGGTCAGAGTCGATGTTAAGAGTCTTCAACAGGATCAGGACCGGCGGAAGAACACCGGCCACACCCATCAAGGCCCCTGCCGAGCGAGGTGCGTCGACCCCGGTCAGGATGGCTCCGAGTAGCATCGCCACCAGAACGCCGATACTGGCGGCTAACACCAGGTTGTTGCCAAGCAGCAGGTCTCGCAGATCCATCAGGAGACCCTCTGCCTGCGCAGGCAGCCAGTCCAGCCGCCCCGACGCAGGATGCACCGCCAGCGCGGCCATCGCAACCATCCCCCAGAGCACGCGCTTCGCCGCGGGCGACGGGCTCACCGCCAGGGCCATGAGTAGCAGCGCACCGGGCCACAGCAGTGCAAGAACGCCGTTGAGGGCGGCACCCAACAACACACCGGCTGCCGTAGCGAGCAGCCCGGCTGCGAGCCGGCGCCCGGCTGCCCGCGGCGCAGCTGTACCTCTGTACTTGAGCGCCCCCTTGGCCACCCCGGATATCAGGCCGAGGCTGAGGAGTACCGCGGTAAGCACCACCGTCGACTCCAACGTGACGATGAACGGGTACTGCATGGTCGGGTTGAACTGCCTTCGCTCGTAGAAACGGCCGCCGACCACCGCCACAGCCACGATGGCCGCTGGGACGAGGCCCGCCACAGCACTCGCGGCAAGTCCGACAGCCATCGTCACGACGCCGCCTGCTGCTGAGGAGGGCTTAGCGCTCGTGACGGCACTCCAGACCGCCGCGCCCAAGCCGACAGCCCACCCCAACCCACCTCCCACGATCAGGATCCAGGGACCAACGACGTTCCCGTCGGGAATGGGTAGCCAGATGCTGGCGACGCTGTAGATCACCGCAAGAACGAGGAAAACGGCCGAACCGCCCATCCCATAAGTCAGCAGCGCCACAAAGGAGTCGATCGGGCCCGGCTCGTGGATCCTTCCCGCACCGCCGGAGTAGCCGGAGTAGCCGGAGTAGCCGACATCCGAAGCAAAGCCGCCGGAGAAGGCTGAAGGGTGTCCGGGCTCGAGACCCCCGATCGGCTGCCAGCGTCCTTCATGGGCCTGATAGTCACCAAACAGACCGCTTCGATCGCGTGTCTCGCCTATCTTCGATCCTGAGGAGTCGTAGTGCGCCGTGTAGTCGCCAAACAGACCCGCCTGCTGACGCGACTCGCCCGTCTTCGACCCTGAGGAGTCGTAGTGCGCCGTGAAGTCACCAAACAGACCCGCCTGCCGGCGCGACTCGCCCGTCTTGTTTCCACTCGCGTCGAAATGCTCAGTGACGTCGTTTCCCCAGATGTCCTTGCGGTCGCGAGACGTGCCACCCATCGTCGGACCGCCGCTGTCGTAGTTGTGCAGTTGCTTGCAGGGCACGCCCATCTTCTCGATGACGTACTTGTCCTTGATGCCCGAGCACACCAGGGCCGGCTGATAGGCCTCGATCAAGCGCTCGAGCTCGACGTGACTGATGTCGTCGACCACCATCGCGCCTTCGGCCATCTCGGGCATCATGCCGTCGTAGTTGCTCATCTTGAGACCGCGCTGCGCGAGCGACTCCAGCTCGTCCGGCGTCTTGCGCGGGGCGTAAGCCACCGGATCAGGCCCCACATTGAGCTCTTTGATATTGCGGGAGTCGGCATCGGTGACGATGCGGGGTATCACCTTGCTACCTTCGTAGTCGTCGCGGTGGGCGAACTCGTAGCCTGCCCCCACCGTCGGCATGCCGATGTCGGAGAACAGCGACTGGTAGTGGTGGGAACGAGACCCGCCGACGTAGAGCATGACCGGACGTCCGTTGACCCTGGCGCGGACCGCAGCGCGAACCGGCTCGACAGCGGCCATTTCCTCCGCGATCACGACCTCGACGCGGGCGGTGAGTGTCGGGTCGTCGAAGTAGCGGGCGATCTTGCGCAGGCTCTTGGCGGTGGCCTCCGCGCCGATGATATT
>NZ_JARKPQ010000018.1 GCF_029975155.1 Propionicimonas sp. | reverse complement strand
GGTCGCCGCAAAGGACCTGGCCGTTGGTCAGCTGATGCTGGTGCGTCCGGGTGAGCGGATTGCGACCGACGGGATCGTCCGCACGGGCCGGTCGAGCCTGGACACCTCCGCGATCACGGGCGAGTCCATCCCGGTGGAAGTCGAGCCCGGCGATGCGGTGTCGGCCGGGGCTATCAACACCGCCGGTGCCCTGGAGGTCGAGACGACCGCGGCGGGTACCGACAACTCGCTGACCACGATCGTGGAGCTGGTGGAGCAGGCGCAGACCGAGAAGGGCGACCGCGCCCGCTTGGCCGACCGCATCGCCCGGCCGCTCGTGCCTGGCGTGCTGATCCTCGCCGCTCTCGTCGCGGTCATCGGCTCGCTGCTGGGCGACCCGGAGCTGTGGATCACCCGCGCCCTCGTGGTGCTCGTCGCCGCGTCGCCGTGCGCGCTGGCGATCTCCGTCCCGCTGACCGTCGTCGCCGCGATCGGCTCGGCGAGCAGATTCGGCGTGATCATCAAGTCCGGTGCCGTGTTCGAACGGTTCGGCGTGATCCGCCACGTCGCCGTCGACAAGACCGGCACCCTCACCCGCAACGAGCCCGCCGTCACCGCCGTCCTCACCGCCGACGGGGTGGACGAGGCGCGGGCATTGGCGTGGGCGGCGTCCCTGGAGCAGCACAGCACCCACCCGCTGGCCGCCGCGATCACCGCCGCCTCGCCCGGAGCCCCCGCCGCCCTGGACGTGACCGAGCAGGCCGGGCAGGGGATCGAGGGCACCCTCGACGGGGCCCGGGTCACCGTCGGCAGCCCCCGATGGCTGGACGCCGGAACGCTCAAGGACCAAGTCGCGGGCCTGGAGGAGCAGGGCATGACCGTCGTGATCGTGCACCGCGACGACGTCCCGGTCGCCGCGATCGGGGTCCGCGACGAGCTGCGCCCCGAGGTCCCCGAGGTGGTCCGCACCCTCGCCGCCCAGGGCGTCGGGATGACCATGCTCACCGGCGACAACGCCCGCACCGCCCGGGCGCTGGCAATGCAGGCCGGGATCGAGGACGTCCGCGCCGAGCTGCGTCCCGAGGACAAGGCCGCCGCGATCAGCGAGCTGGGCAGGCACGGCTCGGTCGCGATGATCGGCGACGGCATCAACGACGCCCCCGCCCTGGCCGCCGCGGACATCGGAATCGCGATGGGCGCGACCGGCTCCGACGCCGCGATCGAGTCCGCCGACGTCGCCTTCACCGGCCACGACCTGCGGCTCCTCCCGCGCGCGTTCGACCACGCCCGCCGCGGCAGGCACATCATCAACCAGAACATCATCCTGTCCCTGCTGATCATCACCGCCCTGCTCCCGCTGGCGCTGTTCGGCGTGCTGGGGCTGGCCGCGGTGGTGCTGGTGCACGAGATCGCCGAGGTCATCGTCATCCTCAACGGGCTCCGCGCCGCCCGCACGCGACGCGGCGCTGCAGAGCGGTGACGAATGCCGACCACCATTGCCCGCTGACCCCGACCGTCCGCGAGAACACGATCAGGAGCCGGGATAGGCCCCGCATCGGGCGTTAGTCGCGCTGGTCCCCGACGGTGAGATCGGGGTGTTCGATCGTTTCGATGTAGCGGTCGGTGCCGGCGATGCTGAGGCCGAAGAGATCGCTGATCGCGCGGGCGTCGCCGCGGGTGGCGTGGGCTTCGGCGAGGATGCGGTCTTCGCGGAGGGCCTGCGGGCGGATACCGCCCTGCTGCCAGGGATAGGTTCGGTTCGCGGCCATCATCCTGGGCGCGGAGCGCTGGTGGATGATGAGGTGCGGGTTCTGCGAGTTCGGCCACCTGGCCTGCCGGTAGTCGAGCCACCGGGCGAGGCGTTCACGGACGGGAGCGGCGAGCGGGATGCTCCGGCCTGCGACGTTCAATCGCCCGTCGACGATGTCCGTGAGCAGCAGCTCGGAGACCTGTTTCGCGGTCAGGGCGTGGAACGCGACCAGTGCGACGGCCAACGCGATCACGGGGTGGGGCGAGTTCAGTTTCTCGCGGATGAGCGCGGTGTCTAGGGGCATCGGGATGTTGCCGTTGACCTTGGTGGACGTCATGCCGCGGGTGGGGTTCTGGAATACGAGCTTGCGGGCTTTGAGTACCTTGAACAGCGACCGCAGGCCACGCTCCATGAGCGCACGCGGGTTTCCGCTCTCGGGCAGCACGTCACGAATCTGAGCGGGGCTGATCTCGGCGAGCGACTGATGGCCGGCCTCTGCCCACGCGGTCACGGCCGGCACGACGGCGTGGATGTGGACTTTCACGGTCAGTGGGTCGCGGGAGCGTTGCCGGGGCGCGGCCGTCGCTCCGTCGATCAGGACGTTCACCCAGACCTCGAGTTGCTCCTGCATCACCTGTGGCAGCAGCGAGGTCTTGTTCGCGAAGTAGGTGTCGATCCAGCGGGGCCGGTCATCGATGAGCAGCCCGGCGGCGTCGAGCACGTCGAGGGTGGAGACGATGTTGCCGTCATAGCGTGGGAGTTGGAGTACGTCGGAGGCGCGGATCTTCGCGGTCGGGCTGTCGCGGAGGGTTTGCAGCAGGCGCAGGGAACGGATCACGTCGTTGCGTTGGCGGACAGACCAGCCGAACTGTTCGGCGTGCTCGTGCACGATCGCGTTGCAGTATCGGGTCAGCTCGCTGTTCTCGATGAGGGCGCGCTGGCGCAGCAGCTCGGGGTCAGGGGCGACGTCGATGAGGACGGGCTGCACCCACTCGGTCAGGGCGAGCTTCTTCGGCGGCGGGCCGGGGCGACCCCAGCCGCCGGGAGTCTTCCAGCCGTTGGCGGGCTTGAGGCGGCGGGTTCGGCTGCGCTGGAAGCGCATGTTCGCGAAGAAGAGCTGCTGGCCGTGCTTGTTCGCGCCCGCGAGGTCGAGGGCGCGGCCGGGCTCTTGGAGCATCCGGGCCTGTTCGAGGCAGAGGCGGCAGGCGCCCTGGTCGCCGATCCAGGTGTCGCGATGGCAGTAGTTGCAGACGCCTTTCGGGTAGTGCGTCGCCCACCAGCGACACGACCAGCACATCCAGTTGTGCTGCGGATACACGCCCCACGCGAGGCAGCTCTTGCAGGAGCCGACCTTGTGGGGGCTGCGCGGGTGGCAGCGCTGGCACAGGCCCTGGCTGAAGTAGTCGGTGGTCGTTCCGCACATCTCGCAGGGCGGCGGCGGGAACGGGCCTCCGGGCATGCAGTCGTAGCAGCAGTCCATGCGGGGCTTGCTCCACGCGACACGGTTGACCTGGCAGCGGTTGCACAACGGCGGCACCCGCAGCCGCGCTTCCGGCCCCGGCGCTGGACTCACAGCGGCGGCTCGGAACGGGGCTTACCGAAGCGGGGCGAGACCGTCGGGCCGACCTCGTTCTCACCATTGATCGTCTCGGCCTGTCTCGGACGCCTCGCCGCAACCTTCTGGGGCTCGGGAGTCATCAGGTCAGAGGGTGCGCAGTCGAGGATCGAGCAGAGCACGTCGAGCTCTTCCAGACGGATCGTCGCCGGGGTTCCGGCCCACCAGCCCGACATCTTCCCGGCGCTGATCTCCAATCCTGCCGCGGCGAGGCGTCGGCGCATCTCGGCGGACTTCCAGATGCCGCGCTCGGCGGCTCGCATTCTCAGATTCCATTGCACAGGCGATTCACCTTTCTTCCGCGAAGCGGGCCTCGACCCGCTGGTTGGCGCCCAGCCAGGCCAGCTCGACGTGCTCGCTACGCACGTGGACATACCCCGACGTCGTGGACAGCCACTGGTGCCCCAGCAGCTCTTGGATCGCTTTCAAGTCCATCCCGCCCCCATACAGAGACGAGGCGCAGTAATGCCGCAGCACATGAGGCGTCAACCGGCCCGCCCACGCGGGCAGAAACCGCTCGGTCTGGATCGTCAGGCCGCGCCGCAGCGAGTAGTCGCTCACTCTGGCGCAGCGCCCCAGCTCCTCATCGAACCGTTCAGAGGGCAGCATCGGCGCATCCGGGTCGACCCAGTCGTCGCCGAACTGGTGACGCACCTCGGCCAGCCACCAGTCGATGAGCTGGTCGGCCCCGTTGATCGCGGGCACCAGGCGAGCCTTGAAGCCGCGCCCGCGCGAGCCCTTACCGAACCGCACATGCAGCTTGCCGAGCCCGCCGAGGTCGGGCCGCCAGTCGCGGATGTCGAGCATCACCGTCTCGTTGATCCGAACCCCGACCCGCCGCCACAACGACGCGGCGAAGTAGTCACGCGCGGCCGGGAGATACTTCCGCGCGTCCGGGATCGACTGCCGCCAGCCCGTGAACAGCGCGTCGACCTCGTCATCGGACGGCGGCAGGCGCACCTTGCCCAGCGACGCACCGGACTGCCGGTTGAAGTCATCAATGGGCTGCTCGACCACCACACCGGTCATACGGTGAATCTGACCCTGATAGCGGGCGATGACGAACTCGTAGAACTGCGCCAGCGCCCCGGCCTTGCCCGCCCGCGTGCTCACCGCGTGCCCCATGCGCCGCTGCTCGGCCAGGAACGCGTCTGCGTCGGCGCAGGTCGCTTCCCACAACGGGCCGGTCAGCGACCGGGCGAACTCGATGATCGTCCGGCGGGTGCCTTGGATATGGCCGTCGCTGAGACCAGCGGCAGCCATCGCGATCGCGTGCTCGTCAACGATCTCCTGCTCGAAGTCCTCCGCGTCCTGGGCAGTCCGCAGCACCTCGTCGGCAGCGCCGCCGCGCAGCGCGACGAGCTTCATGAGCCCGGCAGTTCACGAGAGGCGACCATGCGTCAATCATACCGACGAACCGTCACTGAGAGTGAGGACTTTTCATTCTGCCTCGCGCATCGCGGGAACTTGCATCCACAAGGGAAGCAAGGTCGCCGGGGCACAGAACCCGGCTGGGAACTTCAACGCATAGAGATTCGGCTACCCGTGATCGCGAAACCAGTTGAGGATGCCGCGTGCGTCCCGAACCTGAGTCGATGAACCACCTGTCTGCCCATCATCGTCGTGGTAGCTGTAGTCCTGACGTATGCCGATTTCATCGGTGAAGGTGTCCGTGAA
>NZ_JARKPQ010000194.1 GCF_029975155.1 Propionicimonas sp. | reverse complement strand
CAATGCCCAGGTCCCGCGCCACCTGCCGCTGCGGAACACCGTCCGCGACCAGCCGCCGGATCAAAGCCCAATCCTCCATAGAGATCACCCATCCAATCTGTCTGGGTGGCCTCGTTTTCGACCGTCACTATGGCCTCATTTGCAAGCGTCGTCGACAAGCTCAGACGCCGACCGAAACAGAGCCCTTGACGACGTGTTTGCCCTCATTGAACAAATCCCGGAGCAGGGGGCGCTCGACAGCGTGAGGGCGTTCTCTGCCAACATCAGCCAGCGGATTGAGGAACTGGTCCTGGACTACAGCCGAGTCCGGCAGTTCCGTGTCAACGCGTGACCGTGTATCGGGCCCGTTCAGGAGAACGCAGGCATAATGCCGGCCATGGCGAACTGGCAACCGCTGCGAGACGTCCTGCGCGACGTCACTGACTCGCGAACCTTCACTTGGCAGGAGTTGGACGCGCTGGTGGGTGGATTGCCGCCATCGGCCACGCGGCATCAGGCGTTCTGGTCCGGCGAAAGGTCAGGCTGGCCGGGCTTCAGAACGACCGCCGTGCGGCCGGGTAGAAGCGTGACTTTCGTTCGACGCGAGGACGCGCAACCGGTAGCCCTCCACCGCAGCCGACGGAACCCGCCTCCAGCGCACACGTCCACCCATCCGAACGCACAGCCGGACATCGTGCTGGTCACATGCGTGAAGAGCAAGCTCAATCATGCGGCTCCCGCAAAGGATCTCTACACCTCGCCGCTTTTCCGAAAGCAGCGCCGCTACGCCGAGGCCACTGGCGTCCCCTGGTTCATCCTCTCCGCGAAGTATGGGCTCGTGGCTCCTGACGAGGTCATCGAACCGTATGAGCTGTACCTGGCCACGACATCCACCTCCTACCGTCGCGACTGGGGCACCAACGTGGTGCGGCGGTTGGTCTCGACGGTGGGTCCGCTCAAGGGTCACGTCATAGAGGTCCACGCGAGCGCAGCGTATGTGGCTGCAATCCGGCGGGGGTTGCTTGCGGCGGGCGCGCAGTTGGTTGAACCGCTCGCGGGCCTGACCCTGGGACAGCGCCTGGCCTGGTACAACGACACGCACGTCACCCCAGAAGTCCACCAACGCACGCCGGGCACCTCGCTCCTGGTCGAGGCGCTCCTCAACCAGGAGGAAGCCACCAGACCCGATGCCTTCCTGGCGAAGGGTGGCACGGGGCTGAAGTCGCCCGGCCTGTACAGCTGGTGGGCGGACGTAGCGGGTGCCAGGGATCTCGCCGCTGGGCTTGGCTACCCCATGGCACCCGGTCTGATCTACGCGGGACTCGCCGGTGCCACTCGGCGGGAAGAGGTCATTGAACACCTTGTGGGGACGAATCCGGGGCATGCACCTGGGCGGCAACCACAAGTTCTCGACTTTCCGTCGCACCTTGGGAGCGGTCTTGGCCTCCCAGCATGGGGAGTCCTCCATCGATGAACACCGTCTGACCGCGTGGATGCACGAACACTTGCGCGTCGTTGCCGTTCCCGTGGCGGACGCGGACGCTCTCGACCAGTTGGAGACCGATATCCTCGCGGCCCTTGATCCGCCCCTGAACCTCGCCAAGATGCCTCGAACCGACATCCGGGCGCGCCTGACGGGTTTGCGACAGCCATTCCCATCCCGCAGGACGCAGGATTAGGCTCGTTCTTGACCCCAGCCTCCACGCATCGTCGTAAGTGACCCAGCACGCACCCGTTCAGACTGGTCCTAGGGGTGTGGGCAGCATCTCCAACCTGACGCCTGCGTGGACGCCGGATGGCCTCCTCCGTCCAGCGTCCTGGAGTCAGGATCGATGGATCACCTCACGCGTCCAATCGTCGGTGAAGAATGCGGCGCGCCAGTTCGAGCACGGCAGGGTCATCGTTCAACACGAAGGACGCACTGGCTGCCAAGAACTGACCGTTGACCTCGAAGGCCACCTCCCGTGGATCCTCACCGGCCAGCCCTCCCACCTTCTGGGTCTCCTCAACTAGTTCCGCGATCAAGCCGAACAACTCACGCTGAAACATGGCTATCCGCTCGCGGACCGCACCCGGACGGCTACCCATCTCGAGTGCTGCGTTGGCGAAGAAGCAGCCGCCGGGAAATACCCGGTCGCGCAAATGGTCCAAGTAGCGATCGCCGAGAGCGACCAGCCGCGCACGTGGGGTGGGCTCCCGCAAGGCGGGCTCGATGACGACTTCGTGGAAGATGGCGTCGGCCGCGTCAATTGTGGCCAACTGCAGTTCCTCCTTGGAGCCGAAGTGCGCGTAGACCCCGCTCTTGCTCAACCCGGCGGCGCTGGCCAGGCCGCCGATCGAGAGACCCTCCAATCCTTCGACGCTGGCCAGTTCAACCGCCTGCTGCAGAATCGCCGACCTAGTACGCAACCCGTCGGCTCGCGGGCTCCGCCCAGAGTTGGTGCGTGGGGGCGTTCGTGGGATCACATTGACAACTTAGCACGATCGGTCGTACTTTCTTGATGGGACTCACCCTGGGCCCGACATCAACGGAAGGCACCCCGATGTCCAAGGCAGCAATCTCCCTGACCACCGGCCTCGAAGATGCCGAGAAGGTGACCGTCGCATTCCTGGTCGCCGTCGGCGCGGCGGAGGCAGGGCGTCCGACCCTCATGTTCCTGACCAAGGAGGCCACCCGTCTCGCGATCGACGGGTTCGCCCGCGCAGTCGCCTGCGACGGCTGCCCTCCCCTTACCGATTTGATGAACCGCTACGCCGCTGCAGGCGGCCGCTACATCGCCTGTGGGGTTTGTGTGAAGGCCAAGGGAATCGACCCGGCCTCGCTGGTCGACAATGCGGAGGTGGCCGGCACCGTGCAACTGTGGGAATGGATTGGTGAGGGCGCCACGACCTTCAGCTTCTGAGCAGGCCACACTCGGCGACTCGGTCAGGTCGGCTCGTCAGAGGTTGCCGGGCTCCGAGGCCAGGTCGGCCGATCTGCATCCGGCCGCAATCCAAGCCCCCGCTGCCCGGCATAGGCGAGCACCTGCGCCCGGTTGCTGAGGTGCAGCTTTCGCATGATCTCGGCGACGTGGTACTTCACCGTGCGGAGCGTCAGCCAGACTTGGGCCGCAACCTCCTTGTAGGACAATCCCTTGGCCAACAACCCCAGGATGTCCTGTTGCCGGTCTGTGAGCCCGTGGTCGCCTCCCGGGCTGGCGCCTGTCGGTCGGGACTGACCAACGGTTGACGGGACATCGGCCATGGACGCGGAGGCTGCATGCCCCCGCCCCGCAGGCACCGAGAACTCAGCCAGCAGCCGGTGCGCCAGCGAGGGGGCCAGCGGCGGCACGTCGTTGAGGGCGTCCTCCAGTGCGGTCATCAGTTCGTCGGCGTCCATGCTCTTCAGCAGGTAGCCGATCGCGCCGCTCTTGACCGCCTCGAACAGTTGCTGGTCGTCGGCTGCCGCGCTGAGCATGATCACCTTGATCTCCGGCAGTTCGGCCTTCACCAAGCGGGTGGCGGTCAGCCCGTCACAGACCGGTATCCCCACGTCCATCAGAATCACATCCGGACGCAGCAGCCGCGCCTGCGCCAAGCATTCCAACCCATGGCGCGCGGTGCCGACCACATCAACGTCGTGGGCAGTGAGCAGGCTGCGCAGGCCGTCCAGCAGTAGTTGGTGATCGTCAACCAGCAGCACCCGCATCGCTTGCATTCCTCCTCGTCAGAATGGGATGGTCAGGTCGACAGTCGTCACACCTGCAGCGCCGGACGCGAATGTGACCGAGCCAGCGATCTCTGCCATCCGTTCGCGCATGAAGGTCATGCCGAAGTGCCCATCCGGCGCGTCGGTGGCGGGCACCTTGAACCCGCTGCCGTCGTCCATCACGCTCACGCCGATCGCCGGGCCGCGCTGCTCGAGGCGGATGTCCAGCGCTTGGGCGTGCCCGTGCCGCAGCGCGTTCACCATCGCCTCTTGGACCACCCGCAGGACCTGCACCCCGGTGGGGTTGTCCAGCGGGTCCAACGACACTCCCGGAGCAACCTCGACCGCAGCCGACACGCCGTAGTGCCGTCCGAAGCTTTCTGCATATTGCTGCAGTGATGGCAGGAACAGCCACTCCGACTCCGAATCGCCCTTCAACGCGGCGATGGTGGCGCGGACGCCGTCGTGCGCATCCTGGGCCACCTGGGTCAATTGCCCGAGCACCACGCGGGCTTGCGCCACGTCCCCACCGCGCAGGTACTTATCGGCCGCCTGGCTCTGCATGCTGATGTAGCCCAGGACCTGCCCCACTGTGTCATGCATCTCGCGTGCCAAGTGCTCACGCTCACGTAGCGCAGCAAGCGCCCGCTGTTGGTCGAGTTCCCGAGCGAAGATCTGGTTCTGCTCGGTGACGTCGCGCAGCACCACCAGTCGCCCCAGCGGCTGACCGAACGAGTCGACCAGCCCCGTGACGTCGACCATCAACTCCTTCACGTCCGGCTCGGTGCCCAACCGGAGCGGCACGGCCGCGCTGGCGTCCGGGTGACCCGGCGTCTGGAAACCAGGGTTGCTCGGCTCACAGAGTTCGATCGGCAGCAAGTCGGCAACAGGGCGGCCCAGCAGGTCGCTGGCAGGACGGCCCAGCAGCTCGCCGGCAGCCGGGTTTGCATAGGCCACCCGCCCGGCGTGCGTGGTAAGCACCAGGATGGCGTCCCGCATTTGTGCGACGGCTGTGGCTCGAGCGCCGGGCACCGGATCGAACAGCCGGAAGACGAACAGCGCCATCAGGTACAACACCAGCGGCACACCGATAGCCGACAAGGCGGGCAGGCTGATAACGCCCCAAGTGTGGTGCATCACCTCGAAGTTGTAGGCGATCCGGGCAAAGACGATCCCCGGACCGATGACCGCCACGGACCTTCGGCTGCCCGGGACCGTGACGACCAGCCAGATCAGCACGGCCAGATCGAGTGCAAGCAGTGCGAGGTTGGCCGAGAACAGGCTCCAGGCTGCGACACCGAGGTCAGTCGAGTGGGTTCCCTGTACCCCGGCGGACAGTTTCCACACCAGACCGTGGCTCTCGTTGGTGAAGGCGAGCACTCCGTGGGTGATCGTGGCCAAGGCTGCCGCGACGATCACCGGACGCGATACCCAGCGCCCAAGCCCGGCGTATTGCAGGACGAATGCTGACAGGCAGCAGGCCAGCGGCCATAGCATTCTGGATGTACAAGTCGCTGCTGGGGCTGACCACCCGTGGGGCCCTCAAGACGATGACCACGGTGACGTCCATCGCCTCGGCGGTCTCGCTGCCCCTGGTGATCGCGACGTCGTTGATCGCGCGATAGCCTCTGCACGCGTCTGCCCGGTTTGGGGGTGGGTGAGCTCAGAGTCAGGCCGGCGCGAAGACCAGCAGGACGCGGCCCTCGGCGTCCGAGAGCATCAGCTTGGTGTTGCCGATGTCGAAGCGCCGCACAGCAGACAGGGCGTCGAAGAAGGCCTGCTCCTGGGCCATCGCCGCCGGCTCCCCCGCCATCTCGGTGGCGCTCAGCTCACCGAACGAGAAGGAACCGTCGCGGTTCCAGGTGTAATCGCCCGCGAAAGTGTTCACTCCTGCGTTGCCGGCGACCGCACCGGCGTCCAGCACCATGGTAGGCGTGTTGGCCACCTGGGCAGGGCTCAGCCCCGCACCCAGATCGATCGCCTCCAGCGCCCATGCCATGTCGAGGGCGTCGTTGCGCCCGCCGTCACCCCAGTCCACCACCGAACATGCGGTGAACAGCAGCGCGACAAGGCTCAACAGCACGGTTGCGGCTACCCGGACGGCCTTCATGGGGTGTCGCACCTAGACCAGGTAGTAGGTAACGTTGACGTGGTACGGGCCCGGGGGCATGCCCGTGGGATGACACACCACCCGCAGCTCGTCACCGATAATCGGGATGACGCAGTATCCGTTGATGTACGAGCCGGCGAACTCGTCGATGTTCAGCTCCTCGTACGAGAACGATCCGCCGGTGAACACGTGCATGAACCGCACCTCGAGCTGTGCGCCCGCGGTGATCGGGGTCGTCTCGTAGTTGTCGGCGAAGATGTGTACCCACAGCCGGATCTCCTTGAAGCCGGCGGTGGGGAACGTCTCGTCGAAGGCGACGTCGTAGGTGGGTCCGAACGGGGTGGGGAAGGCGGTGAGGGTTTCGTTGATCAGCTCGACGTAGCGCGTGGCGGAATCGGTCGTGGGGGGCATCGTGCTGGCCTTTCGTGTGAGGGTGATCACGTCATACCACACCCTCAGGCGCGCAGCAGCTCATTCTCCCAGCGCAACCGTCCAGTGCCGATGGCCACCTGCAGGGCGACGTCCAGTGCCTCGCCGACGCTCGCGGTGAGCCGCCGGAACCCGAAGAGTTCGCTGGTTTCCTTCTTCAGTTCGTCGAGAGTGATGCCGCCGGAGGCAAGCGCCACAGCGCGCATGGCGTTGGCCAACTCGTGAGGGCTGATGTGTTCGACAGGCCGGTCCTGGGCGGCGTCGGGTCGGTACAGCGTCCAGTCATGAGCGGTGATGCCCTCGGGCCACATGAAGCCGTACTCGTCGGGACGCCGGCGTCCGGTCCGCAGAATGGCGTCGGCACGGGGCTGGGTGACCCGTGTCAAGGCGAACGCGTTCGCAACCTTCTTGGCCAGCCGGGAGGCGTGCACCGGACCTTCGGCCGCGATGCCCTGCTCGAGCAGTGTGAGCACCTTGGCACGGGCCCCGGAGTTGCCGGGCAGGGCGTCGAGCACGGACACATCACCAGCGGGGGACGGCCGCCAAGGACGGAAGGAGGCCGGGGCCACCGGGGTTGCCGAGTGCCCCGGAAGGAGGTCCGAGATCCGGACAGGCTCGGGCCGGTCGGATGGCTCCTGGGCGCGGACAGGTGTGACAGGCGCGGGTGCCGGCTGTGCTGCAGGCTGGGGGTGCTCGGCATCCTCGGCCACGGGAATTTCGACGGTCTCCTGGCGGAACCCACTCACCTCGGCCTGCTCGACGACCTGGGCCAGATGATCAAGCACCTCATCGGGATGATCCAGCCAGGTCGGCAACCAGACGCGCTCGACGGCCGGCCAGCGCAGCATGCCGGCGAGCACCTGCGAGCCCAGTGCGTCCCGGTCATTGACCGTGGCGCGGGCCGCCCACCCGGGGCCGTCCAGCAGCACCGCGACCAGCGGCTGGTCGGGGGCATCAGGCCTGGCCAACGCCAGGTCGACCCGGAAGTCCGACAGCCCCACGTCGGTGCGTACGCCGATGCCTCGTTCTCGTAGCCGCTCCGCGATCTCGTCTCGGTGCCGGTCGCGGACGATGGCCCGCCCTGTCGTGTTGGCCAGCTCGGCCTCGCCGCCGACCGCGACGTCGAGGTACTCGCGCAGATGCTTCAGGCCCAGCGAACTGCTCTCCTCGGCCCGCAGTTGAGCCGGTGCGAACGAGGAGTAGATGACCACCTGACGGCGGGCGCGGGTGATGGCGACGTTCAGCCGCCGCTCGCCGCCGGAAAGATTGAGCGGCCCGAAGTTCAGCGGCAGCACCCCCTTCTCATTGACGCTGAACGCGGTCGAGAACAGCACCGCGTCCCGCTCGTCACCCTGCACGTTCTCGAGGTTCTTGACGAACAGGCCGTCACCGGTCGTGGCCTCCAGCGCGGCCACCATGCGGGGGTCGTCGGAGTCCCGGATCATCGACTCGATCAGGGCGCGCTGCTGAAGGTTGAACGTCACCACCCCGATGGAGGGCATCGTGGTCTCGGGTGCGGCGTCGAAACGGCGTTTGATCTCGTCGAGGATGGCCTGAGCCTCCACCGGGTTGGTGCGAAGAGCGCGTCCCTTGCCCGAACGCAGGAACGTGCCGTCGACCCGGACGTGGTGGATGCCGTGCCCGTTGATGCCGGGGTCGGGGACGCCTCGGGTGGGCGCGGGGAACGACGACAGCCGACCGTCGTAGTAGCGGGCGTTGCTGAACGCGATCAGCGCCTCGTCCTGGCTGCGGTAGTGCCACGACAGCCAGCGACGGTGGACGCGGGCCTGCACGCACTCCGCCAGGATCGACTCCTCGTCCTCGACCGTTGCGGTGGTCTCGAGGTCGTCCTCGTCGGTGTCGTCGCCGCGCAGGCTGATCTCGGCCACCGATGTCGGGGGCATCTGCTTGCTGTCGCCCACCACGACGACGCTGCGCGCCCGTCCGATGGCCCCGATGGCGTCGGCCACCTTGATCTGGGACGCCTCGTCAAAGACCACCAAGTCGAACCCGATCGCCCCGACAGGGAGGAACCGGGCCAGCGAGTCGGGACTGACAAGCACACATGGCATGATCTCGGTGATCAGCGAGCCGTGGCGCCTCATCAGCTCACGCACGCTCAGGCCGCCGCGCTGGCGTCCGATCTCGCGGCGCACCTCGCCGACCTGACCCGAGGTGGCCTGACTCGAGAACGTCCGCCGATCCAGGGCCTGGGCGGCCAGTTCGGCCTTGATGGCCTCGCGGACGGCCTGGGAGTGGTCGCAGAACCGGCGCACGGTGTCGTTGTGGGCGCGCTCGTCGAAGCCGTCCAGCCCCTGATGGCGGAACCGCTCGACCATGGATGCCTGGACGAGCCCGCGCTCGAGCGCCAGCGGGGCCTCGTCGCTGGAGATGGCGCCGACCAACAGCTGCCGGTGGGCCTCGTCCAGTCCCCAGGCCAGCATCGGAGCGAGATGCCTGCGGAACTCCAGCCACCGGGTGAGGCTGCCCAGGGTGGCGTCATGCAGGTCGCGGGCGACCGACGTCTGCTGCCAGCGCGCCATGAGCCCGGCCTCACCCGCCCAGTCGTACAGGTCGGCCTCGGAGGACCCCAGCTGTTGCTGGACGTAGCCGAGCGCCGCCGCGAGTTCGCGGACGAGTTGTACCGTGTCCCTGCCAGGGGTTGGCTGAGCGCCAGGAGTTGGGTGAGGGACGGTCGCCGCGATCGGGCGAGGGTCGCCCAGGTAGCGTCGCAGGGCCGCCGAGAACCGGGACGCCCCTCTCGGTGCCACCCGGTCTGCGGCCCAGGACAGCCAGGCGAGTTGACCGTTCAGCTGGGTCGTGGCCTCCTCGGTGACGGGTTTCCAGTCGGGTGGCAGCACGACGCCGGGGACAGACCCAACCCGGGCGGCCACCTCGAGCGTGGCGTGGCGCAGATCACGCAGCCGCGCCACGAACGCGGGGACCTCTTTGGCGTCGACGCTCGCCCCTGCCGCGAGGCTGGGAGCCACCTCGGTCCACACCGCGAGCAGGCGCTTACGACGCCCGAACCAGGACGACTGCGCGGCCTCGAGCGCCCGGGCATGGATGTCGTCCAGCGGCAGGTCGAGGGTGGCCGGCGTCGCGACGCCCAGCGCACCGCGGGCGGTGGCGACGAAGGCGGCGCTCTCTTGCTGGGCCGCGCGGGCGGCCTGCTGCCAACGCGGCTGGCGGACCTCGTCGAGCAGGGCCAGCGGGGGCGTGCCGCTGTCGAGCAGGTCGGCCAGCAGTGTGAGATCGGCAGGAGCGCCGGCCGTGCGCAGCACCTCGGACAGGGGGTGGGCAGCGTCAGACTGGGTCATTCGGTCGCCCAGCCAGCGCAACCGGTCGTCGGCGTCCTGGCAGGCACGCCTGACGTTGGGTAGGTCGACGGCGTCCGGATCGTCGAGCTGCGCGAACGTCCACGGCCCGGTCGGGCAGGGACGGGCGGCGTCCGCCACGTAGGGCAGCCCCGTGACCAGTCGGCGCAGCTCGGTGATCTGCTGCTCCTTGCCCGGTGCGACGGCGAACGTCGGCAGCGTCAGCGTGGGGCCCTGCCCCAGGGCGTGCCGACTTGTCTCGGCGGTATACAGAGACAGGCGTGCGCTGTTGGGCTCATGAAGCTTGGTCGCATACCGGGTGAGGGCGGCTCCCGCGGCACGCGCGTGCTCGGTGCTGGCCGACAGACCCTCGGTGTCGCTGCGCAGCGCGAGGTCGAGCGAGCGGGCGATCTGGTGACGGACGCGGGCGGGCCGGCTGTCGCGATCGTGCAGGTCGAGGGTGAACTCGCCCAGACCGACCGCCCGGACGCGCCGGGCCACCACGTCGAGGGCCGCGCGCTTCTCGGCCACGAACAGGATGCGCCTACCCTCGGCGATGCCGCGGGCCAGCAGGTTGGCGATGGTCTGCGACTTGCCGGTGCCGGGTGGGCCTTCGAGGACGAAGGTGCGCCCCGACATGGCGTCCGCGATCGCGCCCAACTGCGAACCGTCCGCGGGGATCGGGCAGAGCAGCCCGAGCTCATCGAGGCGCTGGTCGCCGGAGGGGGAGACCGGGTCGGCGAACTCGAGGGTCGGGGTGTGGGCGAGATGGTGCGCGAGCGGGCTGCCCAGCAGCGTCTCCCAGTTCTCCTCGAGGTCCTTCCACAGGCGGTACTTGGCGAACTGGAGCAGGCTGACGTGGGCCGTCTCCTCGACTCGGAACGGCAGCCGTTGAGCCACCAGGGCCTCGCGGATGCCACGGATCGCGGCAGTCAGGTCGATGCCACGGCCCTCGATCGGGGGTTCGGCCAGCGAGGGCAGGCTGAGCCCGAACGTCAGCCGCAACTTCTCGAGCAGGCAGTAGTTGGGGGTGCTCGTCCCGGTCTCGTCGAGGACCATCTGAAAGGTGGACCCGCGGCGGGCGGAGGCCTTCAGATGCAGCGGAACCAGCACCAGCGGGGAGCGCAGCTGTTTGCCGTCCAGCTCCCAGACCAGTGTGCCCAGCGCCAGATAGAGGTTGTTGGCGCCGGTCTCCTCCTCGACGGTGCGCGCCTTGTAGGCGAGGTTGCGCAGCCGGGTGACGTAGGCGTCCGCCACCAGGTCGGTGAACACGGACGCCTTGCGCACCAGCGCCTCGTCCAGCACCTCGGCGGGCAGGTCGGCTGCGCGCTGGATGCCGTCGCGGTGCAGGTACACGTTGTCGAACGAGTCGCCCGGGGCCAGCGTGACCTGGCGTCCGCTCGTGATCAGGTTCTCCAGTTCGGGCAGCAGGTCGGCAGACACGTTGAGGCGCACGGCGGCGCGCTCGCTGAAGTTGATCAGCCGGTTGCGCAGGCTCAGGTCGAGCAACGCGTTCTTCCATTGCTGCACTCTCGGCGGGATCGGCTTGCCCTGCCTGGTGAGGGCGCGAGCATTCTCTGCACTCTCGGCCTCCCGGATGGCGGGGGCGACGCTGTGCTCGGCGGGCTGGTAGATGACGGTCTGGACGTCTCCAGTGACGGTACGGGTGATCGCAGGCAGGGGCAGGATGCGGCTTCGCCGGGCAGCCCAGACATCGAGGATGCCGACCACCGCGTCCGGGTCCTGATGGATGCGCTGGGTGGCGACGGCCCGGGCGTCCGCGAACGAGGTGGGGTTGACACGTACGGTGGCCAGGGTGGTCTCGAGGACTCCGATCTGGCCGAGGTCGAGTCGGTTCACCATGTCGGCGGTCTCGGAGTTGACCGTGGACCAGCTGTCCGATTCCTGACGCCACCAACCGACGAAGGCGTGGCCCTGCAGCATCCAGACCTGGGCCCGCAGCCCGGCCTGTTCGAGGGCGGCGGCGAACAGGAGAGTCGTGTCTAGGCAGGTGCCGAGCCTGGTCTGATGCAGGTCGGCCGGCGTCCGGATCTTCTGTCCCTCATCGGTCCAGCTGGCCGGCGGTTCGCTGTAACGGATCTGGCCGTCGCTGATCGCCTGGTAGATGGCGGCCACCAGTTCGTCGACCCGCTCGGGCCCCGACTGGTAGCCGTCGATCTGGCTGTGGCCGGTGCGCTGGTCAAGGTAGTCGGCGGCGGCCGCGAGCAGGGAGGTCACCTCGGGGGCGTTGGGCATGACGTGGGCGGCGAGCAGTTCGAGGGCCAGACCGTTGGGCTTCCAGAGCCACTGGCGAGCCGCGAGGATCGTGACCGGCTGGGTGAGGCTGCCCACCACCTCGCCCTCGTGCAGCACGGTGACGTCGAGGCTGCCAGGGCGGGCCTCCTCGACCTGGTTCATGGCGGCGGGATCGAGGTGGAAGGCGATGTCGCGCAGGATGGTGGTCGCACTCGGCTCGATGTCGGCGTGGGTTGCGAACGGCTCCGACAACACGCCCTGCCCGTCACGCAGGGCGATCCGGACCTCCAACCCGATGCGCAGGACGGCGTCGTTGGTCAACGTGACGGTGCGCACCGGCGAAATCCTGTTGTGCGCCATGGCGTGGCTGACAACGGGATATACCTCCGCCTGGACGCGGATCTGGCTCGACTGCATCGTCTTCTCCTCGGGGCACCGGCTCGTTGTCGGTCAACGCGAACCGGGGGCCATGCACCATCCTGCCGTGCCGGGGGGACAGCGCAGTAGCGGCCCGCAGAAGATTGCGACCGATCGTCGCTCTTACTCGCGATGTGATCGGTCGCAAAAATTTCGGGGTGGGGTGTGGAACGCTTCCGCCCCCGGCGGAAGCCTGCCATGATGAGAGCCGGAAGCCCCGCCAGCGCCGGCGTGAAACGGCTTCATGGAAGGTGATGGACTATGAAACCAGGAATAGTTCATGAACCACACCGCGACGATTCGCGGCACGGCTTCATGGGTGCCGCAGTGGCCCTGTTGCTCTGGCTGGCGCCCGTGACCCTCGGTGTCCTGCCGGCACTGGCGGACGACTGGACGAGCCCATACGAGGTGTTCACCAATTCCAGCGGGACACCCGGTGCCTACGACACCCCCATCGACCAGAGTCCACAAGACATACGTCTGAGCGTCGAGGGCTTCCACATCGGGAACATGCCAGACCCGGACGTCATCCCGACAAGTTCGGACGGTGAGATGGAGCTGACACGCGGTGGCGCACCGGCCAGCATCGGTTTCTCCGGAGTGGATGAGGACTTCTGCACCATGTCGGGCACCATCACGGTGGAATATCGTGACGAGCCGGCGTACGGATACCTGGGCTCCGCCAACTTCGAGAGCCAGGTGGTTCTGAGCGGCGAGATCACCCAGGTTTTCACCATCTACAGCTCTGACCAACCGGCCCCCCGGACAGAGCAGTACCAACTGACCCAGTCAGACATGGGTCTGACCCGGGTCATCAACGGAGTGCAGTACCTGATGTTCCCCCTGTACACCTCTGATGGCGGGGTGGGCTACACCGGCACCTACCTCTACCTGGAACTCACGGCTGTTCGCGGCATGCCCGGGGCCACCACGAACCAGCCACCACCCCAGACCGAACAGCAGCAGACCGACGCCTACTGGAGCCTGACCGAGGTCGTCGTCCCTGCGGATATTGACAGCGCCCAGCACGAGTACGGCGAGTACGCGATCTACTTCAACGAGTTGGGTCTGTTGATGCTGGACGCGGCCAGCGGTTCGGGGGTGGAGTTCTTCTGGAGTGAGTTGCCGGAGAGGATCGTCGCTGGTCAGGAGCGCGCGGTCGAGGTCGCCATGGGGGTTTTCCCCTTCGAGGGGTCGAGTTGGGTGTCAGGTACCGCGTTCGCACTCGAGATGGATGTCGTCAACACAACCGGCGAGAAGATGTACGCCGAGTACTCCGAACCGCTGTTCGTCAACTACGCCCAGAGTGGCGAGCCGCTGGAGGTCACCTACGTCTTCAGTCCGGCGGCCGAGAACATGGAGCAGTTCTACCGCGAGGGCAATCAGTTGCACTTCAGCTTTGTCTATGAAGGCGACATCGACCACGTCGTGCGCTACATCTACCAGTACATTCCGCCGGAGACATTCCAGAGCACCGTGCCGGGATCGAGTGGGTCCCAGGACAGCGAGGGGCAGACGCCGGGTGCGGGTGCGGAGGACGACGGGCTCCCTCCGGCGGCAATCGCCGCCATCGCAGTGGCGGGGGCCGCGATCGCCGGCGGAGGGATCGCGGGTCTGGCCAGGATGAGGGCCAGGAACAAGGTGGCTCCGCCGGAGCAGGCGCCTCCCGCGGCCCAGCCATCAACGAGCATCAGCGAGTACGAGCGCATCGAACGGGAGACACGGGCCCGGCATGCCGAGATGGATCGGGTGATCGGCGCCGAGGAGCTTGAGCGGCATCGGGCCGGGACAACGGCCCAGGACCAGATCAACCGCGAGCAGATGGCCAGGATCGCCGAGGCGCAGAAGAGCAACGACTACAAGCAACGGAAGATGCAGAAGTATGGCGTTGACACCGTCGACAAGGCCATGACGAGAGCAGGGGAGCACGCCGCGATCTCGCAGCGGATGGCTGACACCTACCGTCGTGCTGGACACACCGCAGCAGCGCTCGAGGTCATCGCCCATCTTGCGCTGGCGACAACGAATGCCTCCGCGGATGTGATCAGCCGGGTTCCGGGATTGGCCTGGTACCGACCGGTGTACCGCATGGGCACCAGCGTCGCGGGAGAGACGGCAACATCGGTGGCCAACATGGACGTCACCAAGCAGACGGGCTGGCAGGCTGCCAAGTCCGGTGTGGTGAAGGGCGCGGTCAAGGGCTCTTTCGAGGCGGCGCGGGGCTTCATGCCCTCTGCCGCCAGGAAGGGGCTCACCACGTTCCTGGGCGACACGCTGGGGGAGATGTCCGGGGCTTACATGGACGGCAAGGACATTTACAAGGCCACCGCAAAGGGCGCGAGGAATGGCCTGTACAACTCGGCCACCAGGGCGGTCTCGGACACGTTCACCGGCAGGTCGTACATCACAGACACGCCTTCGTTGTACGAGGGCGGCAAGCAGTTGGCCGGCAGTAAGGAAGTGCGCAGGAAAGTCGCCAGTTACTTCCTGCGCCGCTTCGGCAAATCGTTCATCTAGAAGGAGTGACTTCGTGTTCCCATTGACCAGAAATGAGCTGGCCTGCCTCGCTCCGTTCTTCCCGCAGACCAATCCGCTCGGGTTGTTCGCCTCCCATGCGAACGTCGTGCTGGGCACCGAGACGCAGTCGCTGACCGAGAAGGGTGTGCTGGTCAACGGCTCCGTGGCGCCGCTGGCTGCCGGGCTGCTCATCACTGCCGCCAACCCGGACGTGGTGGCCAGGGTTGCACTGTTCAACGGTCCACTGAGCCTGGAGAAGATCGTCTACCGCCAGGGCCCCAACCTTGCCCTGCTGGAGATGACTGAGCGATCTCTTCAGCTCTCGGCACCCCGTGGCTGGGACGATGCAGTGAGCGAGTACGCGCAGTTCCTCGGCGGATCCGCGTCGCACAGCACGTCACTGGATCTCGATCTGGATCCCATGCAGGCGACCGCGTTCTTCGCACTGTTCGACATCGAGCGGACGCGGGTCCTCAACGCCCTGCTGGGTCACAGTGACGACTCGGTGGGTGCCTCGACCAAGGCCGTCGCAGCAGCAGTGGTGAACCCGCTCGATGGTGGCCTGGTCTGCCTGCTGACCGAGAGCGCACTGCCCTCATCGATCAACACCGAAGCAGCACTGGCGTCGCTGGCAGCCGCGGGGGTTCTCGAGTCCGAGAACGGCACGTATCTGTTGAGTGAGGAGGCCCTGACGCTGGCGCGGCGGTTTGTTGTCGTCCAGACGGGCATCACGCTGGACCTGCTGCAACCCACCCCGCAAGGCATCGCGAACGCCACCACGTTCGTCCTGTCGGCCTCACCCCTGGACGCCCTGACGGTCTGCCTCACCGGTGATCGCGTGCAGATTGTCGCACTGTCAGCTGCCAGCATCCTGACGATGCTCGAGCAGACCATGTCGTGCCCCTCGATCGTTGCCGGCTGAGTGTCAGGCCAACGGATGCTCCAGGAAGAACTCCCACATCACCCGGGTGGCGTCGATGTCGTCCGACGTGGGCCCGGTGAT
>NZ_JARKPQ010000186.1 GCF_029975155.1 Propionicimonas sp. | reverse complement strand
CAGGTGGCGCCGGCGACGGTGTAGACGCTGTCGCCGGCGGTTCGGCGCAGCGCGGCGGGTTCGGTGATGCCGTCCGCGGGGGCCTGCAGGGCGACGGAGTGCCGGGTGAGCGCGGCGTGCGTGAGGCGCGCGACGACGTCGTCGACACGCCTGCGGGGCACGTTCGCGGCCCGGACCACGCGAAGTGCTTCGGCGCGGACGTGCCAGTCCTGCCACGTGGAGCGCGACCCCTCCATGGTCGCGACGATCTGCGCGGACTGCGTCCGCACCCAGCCGCGGGTGACGAAGACCGGACGCCGCAGCGTCCGGGTGGTGAGAGTCTCGGTGAGCATCGCCCGGACGCCGTCGGCGCCGAGGACGGCTTCGGCTTCGGCGCGCCAGGTGGCGCGTTGTTCGGCGAGGGTGCGGGGTTCGTGCTTGGCCTGCCGGGTCTCGAGGTTGGCCTGCTGTGCCAGAGCGCGGGCCTCGACCATGGTCGGGGGTCGGTGGTGCTCGCGCTGGAAGTCGGCCGTCAGTTCGGTCTGGCGGTGTTCGATGGACGCCCGACGCTGCGACCAGCGGGAGTTCAACTGCGGGTCGACGCCGACAAGTTCACGGACCGGGCGCTTGCCGGGATCGGTGGAGGGCCGTTCGGCGAACCGGACGGGGAGTGCTTCGGAGAGGCGGCGTTCCAAGGTGGTGTTGTAGACCTCGGAGGCGGCGACGATGGCCTTGAAGAGGAGGCGTCCGTCGATGGAGAGCCAGCGCCCGTCGAGGGTCTGCACCTTGTTCGCGACCGGGACGTGGGTGTGCAGGTCGGGGTCACCGGCGCGGCTGTCGCGGTGGGTGAACCGGGCGGCGACCAGCCCGGTGACGTCGACCTGACGGACGCCGTTGTGGCCGGTGCGCGTATAGAGGGCATGGGTCTCGATGAACCGCAGCGCGTCGCCGATCGCTGCGAGATGGGCGCGTTCGATTGTGGCCGCGGTGGCGGGTTCGGCGAGCGCCCACAACGTCGAGACGCTCTTGACCGGGGAGAAAGTGAGGTCGTAGCCGGCGACGGCGGTGGTCTGCGGGCGGGATGCCGTGGCTATCAGCCCGGCGAGTTCGCGGGCGTCGACGGGGTCACGTCCGAACGTGGCCCGGAACGTCTCGCGGCCAACCTGGGTGCGGATCGCAGCACGCACCTGCGCGGGAACCGGCGCATCGTGCGGGGCGCCGACCTGGGCGTTGTAGGCGGCGAAGCGCTTGGCGACCTCGATGCGGAACTCGGGCATGTCGTGGGCGTAGACCTTGAACGGCTGTCCCAGACGGATCGCGTCGCGGGCCTGGGCCACGGTGGCGTCCGGGGGGAGGGCTTCGCCGCGCTGGCGGGCGAGGGGGTGGTGCCCGGAGCCGAACAGGAACCGCATCTGCTCGGCGGTGACGGGGTCCCCGGCGTCCAGGCCCTCGATGCCGGCCATCCCGGAGCCGACCCACACGCCAGGGGTCTCGCCCTTCTGCGTGTAATAGGACGCCAGCCCGGTGTGGCCCTTCTCGGTGGAGTCCATCGCAGCCACCTGCCGGGTCAGGTACTCGTACCCGTCCCCGGCGGTCAGCTTGTGCAGACTCATCACACCCGCCTAACGGGGGCTCCGTTGCCTCGGCGGACAGCG
>NZ_JARKPQ010000185.1 GCF_029975155.1 Propionicimonas sp. | reverse complement strand
TCACCGGGGCTCTCATCACAGCCGGCCAGCAGCGAGCCGAGCATCACCGTGTCGGCGCCGGCCACGATCGCCTTCGCGGTGTCACCGGAGTACTGGAGACCACCATCACCGATGACCGGGACACCGGCCGGCTTCGCCGCTCGGGCGGCCTCGTAGATCGCGGTGATCTGGGGGACGCCGACACCGGCGACCACTCGGGTGGTGCAGATCGAGCCCGGCCCGACACCGACCTTGATACCGTCGACCCCGGCATCGATGAGCGCCCGGGCCGCTTCGAAGGTGGCCACGTTTCCGCCGATGATGTCGACATTGCGGGTGGACACCTCGGCCCTGAGCCGCTTGATGAACTCCACCTCTGCCCGGGAATGACCGTGCGCGGTATCGACCACCAGACAGTCGACGCCCTCCTCGACGACGGCCATCGCACGCTCCCAGGCGTCACCGAAGATGCCGACCGCGGCGCCGACGCGCAGACGTCCCTGCGGGTCCTTGCAGGCCTTCGGGTACTGGTCGGACTTCACGAAGTCCTTGAGGGTGATGAGACCGCGCAGGCGTCCGGCATCGTCGATCAGCGGCAGCTTCTCGATCTTGTTCTTGGCCAGCAGCGCCAGTGCATCGTCCGACTTGATGCCGACCGGTGCGGTGACCAGCGGCATCTTGGTCATGACCTCGCCGACCAGCCTGGTGGGGTCGCTCTCGAAGCGCATATCGCGGTTGGTGATGATGCCGAGCAGCATCATGGACGAGTCGACCACCGGAATGCCGCTGATGCGGTAGGTGGCGCACAGCTCGTCAGCCTCGCGCAGGGTGGCGTCCGGGCTGATGGTGATCGGTTCGTCGATCATGCCGGCCTCGGAGCGCTTCACCTGGTCGACCATGCGGGCCTGGTCGTCCACCGACAAGTTGCGGTGCAGGACGCCCAGGCCACCCTCCCGGGCCATGGCGATGGCCATCCGCTGCTCGGTGACGGTGTCCATCGCAGCCGACAGGAACGGCACGTTGAGGGTGATGTTGCGGCTGAGCCGAGCCTTCGTGCGGACCTCGCTCGGGATGACATCCGACTCCCGGGGTTGCAGCAAGACGTCGTCGAACGTCAGGCCCAAAGCTTCGAACATCGGTGGTATTCCGGCGGGAGTCAACTGTTCGGACACCGCACTTCCCTTCCATCACGCAGCTGGAAAAGGCCAGTTTAGCCGCCCGCTGTGACCGCCAGTCGCCAGCGGGCCACCAGCACGGCGACGGCCAGGCCGACGCCC
>NZ_JARKPQ010000178.1 GCF_029975155.1 Propionicimonas sp. | reverse complement strand
TTCACCGTGACCCTGTCGGACCTCGACAAGCCGGTGACCATCACGCTGCCCACGTGACCGGACGGGCTACACCAGGGTCTTCATCTGGGCGATGACGTCGCCGACGGCCTGCTGGGCGCTGCCGTAGAGCATGGAGGTGTTCTCGGCGTAGAACAGGGCGTTCTCGATGCCGGAATAGCCCGCGCCCTTGCCGCGCTTGATCACGATGCAGGTCTGGGCCTTGTCGGCGTCGAGGATCGGCATGCCGTAGATGGGCGAGCTCTTGTCGGTGCGGGCGACGGGGTTGACCACGTCGTTGGCGCCGATCACGAGGGCGACGTCCGCGGTCGGGAACTCGTCGTTGATCTCTTCGAGGTCGAAGATCATGTCGTAGGGGACGCCGGCCTCGGCGAGCAGGACGTTCATGTGGCCGGGCATGCGTCCGGCGACGGGGTGGATCGCGAATTTCACCTCGACGCCGGCCTCCTCGAGGACCTTGGTGAGCTCCCACACCTTGTGCTGGGCGCCGGCGACGGCCATGCCGTAGCCGGGGACGATGATCACCTTCTGGGCGTAGCGCATCATGGCGGCGGCGTCCATCGGGCCGACTTCCTTCATCGAGCCCTCGATCGCGGTGCCGGCCTGGGCCTCGCCGGTGATCGGGGTGAAGATCACGTTGGTGATCGGCCGGTTCATGGCCTTGGCCATCAGCTGGGTGAGCAGGGTGCCGGACGCGCCGACGACGATGCCGGCGATGACCAGGGCGGGGTTGCCCAGCACGTAGCCCTCGAAGCCGACGGCGAGGCCGGTGAAGGCGTTGAGCAGGGAGATCACGACCGGCATGTCGGCGCCGCCGATCGGGCTGGTCAGGATCACGCCGAGGAACAGCGCCAGCAGGAAGAACACGACCAGCAGCACGGGCAGGGCCGGGCTGGTCGAGAGCAGCACGATCGCGACGCCGAGGGCGACGGCAACCAGGGCGAGCACGACGTTGACCGTGTTCTGGGCGGGCAGCCGCCAGGTCTTCTTCATGATGCCCTGCAGCTTGGCGAAGGCGATGATCGAGCCGGAGAACGCCACCGAGCCGATCAGGGCGCCGAGCACGGCGAGCGTCGCGACGACGGGGGAGAGGGCCTCGGCGTGGCCACCGGGCTGGGCGACCCGGGCGAACTCGACGGCAGCGATCAGCGCGGCCGCGCCACCGCCCATGCCGTTGTAGACCGCGACCATCTGGGGCATGTCGGTCATCTTCACGACCTTGCCCAGCCACCAGGCCACGCCGCCGCCGATGGCGATGGCGACCACGGTGAGGATCAGGTTGATGGTCTTGCCAGGGGCGAAGAACAGCAGGCCGGAGCCGTTGTCGGCCGGGTAGAGGAAGGTGATCACGGTGGCCAGGACCATGCCGACGCCGGCCCACATGATGCCCTTGCGGGCGGTCACCGGGGACGACATGGCCTTCAGGCCGAGGATGAACAGGATCGCGACCGCGAAGTAGACGGCGTTGACGACGAACAGCATGGGACTCAGGCCTCCTTGGCCGCGGTCACCGCGGGCTTCGCCTTGGCGTTGAACATCCCGAGCATCCGCTCGGTGACCACGTAGCCGCCGGCGGCGTTCGCGGCGCCGAGCAGGACGGCGAGGAAGCCGAGGGTCAGCTGGAGGGGGGTCTCCGCGTGGCCGAGGGCGAACATCGCGCCGACCAGCACGACGCCGTGGACGAAGTTCGAGCCGGACATCAACGGGGTGTGCAGGATCACCGGCACCCGGGAGATGACCTCATAGCCGGTGAACGCGGCCAGCATGAAGATGTAGACGAACAGCAGGTCTTGCATGGTTGCCTCTCAGCTCTACAGTCCGAGGACTTGCTTGACGACGGGGTGCCGCACCTCGCCGGCGTGGGCCAGGGCCGTCCCGGCGACGACCTCGTCGTCCCAGTCCAGCTTGAGCAGGCCCTCGTCCAGCATCGGGGCGAGGAAGTTGAACAGGTTCTTGGCCAGCATCTCCGAGGTGTGCACGGGCATCCGGCTCGGCAGGTTCACCGGGCCGACCACGTGGGCGGGGCCCACCCGGACCTCCTTGCCCGCGACCGTGCCGGCGACGTTGCCGCCGGTCTCGGCGGCCATGTCGACCACGACCGCACCGGGCTTCATGCCGGCCACCATGGCCTCGGTGATGATCAGCGGCGCCTTCTTGCCCGGCACCGCGGCGGTGGTGATCAGCACGTCGCAGTTCGCGACCGCCTTGCCCAGCTTCTCGGCCTGTGCGGCCAACTCCGGCTCAGTCAGCTCGCGGGCGTAGCCGCCGCTGCCCGCGGCACTGACGCCGGTGTCGACGAACTTCGCGCCCAGGGACTCGATCTGTTCTCTGGTGTCGGGACGGACGTCGTAGGCCTCCACGATCGCGCCCAGCCGCTTCGCGGTGGCGATCGCCTGCAGGCCGGCCACCCCCGCGCCGATCACCAGCACCCGGGACGGGCGGATCGTGCCCGCGGCGTAGGTGAGCATCGGGAAGAACTTCGGCGCTCGTGCCGCGGCCATCAACGCGCACTGGTAGCCGGCCGCCGCGCCCTGGGAACTCAGCACGTCCATGCTCTGCGCCCGGGAGATGCGCGGCAGCAGTTCCATCGCGAACGCCGTGATCTGCCGGTCGCACAACAGCCGCGCCCGGTCCGCCGAGGCGTACGGCGCCAGCAGGCCCATCAGCACCGTCCCCGGACGCAGCGTGGCGAGCGCCGCGTCGGTCGGCGGGCCGACCACCCAGACCACGTCGGCCGCGGCGAGGACGTCATCGGTGCTGTCCACCCACGAGACCTCGCCCAGCGAGCCCTCGTCGAGGAACGCGCCGTCGGTGGCACCGCGCTGCACCACCACCTCGGCACCGGCCGCGCGCAGCTTCTTCACGACATCGGGCACGATCGGCGTCCGGCGTTCCGCCGGATCTGCGCTGGTCGGGATACCGACGACAACCGCCATGGTTCACTCCTTAGTGAACTCGGACTCCTGCAACCGCCGCGGAGGTCTCCCGCGGCCGTGGGCATCCTTTCACTCCGGCGCGCGCAAGTGGGAATTCTCGCTATGTTCTGGACAGCGTCGTTCCTTGTCAGGATGTTATTACTTGGGTCTGGCAAGCCCTCGATTCGCCGGCCGGCAGACCCGTCGGCTAGACTCGACGCGCCGTCAAGACGGCCGCGGACGCCCAAGAGCTCCCGACGATCCTCGATTCACATCGTGCCACCTGGCAGGGGGAGCGCCGCGCAACGGGAAACCGAGAGGAGAGCAGCGAGCGATGGACGCTGACACCAAGAAGAAGATCATCGAAGAGTACGCGATCGCCCCGGGTGACACCGGTTCGCCGGACGTTCAGATCGCGCTGCTCACCAAGCGGATCGCGCACCTGACCGAGCACCTCAAGGAACACAAGGGCGACCACCACAGCCGCCGTGGCCTGATGCTGCTGGTCGGCCAGCGCCGCCGCCTGCTCAACTACGTGATGAAGAACGATGTTGAGCACTACCGCTCACTGATCGCTCGCCTCGGCCTGCGTCGGTGACACCAGCTCCATGACCAGCCGGTGACGGGATCCCGTCACCGGCTGGTCGTGCACCACAATTCAACACACAGTCCTCGCCACCAACTGGTTTGGTCCTCGGTAGTGACTTTCGGGCTTCCGCGCAGCGGTGTCCCGCGAGCCTCGATCGAAGACCGGGCGAGTGCGGGGCGAGGCGGAACCGAAAGGAACCCCGAATGGAAGGTCCTGACCTTCGCTACACCGAGGCCGTGATCGACAACGGCCCGCTCGGCTCGCACGTCGTGCGGTTCGAGTCCGGCCTGCTGGCCAGGCAGGCCAACGGCAGCGCCGCCGTCTATCTCGACGGCGACACCATGCTGCTGTCGGCGACCACCGCCGCCAAGCACCCGCGCGACGCCATCGACTTCTTCCCGCTGACCGTGGACGTGGAGGAGCGGATGTACGCCGCCGGCCGCATCCCCGGTTCGTTCTTCCGCCGGGAGGGCCGTCCGTCCGAGGGCGCGATCCTGGCTGCGCGCCTGACCGACCGTCCGCTGCGTCCCTGTTTCGTGAAGGGGCTGCGCAACGAGGTCCAGGTCGTCATCACCGTGATGGCGCTGAACCCGAACGTCCGCTACGACGTGCTGGCGATCAACGCCGGCTCCGCGTCCACCACGCTGGCGGGCCTGCCGTTCTCCGGTCCGGTCGGTGGCCTGCGGGTCGCGCTGATCGGTGACCGCTGGGTCGGCTTCCCGACCGTCGAGCAGTCGGCCGACGCCACCTTCGAGATGGCGATCGCCGGTCGCGTCCTGCCCGACGGCGACGTCGCGATCATGATGGTCGAGGCCGAGTCGACCGAGGCCACCTGGGACCTCGTCCGCTCCGGCCGCACCGCCCCGACCGAGGAGGTCGTGGCGCAGGGCATCGAGGCGGCCAAGCCGTTCATCAAGGCGTTGTGCGACGCGCAGGCCGAACTGGCGGCCATGCTGCCGAAGCCGGTCGAGCAGTTCCCGGTGTTCCTCGACTACCAGCCGGACGTCTACGAGGCGGTCGCCGGTGCGGCCACCGACCGGCTCAGGACCGTGATGAGCATCGCGGGCAAGGCCGAGCGCGAGACCTCGACCGAGGAGCTCCTGGCCACCGTCCACGACGAGCTCGACCACCTGTTCCCCGAGCGGGAGAAGGAGGTCACCGGCGCGTTCCGGGCGCTGACCAAGAAGGTCGTGCGGCACAAGACGCTCACCGAGCAGGTGCGCATCGACGGTCGCGGCGTTCGGGACATCCGGACGCTGTCCGCCGAGGTCGGCGTGCTGCCGCGCGTCCACGGCTCCGCGCTGTTCCAGCGTGGCGAGACCCAGATCCTGGGCGTGTCCACGCTGAACATGCTCGACATGGAGCAGAAGCTCGACACGCTGAGCCCGGAGACCACCAAGCGCTACATGCACAACTACAACTTCCCGCCGTACTCCACCGGCGAGACCGGCCGGGTCGGTTCGCCGAAGCGGCGGGAGATCGGTCACGGCGCGCTCGCCGAACGGGCGCTGGTGCCGGTGCTGCCGAAGCGCGACGAGTTCCCCTACGCCATCCGGCAGGTGTCGGAGGCGCTGGGCTCGAACGGGTCCACCTCGATGGGCTCGGTGTGTGCGTCGTCCCTGGCGCTGCTGAACGCCGGTGTGCCGCTGAAGGCTCCGGTCGCCGGTATCGCGATGGGTCTGATGAGCGAGGAGATCGACGGTGAGATGCGCTATGTCGCGCTGACCGACATCCTCGGCGCGGAGGACGCGCTCGGCGACATGGACTTCAAGGTCGCCGGCACGCGTGACTTCGTGACCGCCCTGCAGCTGGACACCAAGCTGGACGGCATCCCGTCCGAGGTGCTGGCCAGTGCGCTGCAGCAGGCCCGCGAGGCGCGGCACACGCTGCTCGAGGTCATGGGCGAGGCCATCGACACCCCCGACGACATGAGCCCGTACGCTCCGCGGATCATCACGATCCGGATCCCGGTCGACAAGATCGGCGAGGTCATCGGCCCCAAGGGCAAGATGATCAACCAGATCCAGGACGACACCGGCGCCAACATCTCGATCGAGGACGACGGCACGATCTACATCGGTGCGGACAACGGCGAGTCGGCCGAGGCCGCCCGCACCCTGATCAACGCCATCGCCAACCCGACGATGCCCGAGAAGGGCGAGCGCTACCTGGGCACGGTCGTGAAGGTCATGCCGTTCGGCGCCTTCGTCTCGCTGCTCCCGGGCAAGGACGGCCTGCTGCACATCTCCAAGCTGCGCCCGCTCGCCGGCGGCGCCCGCGTGGAGAACGTGGAGGACGTCGTCAGCGTCGGCCAGAAGCTCCAGGTGGAGATCTCCGAGATCGACGACCGGGGCAAGCTGTCGCTGATCCCCGTGGTCGAGGAGAAGGAGGCCGAGGCCGCCCCGGCCGAGGCCTGATCCACTCGGTACGCCTGCACAGCGCCGCCCTTCGGGCGGCGCTGTCGCGTTGTCAGCGGTCCCGCATCTTTCAGCGGTCCCTGGGGAGCCCTTCGTGACGCCGTCGGGCTCGTTCCTCGCGCGGCGGCTCCTCAGCGAGCTCTTGCGTCAGTCCCACCAGGCGCGGTACCAGGACTCGCGGTGGTAGCCGTCGGTGCCCCACTCATAGCCGAACCACGTGTCGAGCTCGTGCGGGGGGACGATCGCGTCGTCGACGCCGAACTCCTCGCGAAGGCGGGTGTAGAGCCGGTCGCAGTCGCAGGTGGAAAGCGGCGGTCCGTACACCGGGCAGAGGCGGTACTCCTCGTCCGTGCGGAACAGCACACCCTCCACGGTGAGCCGCTCGTCGCAGCGTCCGGGGCCGATCACGTACCCGTGGGCGCGGATCCGGTCGGGATGGGCGACCACTGCGCGCAGGACGGTGCCGATGGTCGGTCCGTCGTTCTGGCGCTCGTTCGCCAGGTACTCCTGCGGCAGCAGTTCGAGCAGCGTGGCCGCGGTGTCGGCGCTCAGGCTCGTGAATCGGAAGAACGAGTCGTCGCAGAACTCGTCGCCGTACAGCAGCGGCGAGAGCACCGACACCAGGCCGGCGTCGAGCATCCAGCCGTGGCCGCGGCACCAGGGCTCGTGGCTGCGCTCCGGCTGGTTGGCGCGGTTCCGCTCGCGCCTCCAGACGGTGGTCAGGTCGAGCCGCCCGGTCGGGTTCGGGCGCATGGTTCGTGGGGTCATCTGGAGTCCTTCCGGTCGTGGCCTGCGCCTGGCATCTTCGGCAACGGGCTCCGTCGGCGGTCACGGCTCCCGGCCGGCTGTGGACAACGTCCCGGCATGCCCTGTCCTGTGGACAACCGATGCGGCGGCGCGGCCTAGGATGAGCGGACGGAGGAAGGGGAACTGCATGCGGGTAGCGGTGTTCGGGGCGAGGGGCCGGATGGGCGCGGAGGTCTGCCGGGCCGTGGACGCGGCCGCCGACCTGGAGCTGGTCGCAGCCGTCGACGCCGGCGACGACCGCGCGGCGGTGGAGAACGCCCAGGTCGTGGTCGACTTCACCGTTCCGGACGCCGTGATGGACAACATCGCCTGGTGCGTCGAGCGCGGGATCCATGTGGTGGTCGGCACGACCGGATTCACCCCGGAGCGGCTGGAGCGCGTGCGCGAGCTCGCCGCGGACGCCCCGGGCGTCGGCGTCCTGGTCGCGGCCAACTTCTCGATCGGCGCCGTGCTGATGATGCACTTCGCCGAGCAGGCCGCGCGCTTCTTCGAGTCGGCGGAGATCGTCGAGCTGCACCATCCGAACAAGGTGGACGCGCCGTCCGGCACGGCCCAGGCCACCGCCGGCCGGATCTCCGCGGCACGCGCCGCGGCCGGGCTGGCCGCGGTGCCGGACGCCACCGCGAGCGGTCTGCCCGGTGCCCGTGGCGCGGACGTCGACGGCATCCACATCCACGCGGTCAGGCTGCGCGGCCTGGTCGCGCACCAGGAGGTGTTGTTCGGCGGGCAGGGTGAGACGCTGACCATCCGGCACGACTCGCTCGACCGGACCGGGTTCATGCCGGGCGTGCTCGCGGCCGTCCGCGCCGTCGGTGACCGGCCCGGTCTGACCGTCGGCATCGACGAGCTGCTCGGGATCTGATCGTGCGCAGGGCGCTGCTGACCCTCCTGATCGTCGTCGCGGTCATCGGGGCCGGCGGCTACCTCGCCGACTCGTGGGTGCGCGACCAGACCGAGGCCCGGGCGGCAGCGGCGATCCAGGACGCGCTGGGCCTGGCCGAGAAGCCAGCGGTGACCCTCGGCGGCTTCCCGTTCTCGCTGGCCTTCCTCACCCAGTCCGTGCCCAGCGCGCGGGTGACCGCGGAGAAGGTCCCGATCACGGTGTCCGGCACCAAGGCCGAGCTCAGTGGCGTGCTGGTCGACTCCGACACGATCAGCGTGGTCGGCAACCGTGCGCGCATCCAGCGGGTGACGGGGACGGGCGTGCTGGGCTACGCGGGCCTGGGCGATATCGCCGGTGTGCCGATCAGCTACGCGGGGGAGGGACGGATCGCCCTCACCTACACCGCGCGGATCGCGGGACAGCAGCTGACGGTCGGGGTGACGGCCGAGCCGCGGCTGGACGTGGACGCCGCCGTGATCCGGCTGGTCAAGCCGACGGTGGACCCGGCCGCGGCAACGCAGGTCGCGCTCAGCCAGGCGCAACTCCAGCGGTTGGCCAGGCCGATTCCGGTCGAGCTCGGCAAGCGGGCGCGGGTCACGTCGCTCGCCACGGCCCAGGGTGGGATCGCCGTCGCCGTCACCGCCTCGGACGTCTCGCTCACGCTCGCCTGAGCGGCCCACGGATCGGCCGGGCTCAGCCGATCGCCGTGTGCAGGCGGACGAGTTTCAGGCTCGGACCGCCTTCGGCGACCGCGACTTCCGTGTGGGCGCCGTCCGTCGCCCAGCCGGCGTCGGTCAGGAACCGTCGTAGTACATCGTCCGACGCGTGAACCCACCAGGTGGCCCGGGTGAACCCGTCCGCCGCGAGGGTGTCGACGCAGGCGTTCAGGAGCCGGGAGCCGTGGCCGCGGCGCTGCGCCTGCGGGTCCACGACGAACTCGGCCACCAGGCCGTCCGCGCCCGGCTCGGCGTCCGGGTCGTCCGACGGACCGAGAGCGGCGAAGCCGACCACGCGCGTGTCCTCGAGCGCGACGAGCACGCGGAACTGCGCCAGCGGCGGACGCAGGATCGCCGCCTCCCAGCTGGTGGTCATCGCGGCCAGATCGACGGACCCCAGCACGTCCGGCACGACCTCGGCCGGCAGGGTCTGCTGCCAGCCGCGGCGCTGCAGCGCGGCGATGGAGCCGGCCTCTGCGGGCAGGGCAAGACGTACGGAATCGGCCAGCACAGGCGTCACTGTACCCAGCTATGGGGGTGGCCTCGGCTAGGTTATGTCCGTGCGAGAGAGCCTGAAGACCCCACCCCCGCTGGCCCAGGACACGTTGCGGGTCACCCCGCTCGGCGGCCACGGCGACATCGGCCGGAACATGAGTTCCTTCGAGATCAACGGCGAGATGTTGTTCATCGACTGCGGCGTGCTGTTCCCGTCCGACGACCAGCCGGGCGTCGATCTGATCCTGCCCGGGCTGAACCTGGTCGAGGACCGGCTGGACGAGGTGCGGGCGCTGGTGCTCACCCACGGCCACGAGGACCACATCGGCGCCGTGCCGTACCTGCTGCGCCGACGCAGTGACATCCCCGTCCTGGGCTCGCGGCTGACCCTGGCGCTGGTGCGGGAGAAGCTCCGCGAGCACCGCATCCGCAACGTCGACCTGCGTGAGGTGGCCGAGGGCGACCGGCTCACCATCGGCGAGTTCGACCTCGAGTTCCTCGCCGTGAACCACTCCATCCCGGACGCGCTCGCCGTCGTGCTGCGGACGAAGGCGGGCACCGTCCTGCACACCGGCGACTTCAAGATGGACCAGCTCCCGCTCGACGGGCGGCTGACCGACCTGCGCGGCTTCGCCCGGCTCGGGGAGGAGGGGCTCGACCTGTTCATGCCCGACTCCACGAACGCCGAGACCCCCGGCTTCACCACCCACGAGCGCGACATCGAGCCGGCCCTCGAACGGGTGTTCGCCAACGCGCGCCAGAAGCTGATCGTGGCGTGCTTCGCCTCCCATGTGCACCGCGTGCAGCAGGTGATGGACGCCGCCGTCCGGCACGGCCGGAAGGTCGTGTACGTCGGCCGCTCGATGCTGCGCAACATGACGGTGGCCAGAGAACTGGGCTACCTGCGCGTCCCCGAGAACACGCTGATCGAGCTCAAGCAGATCGAGAACTACCGCGACGACGAGGTGGTGATCATCTCCACCGGCTCGCAGGGGGAGCCGCTGAGCGCGCTCTCGCGGATCTCCAACCACGAGCACCCGGTGGTCAGCGCCGGTCCCGGCGACGTGGTGCTGCTGGCGTCGTCGCTCATTCCCGGCAACGAGAACTCCGTGTACCGGGTGATCAACGGGCTGTCGCGCAACGGCGTCACCGTCGTGCACAAGGGCAACGCGCTCGTGCACGTCTCCGGGCACGCCTCGGCGGGTGAGCTGCTCTACTGCTACAACCTGCTCAAGCCCCGCAACGTGTTGCCGGTGCACGGCGAGATCCGGCACCTGATCGCCAACGTCCAGCTCGCCGTGGCCACTGGCGTGCCGGAGTCCCGCGCGCTGGTGGTCGAGGACGGCGGCGTGGTCGACCTCGCCCGGGGGAAGGCGAGGGTGGTCGGCCAGCTGGACGCGGGCTACATCTTCGTCGACGGCCTGACCGAGGGCGAGATCGGCGACACCGAGCTGACCGACCGCAAGATCCTCGGCGAGGAGGGCTTCATCTCGGTGGTGGCCGTGGTGAACTTCCACGCGAACACCCTGGTCAGCGGCCCGGACATCCATGCCCGCGGCTTCGCCGAGGACGACTCGGTGTTCGACGACATCCGTCCGGAACTGGTGCAGGTCATCCTCCGGGCGCTGGAGGACGGGGTGGAGGACACCTTCCAGCTCCAGCAGCTCCTGCGGCGCACCATCGGCCGCTGGGTGAACAACAACTTCCGCCGGCGCCCGATGATCCTGCCGATCGTCGTGGCCAGCTGACGCAGCGGCGGGCTGGTGGGTCAGCGGTCGCGATTGGCACCGGGTCGGCCGGTTCGGGTATCGTAGGCAGGTCCCTGTCGTGGGGGCCGAACTTTCCTGCGCGCCGTGTCGCGCGGAATCGATGAGACAACAAGGAGTACTCCGGTGGCTGCCGTCTGTGACATCTGCGCCAAGGGTCCCGGCTTCGGGCACAACGTGCCGTGGTCGAAGAAGAAGACCAACCGGCGCTGGAACCCGAACATCCAGCGGGTGCGCGCTGTCGTCGACGGCACCCCGAAGCGGCTCAACGTGTGCACCTCCTGCCTGAAGGCCGGCCGGGTCACCCGCTGAACCATCCCGACAGAGACCCGCTCGAAGGGCGGGTCTCTTCGCATGTCCGCGCCCGTGCCACCATGGCACACGTGACTCACACCCCTTCGCCCGACCGCCTGCCCGAGCCGGTGGCCGCGCCCGTCACGGTCGGAGCCGTGTTCAGGACCATCGGCCACGAGCTCGGCGGCGCCCGCGGCGCGGAGCCGGCGGGTCTCGTCCCCGGCCGTGTGCTGGGCGCGGTGGGCCTGGCCGGATCCCTCGTCTCGCTGCTCCTCGCCCTGCTGCTGCTCGTGCCCCACGCATGGTGGGGCGTGCTCGGCGGCGCGGTCGCCCTGGTCGGCTTCCTGCTCGTCACGCTGGCTGGCTATCTGCGGTTCCGCCGGACGTCCGGGGAGGGCTGATGGCCGCGTCAGCCGCCGGTTGTGGGTGGCAGCGCCTAGGCTGAACGACCGTGGAGACGGCACTGCACGGTTGGCGGACGGGCATGTACGCAGAGCTCAGTGCCCCGCTCGGCCAGGTCCTGGGGGAGCGGACGGCGAAGGAGTTCGCCGCGTTGCGCATCGCCACCGTCGGCGATCTGCTCCGGCACATCCCGCGGCGCTACCTCTCCGGGACCGAACTCACCGACCTGGGCACGCTCACCGAGGGCGAGCTGGTCGCGGTGGTGGCGCGGGTTGCCGACATCCGCCGCCACGACGGCCACTCCCAGCCCGGCCGCGGCGCCCGGCCCGGGCGGCTGGAGGTGCTGCTCAGCGACGGCAACGGCCGGCTCACCGTCACGTTCTTCGGCAAGTCCCACCTGCTCGGCTGGTGGGAGAAGCAGCTGCGCGAGGGCGTCGCGGGACTGTTCGTCGGCAAGGTCGGCAGTTTCCGCAACCAGTTGCAGATGAGCCACCCCACCTTCGCGATGCTGGACGCCGCGGGTCGCATCGTCGCCACCTCCGAGGAGAAGGAGCGGATCGCCGCCCTCGCCACCGGCGGTCTGGTCGGCATGTATCCCGCCACCGCGAAGCTGCCCACCTGGAAGGTCGCCGAGTGCGCGCGGCTGGCTCTGGAGTCCCTGTCCGGCGCGGAGGATCCCTGGCCGACGTGGGTGCGGGAGCAGGCCGGTGTCCTGGAGCTGACCACCGCTTTCGCCGCCGTGCACCACCCGGGCAGCCTCGCCGAGGCCGAGCGGGGCGCGCAGCGGCTGCGGTTCGACGAGGCCCTCGCCACCCAGCTGACCATGGCCTACCGGCGCGCTGACGCGGCCTCCCGGCCCGCCCAGCCCCGCGTCCGGGTCTCCGGCGGCCTGCTCGACGCCTTCGACGAGCGGCTGCCGTTCCGGCTGACCCGGGGGCAGGCGGAGGTGAGCAGCGCGATCCTCGACGATCTGGCCCGGCCGCGGCCCATGCAGCGGCTGCTGCAGGGCGAGGTGGGGTCCGGGAAGACCGTGGTGGCGCTGCGGGCCATGCTCGCCGTCGTCGACGCCGGCGGGCAGGCCGCGCTGCTCGCGCCGACGGAGGTGCTGGCGTCCCAGCACTTCCAGACGATCCGGGACCTGCTCGGCGATCTCGGCGGCGGCCGCATGCTCGGCGCGCCGGACGTGGCCACGGACGTCGTCCTGCTCACCGGCTCGATGACCGCGGCGGCGCGGAAGTCGGCGCTGCTGCGGGCGGCCAGCGGCGAGGCGGGCATCGTGATCGGCACCCACGCGCTGCTCGCCGAGCGCGTGCAGTTCGCCGACCTGGGCCTGATCGTCGTGGACGAGCAGCACCGGTTCGGGGTCGAGCAGCGGGCCGTCCTCGCCGACAAGGCCAGCAGCCGTCCGCACGTGCTGGTGCTGACCGCGACGCCGATCCCGCGCTCGGTCGCGATGACGATCTTCGGCGACCTCGACGTCTCCACGCTGGCCGAGCTGCCGGCCGGGCGGGCCGACGTCGCCACCGTGGTCGTGGACGCCGCCGCCCGTCCGCAGTGGGTGCAGCGGGCGTGGAGCCGGGTCCTGGAGGAGGTCGCGGCCGGGCGGCAGGCGTTCGTGGTGGTGCCCAGGATCGCGAGCTCCGCCGAGGGCAGGGGCGTCGTCGAACTCGCCGACGAGCTGCGCTCAGGCCCCCTGGCCGACGTCCGGGTCGGGGTGCTGCACGGTCAGCTGCCCGGCGACGCCAAGGACGAGGCGATGGCCGCCTTCGCCGCCGGCGAGCTGGACGTGCTGGTCGCCACCACGGTGATCGAGGTCGGCGTCGACGTGCCCAACGCGTCGATGATGGTGGTCTGGGACGCCGACCGGTTCGGCATCTCCCAGCTGCACCAGCTGCGCGGCCGGATCGGTCGTGGCAGCCATCCCGGCGTGTGCCTGTTGGTCACCAGCGTGCCGGAGGGGGAGCCCGCCCGCGTCCGGCTCGACGCGGTCGCGTCCACCAGGGACGGGTTCGCGCTGGCCGAACTCGACCTCGAACAGCGCCGGGAGGGCGACGTGCTGGGGGCCACCCAGGCCGGCAGCCGGTCGAGCCTGCGGCTGCTGCGGGTGCTGGAGCACGCCGACCTGATCGCCCAGGCGAGGGACCTGGCCGCCGAGTGCGTCGCGCGCGACCCCGACCTGGCCACCCCCGGCTTCGCCGACGCCATCCGGGCCACCGAGATGCTCGCCTCGCCCGACTGGCTCGAGCGCAACTGAGAGCACGGGGCTCCGTTACCCTGACCCGGTGACGAGGATCATCGCCGGACGGGCGAAGGGACGCCGGCTGCGCACTCCTGCGCACTCGGCGACGCGGCCGACCACGGACCGCGTCCGCGAGGCGGCGTTCTCGCTGGTCGCGGACTGGGCGGGCACCCTCGGCGAGCCGGCGGAGACCCAGCTGGAGGGCATCGGCTTCCTCGATCTGTACGCCGGTTCGGGGGCCGTGGCGCTCGAGGCGGCCAGCCGCGGTGCGGGACCGGTCTGGGCGGTGGAGTCGGACGCGGCGACGGCCCGGATCGCCCGGGGAAACGTCCGCGAGGCCGGGCTGGCCGTCACCGTGCTGGCCGCCACGGTGGAGAAGATTCTCGCCGGTGACCCGGAACGGCGCTTCGACGTGGTCTGGGCCGACCCGCCCTACGCCGTCCCCACCGAGCGGCTGGAGCCGGTGCTGGCCACTGCGGCCGACCGCTGGCTGGTGGCGGACGGCCTGCTGGTAGTCGAACGTGCCAGTCGAGACCTGCCGCCCGTCTGGCCGTCCCAACTGTCACAGCAGTCTCATCGGCGTTACGGTGAGACGACGCTCTACTTCGCCAGGAGGCCGCCGGAATGATCGCCGTCTGTCCCGGGTCGTTCGACCCGGTCACCTACGGGCACCTCGACGTCATCCGCAGGGCGGCCGCGCTGTTCGAGCGGGTCGTGGTGGCCGTGGGCCAGAACTCCGCGAAGAAGTACCTGTTCACGCCGGCGGAGCGGCTCGACCTGGTGCGCAGCACCACGTCCGACCTGGCCAACGTCTCGGCGGAACCGCTGGACGGGCTGCTGGTCGACTTCGCGAAGGCCCACGGCGCCGGCGTCCTGGTCAAGGGGGTCCGGTTCGCCTCCGACGTCGAGTTCGAACTGCAGATGGCGCACATCAACGCTGTCGTCGGGTCGGTGGAGACCGTGATGTTGCCCGCGTCGGCGGATTGGTCCACGCTGTCCTCCACGATGGTCCGTGAGGTCGCCTCCTTCGGCGGGGACGTCTCGGCCTTCGTGCCGGAGTTGGTCGCCCGGCAGATCCGCCACAAGATCCAGGGATGGGAGCAGCCCAATGGTTGAGCAGACGAACGAGGTGCTCAGGCAGCTCCGCCAGATCGTCGACAACGCCAAGGCGGTGCCGATGTCGGCGTCGTGCATGGTGAACCGGGCCGAGGTGCTCGCCCTGATCGACCAGGCGGCGGACGCCCTGAACAGCGACCTCGGGGAGGCCCAGCGGGTCACCGCCACCTCGCTGGAGACCCTGGAACGGGCGCAGGAGGAGGCTGCCCAGATCATCGCGTCCGCGGAGGAGAAGGCGCAGTTCCTGGCCGGCCAGACCCCCGTGATGGAGCTCGCCCGCAAGAAGGCCACCCAGCTGGAGGCGAAGGCCCTGGCCGACGCCGAGGCCCTGCGCCGCGAGGCCGACGCCTACGTGGACGCGCGGATCGCGTCCTTCGAGGCCGGCCTGGCCAAGACCATGTCGCAGGTGCGGACGATGCGTGACCGCCTGGCCAGTCGCTCCGCCCTCGACGACACCTCCACCCGCGCGCTGCCCCGGTTCGAGGGCTGAGTGCGCCCGCTCCAGCCACCGCCAACGCCGCTCCCCGTCGAACGCCCCCATTCCGGTCATCTGCCACAGCGTGGGGTGGAGCGTTTGACCGGAACGGTGGCGCTCGGCGGGACGGGACGGGCGGGGCGAGCGGACGGCGTTTTGGCGGCTGCCGCCGCTCACGGTAGAGTCCTGCGTTGGTTATGACGCTGTCGAACCGTGTGCTGAAGGGATCCGTCGTGCCTCCCCATCTGCCAGACCGCCGGTCCGGGCTCGTCCTGGACACTCATGAACTGAGTCGGAGGGCTGGGCAGTTGAAGGAGGTGGTCCGGGTCGCGGACGCCCCGGCGGAACTCGGCATCGAAGTAATCGGGGTGCCACCCGGCTCACCCGTCGACCTCGACCTTCGGTTGGAGTCGGTGGTGGAGGGGGTCCTGGTCACCGGTACCGCCGTGGTCCGGCTCCGGGGTGTCTGTGCACGCTGCCTGGAAGAGATCTCCTCCACCGACGAGGTCGACATCCAGGAGCTGTTCTGCTACCCGGGCAAGGAACTCGACGATGCCGAGGCCTTGCACATCGAGGGCGAGCTGATCGACCTCGAGCCCGTCCTGCGGGACGCGGTGGTGCTCGATCTGCCGTTCACGCCTCTGTGCCGTCCGGACTGCGCTGGGTTGTGCCCCGAATGCGGAGCCAACCTGAACGCCGACCCGGACCACAGCCATGCCGAACCCGTCGATCCCCGATGGGCCGGTCTGGTGGGCTGGACGGAACCGAAGAACGAACCGAAGAACAAGGAGTAACGCCGTGGCCGTTCCCAAGCGGAGAATGTCCCGCGCCAACACGCGGGCCCGCCGTTCCCAGTGGAAGACCTCCGCGCCGACCCTGGTGACCTGCGCGAACGCGGCCTGCGGGGCGAAGCACCTGCCGCACACCGCGTGCCCGGAGTGCGGCCAGTACGGCCCGCGCACCGCCCGCCGGCAGATCCTCGAGCCCTGACCCGGACCACGTCGGACTCCGCAGCGGCCACCGGCCGCACCCTCGAGCTGATCGAACAGCTGGGGATCGACCTGGATCCCCAGCTGCTCCGGCTCGCCCTCACCCACCGCTCGTACGCCTACGAGAACGGTGGGCTGCCGCACAACGAGCGGCTGGAATTCCTCGGTGACGCCGTGCTCGGCGTCGTCGTCACCGAGTTCCTGTACCGGACGTACCCCGACCTTCCCGAGGGCCGGCTCGCGAAGCTGCGCGCCGCCGTCGTGAACGCCCACAGTCTCGCCGACGTCGCCCGCTCGCTGGATCTGGGCAGCACCATCCTGCTCGGCAAGGGCGAACTGGCCACGGGCGGTCCGGACAAGTCGTCCATCCTCGCCGACTGCCTGGAGGCCGTGCTGGGCGCCGTGCTGATCTCCGCCGGCAGGGACGCGGCCGACCGCCTCGTCCACCACCTCTTCGACCCCCTGGTGCGGCAGGCAGCCGCGCTGGGTGCGGGTCTGGACTGGAAGACCAGTCTCCAGGAGTACGCGGCGGACTCAGAGCTCGGCGCCCCGAGCTACCGGGTGACCGAGTCCGGACCCGATCACGACAAGCGGTTCGAGGCCGTCGCCATCGTCGCCAACCGCGCGTTCCCACCGGGCACGGGCACGTCGAAGAAGCAGGCGGAGCAGGGCGCGGCCCGGAACGCCTTCGAGATCCTCACCGCCGGCACGGACGCCTGACCCGTCCGGGAGATGCCTGAGCTTCCCGAGGTCGAGGTCGTCCGTCGCGGCCTCGCTGCCGCCCTGCCGGGACGCCGGATCGCCACCGTCTCCGTGCTGCACCCGCGTCCGGTGCGCCGGCACGCGGCCGGGCCGGACGACTTCGCCGCCGCCCTGCCCGGACGGACGTTCGCCGAGGCCCGCCGGCGCGGCAAGTTCCTCTGGCTGCCGTTCACCGATGGCGATGCGCTGATGGCGCATCTGGGCATGAGCGGGCAGTTCCGGCTGGACGAGCCCGGCCACCCGCTGCCGCCGCAGTGCCGGGTCGTGTTCGGCTTCGCGGACGCCGGCCCGGAGCTGCGCTTCGCCGACCAGCGCATGTTCGGCGGCCTGTGGCTGAGCCCGGGCGGCGCGGAACTGCCGGCGGAGGTGGCCCGCATCGCCCGGGACCTGTTCGACCCCGACCTCGACCTGGAAGCCCTGGTCACGGACATCCGGCGGCGGCACTCCGGGATCAAGCGGGTGCTGCTGAACCAGCAGGTGGTCTCCGGCATCGGCAACATCTACGCCGACGAGGCACTGTGGCGGGCGAGACTCCACTACGACACCCCGGCCGACCGGCTCGGCCGGGTGCGCGTTCTCGAGCTCCTGGAGGCCGCGCGGGCCGTGATGACCGATGCGCTCGACGCCGGTGGCACGTCCTTCGACGCGCTGTACGTGAACGTCAACGGCAGCTCCGGCTACTTCGGGCGATCGCTGTCGGCCTACGGCCGCGAGGACCTGCCCTGCCCGCGGTGCGGCCGGCCGATCGTCCGGGAGCCGTTCATGAACCGGTCGAGCTACCGTTGCCCGGCCTGCCAGCGCCCGCCCCGTGGTGCCTGACCGGTATTCTTCGCAATCGTGACCACGACCAGCCGGTTCGACCGCTACCCGCACGTGCTGCGGCAGTTCGTGAAGTTCGGGCTGGTCGGCGGCGCCGGCGTGGTGGTCAACATGCTGGTCGCCATCGTGATGAACAAGGCCAACGGCGGCACGGTGAACGCCCAGCGGATCATCCTCGCGATTCCGGGGACGCCGTACAACCTGCGCTACACGACCCTCGTCTGGATCGTGGGGTTCCTCGTCGCCAACGTGTTCAACTTCCAGCTCAACCGCAGCTGGACGTTCCGGCACACGGCCAAGGCGCCCTGGCTCCACGAGTTCTGGCCGTTCCTGGCCGTCGGCAGCGCCGCGGCCATCGCCGGCATCTTCATCAAGATCGCCTTCACCAACCCGACGTCCCCGCTCTTCCTGCCCGAGCCCTGGTTCCACGAGAACGCCGGCCTGCAGTCGCGGGAGTACTGGGCCCAGCTGTTCACCATCGTGATCACCACGCCGATCAACTTCGTGGTGAACAAGCTGTGGACCTTCAGCCACATCCGCAACAAGCACGCCGCGACCATCGACGCCTGAGCCATGTACCTGAAGAGCCTCACGCTGCGCGGCTTCAAGTCGTTCGCCTCCACCACCAGCCTGGTCTTCGAGCCCGGGATCACCTGCGTGGTCGGCCCCAACGGGTCGGGCAAGTCGAACGTCGTGGACGCGCTCGCCTGGGTGATGGGCGAACAGGGTGCCAAGACCCTGCGCGGCGGCAAGATGGAGGACGTCATCTTCGCCGGCACGTCCGGCCGCGCGCCGCTCGGCCGCGCGGAGGTGGTGCTGACGATCGACAACTCCGACGGCGCCCTGCCGATCGACTACACCGAGGTGACGATCAGCCGGACGATGTTCCGCGCGGGCGGCTCCGAGTACGCCATCAACGGCTCTCCCGCCCGGTTGCTGGACGTGCAGGACCTGCTCAGCGACTCCGGCATCGGCCGCGAGATGCACGTCATCGTCGGCCAGGGACAGCTGGACTCGATCCTGCAGGCCACCCCGGAGATCCGCAGGGGCTTCATCGAGGAGGCGGCGGGCGTCCTCAAGCACCGCAAGCGCAAGGAGAAGGCGCAGCGCAAGCTGGAGGCGACCGCGGCGAACCTCAACCGGCTCAGCGACCTGCTCGGCGAGATCCGGCGCCAGTTGAAGCCGTTGGGCCGGCAGGCGGAGGTCGCGCGCAAGGCCGCCATCGTGCAGGCCGACCTGCGGGACGCGAAGGCCCGGCTGCTGGCCGACGACATGGTCGCCGCGAGCAGCGCGCTGGAGTCCGACCTGGCGGCGGAGGCAGAGCTCAAGCAGCGCCGGCTGCGGCTCGAGGCCGACCTGACCGAGGCGCGCCGGGCCGAGCAGGCAGCGGAGGCCGCCTCGCGCGATGCCCTGCCGCAGCTCACCGCCGCGCAGGAGACCTGGTACGCGCTGGCCGGCCTCGCCGAGCGGGTGGCCAGCACGGCGTCCATCGCTGCCGAGCGGTTGCGGAACGCGGAGAGCGTCGGCACCGAGGACCGTCCGGGGCGCGACCCCGAGGCGATCGAGCGCGAGGCCGCGGAGGTCCGCAAGGCCGAGGCCGAGTTGCAGGCGGAGGTGACCCGGAAGGCCGAGGCGCTGACCGCGGCGACCACCGCCAGGACCGCCGCGGAGGCCGCCCACGCCGAGGCGGAGAAGCAGTACGCCGCGCAACAGCGGGCGATCGCCGACCGGCGCGAGGGCCTGGCCCGGCTCGCCGGAGAGGTGAACACCCTGCGCAGCCGCGCGGAGGCCGCCGGCTCCGAGATCGAGCGGCTCGCCGCCGCGCGGGCGGAGGCCGAGGAGCGCGCGGAGTCGGCGCGCCGCCAGTTCGCCACCCTGGAGACCAGGCTGGCCGGGCTGAGCGCGGGCGAGTCGGGGCTGGACGCGGCCTACGAGGCCGCGGAGGCCGAACTGGAGGCGGCGACGACCCGCCTGGCCGAACTCCAGGACGCCGAACGGGCCGCCGCCGCGGAGCGGGGGGCCGCCGCGGCCCGCGCGGAGGCGCTGGCGCTGGGCCTGGAGCGCCGGGACGGTTCGGCGGCGCTGCTCGCGGCCGGCGACCGGCTGGACGGCCTGCTGGGTTCGGTGGCCGCTCTCGTCAGCGTGCCGGCCGGAGCGGAGGTCGCGATCGCCGCAGCCCTCGGTGCCGCCGCCGACGCGATCGCCGTGACCGGCCTGGACGCCGCCGTCGCCGCGTTCGACCATCTCAAGGCCGAGGACCTGGGCCGTGCCGGCCTGTTGCTGGGCGGCGACGCCGGCCCGGACACCGGATCGTGGCCCGCACTGCCCGGCCACGCCACCTGGGCCGTGGCCATGGTGGAGTGCGCGCCCAACCTGCGACCCGCGCTGGAACGGCTGCTGTTCAAGGTGGCCGTGGTGGAGGACGTCGACGCCGGTCGCCGGCTCGTCGCGGAACTGCCGGACGTCACCGCCGTCACGAAGGACGGCGACCTGCTCAGCTCCTGGTTCGCGGCCGGTGGCTCGTCCGCGAAGCCGTCCCTGCTGGAGGTGCAGGCGGCGCTGGACGAGGCCAACGCGCGGCTGGGTGCCGCGCAGGCGGAGACCGAGCGGCTGCGGTTCGCGATCGCGGAGGCCGAGCACGTCGTGGCGGCCGCGCAGGAGAAGGCCGACGCCGCGCTGGCCCGGCTGCACGAGTCGGACGCCGAGCACGCCGCGCTGGCGGAGGAGGCCGGCGAGCTCAACCAGACCGTGAGGGCCGCGCAGGCCGAGGCCGGCCGGCTCGCCGCGGCGGCGGAGGCCGCGGCCACCGCGAGGGACCAGGCGCTGGCCAACCTCGCCGAGTTGGAGGACCGGCTGGAACTGGCGTCCGCGCAGACCGAGGTCAGCGAGGCCGACCCGACCGAGCGCGACCATTCCGCCGATCTCGCTCGGGCCGCCCGCTCCGCGGAGATGGACGCGCGGCTGGCCCTGCGCACGGTGGAGGAACGGGCGAGGGCGCTCGCCGGGCGGGCGGAGAGCCTGGTCCGGGCCGCGGAGGCCGAGCGCGCCGCGCGGGCGAAGGCCGCGGCCCGGCGTGAGCAGTTGCGCCGCGAGGCAGAGGTGGCCGGCGCCGTGCAGGTGGCCGCCGGCTGGCTGGGCGAGCAGGTCGCGGCGTCCCGTGCCCTCGCGGAGATCGAGCGCACCGAGGCGCAGCAGCGCCGCACTGAGGCCGAGGCCGAGCTCACCGCGGCCCGGCAGCGCGGCCGGGAACTGGCCAAGGCGTTCGAGGGCCTGGTGGACAGCGTCCACCGCGACGAGCTGGCCCGGGCGCAGCAGCAGATGAAGATCGATGCGCTGGCCGAGAAGGCGCTCACGGAGCTCGGGCTGGAGGCCGAGGCGCTGGTCACCGAGTACGGCCCCGACCAACGGGTGCCGGTGCTGGTGGGCGAGGACGGCCGTCCGCTCGGTGAGGACGACCCGCGACCGGACCCCGTCCCGTACGTCCGGGCAGAGCAGGAGAAGCGGCTGCGCGCGGCCGAGCGCGACCTCGCGGTGCTGGGCAAGGTGAACCCGCTGGCGCTGGAGGAGTTCGACGCGCTCAGCGAGCGGCACACGTTCCTCGCCGAGCAGCTGGCCGACCTGCGCAAGACCAGGGACGACCTCAACGCGATCATCGCCGACGTCGACACCCGCGTGCAGGAGGTGTTCGCCGCGGCCTACGCCGACGTGGAGCGGGCGTTCGAGGAGTCCTTCGCCCGCCTGTTCCCCGGTGGCGAGGGCCGTCTGGTGCTCACCGAGCCGGGGGAGTGGCTGACCACGGGCGTCGAGGTGGAGGCGCGGCCGGCCGGCAAGAAGGTGAAGCGGCTGTCGCTGCTGTCCGGCGGTGAACGGTCGCTGGTCGCCGTCGCCTTCCTCGTCGCGCTGTTCACGGCGCGACCCAGCCCCTTCTACATCCTGGACGAGGTCGAGGCCGCGCTGGACGACACGAATCTTGGGCGTCTGCTGGAGATTTACGAAGAATTGCGCGCGAACAGCCAGCTTCTGGTGATCACCCACCAGAAGCGGACGATGGAGATCGCCGACGCTCTGTACGGCGTGACCATGCGTGCCGACGGCGTCTCCGCAGTGATCAGCCAGCGCCTGAGAGAGGACTGAGAGCCGCCGCAGCGGGCGCGGACGCCGGTGGGCCCTCGGGCATAATGGCCGGCGGGGGAATTCTGCGGAAGGGGCGGCTCCGGTGAGCTACTGGATCATCACCGTGGCGATCGTTGCGATCGCCCTGTGCATCATCGCGGTGGTGGCCGTGGGCATGCAGGGCAGCCTCGCGGACAAGGCCCCGGACGTCGCCAACGTGCTCGCCAACACCGCCCGCCACTTGAACGGGGAAGCCGATCCGCCCCAGGGCCTGGTCGATTTCTTCGACGAGATCCCGAAGAGTGCATCCTCCGCCCGGAGCGCGGCATCGGCCAGCGAGCCGCCCAAGCGCTGACGCTGGTGCGTACCGGCCCGGCCGGTTGCCTACCATGAGCCGGTGGAGATCTTCTGGTACCTGATGGCCGCGGTCGCGGTCGTGCTCGTCGTGGCCGCCGTCACCATCGTCCTCGGACGCCGCAGGGCCGTCCCCCCCGCGCCGGAGAGACCGGAGTTGCCGGCCGAGCCCGGCGGCGCCGGACCGCTGGCCGAGGCAGAACCGCTGGTCGGGCCTGGCGAGACCGCAACGCTGGCCGAGCCCTCCTCAACGCTGGCTGAGCCTGACGAAGCCCTCGAGACCCCCGAACCACCCACGTCCCGGCTGGCCCGCCTGCGGCGCCGGCTGAGCGCGAGCACCAACCCGTTCGCCCGCGGCCTGCTGGGCCTGCTCTCCGCCGACCGGCTCGACGCGGCGGCGTGGGACGACCTGGAGGCCGCACTGATCACGTCCGACCTGGGCGTGGGCCCCACCGACGAGCTGATCACGGGCCTGCGCAGGGAGCTGGCGATCGACGGCGTGGCCGACCCGGCGCGGGCGCGGCAGGTGTTGCGGGCCGAGGTGCTGAAGCTGGTCGGCACGGACGCCGACCGGTCGCTCCGGGTGACCGGAGCCGACGGCAAGCCCGGCGTGGTGCTGGTGGTCGGGGTGAACGGGACCGGCAAGACCACGACGATCGGCAAGCTGGCCCGGGTGCTGGTGGCCGAGGGCAACTCCGTGCTGCTGGCCGCGGCCGACACCTTCCGGGCGGCCGCCGCGGACCAGCTGCAGACCTGGGGCTCGCGCGTCGGCGTCCCGGTGGTGCGCGGTCCGGAGGCCGGCGATCCCGCGTCCGTCGCGTTCGACGCCGTGCAGCAGGGGATCGCGGAGGATGTCGACGTCGTCGTGGTCGACACCGCAGGCCGACTGCACACCAAGACCGGCCTGATGGACGAGCTGGGCAAGATCAAGCGGGTGATCGAGCGGCAGGCGCCGGTGACGGAGGTGCTGCTGGTGATCGACGCCACCACGGGTCAGAACGGGCTCGCCCAGGCGCGCGTGTTCGCCGAGGTCGTGGACGTCACCGGCATCGTGCTGACCAAGCTGGACGGCTCGGCCAAGGGCGGCATCGTGGTGCCCGTGCAGCGGGAGCTCGGGGTGCCGGTGAAGCTGATCGGGCTCGGCGAGGGTCCGGACGACCTCGCGCCGTTCGAGGCGGAGGGCTTCGTCGACGCCCTGCTGCAGGAGGCCTGATGCGGATCCGCTCGGCCCGCCCCGACGACCTGCCCGCCCTGCTGGAGATCTACAACGAGGCGGTCGTGCACACCACGGCCAGCTGGGACCTGCTGCCGTGGACCCCGGTCGAGCACGCCGAGTGGTACGCGACGAAGGCCGAGCACGGCCACCCCGTGATGGTCGCGGACGACGCCGGCCGGGTCCTGGGCTACGCCGCCTACGGTCCGTTCCGGCCGAAGGCCGGCTACGCCCGCACCATGGAGCACAGTGTCTACGTGCGTCCGGACGCACAGGGTCGCGGCGTCGGGCGAGCCCTGTTGGTGGCGATCATCGAGGCCGCGCGCGCCGACGGCGTCCACGCCCTGATCGGCGGCCTGAGCGCCGACAACGAGGTCTCGATGAAGCTGCACCGCTCACTCGGCTTCGTCGAGGTCGGCCGCCTGCCCGAGGTCGGCCGCAAGTTCGACCGCTGGCTCGACCTGGTGCTCGTCCAGCTGTTCCTCTGACCCCGCCCCTCACCACGTGGTGAAGGATTTCCCGGCGCAGTCGCCGATTTCCCTCCACAACGTTGTGAAGGGGTTCCCGGTATAGTCGCCGGTTTTCCTCCACAACGTGGTGGAGCAGGGGGGGCCGGGGAGTAGTGCGAGCGCCCGGTAGGATGTGCCGAGTTCCCGAGCGTGAGGTAGCCCCTTGTTCGACACCCTGTCCGACCGCCTGTCCGCGGCGTTCCGCAACCTTCGTGGGAAGACGCGGCTGACCGACGCCGACATCGACGCCACGGCCAGGGAGATCCGGCTGGCGCTGCTCGAGGCCGACGTGAACCTGACCGTCGTCAAGGAGTTCGTCGCCAACCTCCGGGAGCGGGCCCGGGGCGCAGAGATCCATGCCGCGCTGAACCCCGCCCAGCAGATCGTCAAGATCGTCAACGACGAGCTGGTCGACATCCTCGGCGGGCAGACGCGGCAGCTGCGGTTCGCCAAGCGTCCGCCGACGGTGATCATGCTCGCCGGCCTCCAGGGTTCCGGCAAGACGACGCTGGCCGGCAAGCTCGGCAAGTGGCTGAAGGAGCAGGGCCACTCGCCGCTGCTGGTGGCCGCTGACCTGCAGCGTCCCAACGCGGTCAACCAGCTGCAGGTCGTCGGCGACCGGGCCGGCGTCCACGTCTTCGCCCCCGAGCCGGGCAACGGCGTCGGCGACCCGGTGCAGGTCGCCCGCGACTCGATCCTGCAGGCGATGAGCAAGCTCTACGACGTGGTGATCGTCGACACCGCCGGCCGGCTGGGCGTGGACGCGGAGCTGATGCAGCAGGCCGCCGACATCCGGGACGCGGTGAACCCGACCGAGATCCTGTTCGTCGTCGACGCGATGATCGGCCAGGACGCCGTGAACACCGCGCAGGCTTTCGCCGACGGCGTGGGCTTCGACGGCGTGGTGCTGTCCAAGCTGGACGGCGACGCCCGCGGCGGCGCGGCGCTGTCGATCGCGCGGGTCACCGGCAAGCCGATCATGTTCGCGTCCAACGGCGAGGGGTTGGCCGACTTCGACGCCTTCCACCCCGACCGGATGGCCAGCCGCATTCTCGGCATGGGCGACGTCCTCACCCTGATCGAGCAGGCCGAGAAGACCTTCGACGCCGAGCAGTCCGCCAAGGCCGCGCAGAAGCTGATGTCCGGCAAGGACGAGTTCGGCCTGGACGACTTCCTGCAGCAGATGCAGGCCGTCCGGCGGATGGGCCCGCTGTCGAAGATCCTGGGCATGATGCCCGGGATGGGCCAGATGAAGGACCAGATCAACAACATCGACGAGAGGGAGATCGACCGCATCGAGGCGATCATCTACTCGATGACCCCGGCCGAGCGCACCAACCCGAAGATCCTGGACGGCTCCCGCCGCGCCCGGATCGCCGCCGGCTCCGGGACCAAGGTCTCGGACGTGAACTCGCTGGTCAACCGGTTCTTCGATGCCCGCAAGATGATGCAGTCGCTCGCCGGTGGCATGCCGGGGATGCCCGGCGCCCGGCGTCCGGCCGCCAAGCAGCAGGCCAAGAAGAAGAAGGGCAATCACAAGGTCTCCGGCAATCCGGCCAAGCGCTCGGGCGCGCCGGCTGCCGCCCAGCCGCCGGCCGCGTCCGCGGCGTTCGGCCAGGGGGTGCCCACCGAGGCGGACCTGGCGAAGGCCGTGGGTGAGTTCCAGCTGCCTCCCGAGCTGCAGCAGCTGTTCAATCCGAAGAACACCGGGCCCCGCTAGACGAGCGTCGTCGTCCGCTCTCGCGCGGATCGTGTGACCTCGCGAGGGTCCGGGACCAGTTATGGATGACGCTGCCCATCCTCGCCGAGGTCGCCGCTGGGTGACCGGGACGGGCAGCCCACGGAGGCCGTTGTGGAGTTCAGTGCGGAACGTACCGACGATGGCGTCCCTGCGATGGGCGCGGAGCCGCCGGCCGAGTCGCTGGACACCCACGACGTCGTGCTGCGCTACCAGCGGATGGTCTACGGCATCGCCCTCAGCCACACCGGCTGCCGGGGCGACGCCGACGACGCCTTCCAGGAGGTCTTCCTCGCGTACCACCGCAGGCGCCCCGAATTCCGCAGTGAGGAGCACCGGAAGGCCTGGCTGATCACCACCACCCTGAACTGCGCCCGGCAGATCTCCGGCAGTTCGTGGCGGACGCGGGTCGTCCCTCTCGCCTCTGGCGCGGACGAGGCGACCCCCGCGCAGTTCGAGTTCACCACCCTCCAGCAGAACCTGGTCTTCGCGGCGTTGCGGACGCTGCCGATTCCCTATCGCAGCGTCATCCACCTCTTCTACTTCGAAGACCTCGCGATCACCCGGATCGCCGAGGCCCTGGACGTGTCCGTCCCCACGGTGAAGATGCGGCTCTCGCGCGGCCGCCGGATGATGCGCGACCAGCTCACGGGAGGCCTGTTCGATGAATGACCGGATATTCGCCGAGATGGCGGAGCAGATGCGTCCTGATCAGGCGGTGCTGGAGGACCTGCGGGCCCGGCTCGACGCCGACGGTGCGGGAGAGGAGCAGGGCCCCACGCCGTTGGCGCCCCGCCGGAGCCGCTTCGTGCCGCGGGCGCGATGGTGGATCGGTATCGCCGCGGCGCTGGTCGCCGTGGCACTGCTGGTGCCCGCGGCGGGAAGCCTGCCCGGGGCGGGCCGTCCCACGGGCACCGTCCCGGTGGCGACCGACATCGCGGCCGACTACTCCGGGCTGTACCACGCGGCTGTGGCCGCGGCCCGCCGGAACGGCGGCCGGGACGTGGCTGCGGCCGTGGACAGCCTGTCCGGCAGCACCTGGGCCGGCCCCCTGGCGGTGCCGGCGTCGGCCGGCTGGGCGACGAACGCCCAGGTCGCCGGCATCGACGAGGGCGACATCGTCAAGAGCGACGGCAGCGCGATCTTCCTGGCGTCGGGCACGAAGGTGGCCGTCCTGGCCGCGGACGGAGCGGGGACGCGCGAACTGGCGAGCATCGACACGTCGGCGGGCGAGGCCGGCCGTCCGGGAGTGGACGGCACCGTCCTGCAGGGGCCGGTGGTCGAGCTGGGCCTGTACGGCACGACGCTGGTCGTCCTGGTCACCGAGTATCGGGCCCGGACGGCGGCGCTGCCCCGCGAGCCGCAGCAGACCTCCGCGATGGTGCCCTTCGACGCCGCCCTGACCAAGGCCCTGCTCTACGACGTGTCGGACCCGGCGAATCCGCGGTACCTGACCAGCCTGGGCCAGAGCGGGGCGTTGGTCACGACCCGCCTGGCCGGCGACCTGCTCTACCTGGTGACCGCCTACACGCTGGACTCCGACTCCATGGACCCGGACGACCCGCGGACCTTCGTCCCCGTGGTCACGGCGGGCGACGCGGTGCAGGCCATGAAGGTGGCGGACTGCGGTGTCGTCCCCGAGGCGACGGGCCCGACCTACTCGGTGGTGGGCAGCATCGACCTCGCTGGCCGCACGCGCGTCGACACCCAGTCCGTGCTGGGTGGCGTCGGGACGGTCTACATGAGCGAGTCCAGCCTCTATCTCGCGGTCGCGGACTACGCCCCGTCCGCGAAGCAGCGGGCCGCGGCGAGCGTGCCGAAGAAGCTCACGCACGCCGCGGTGACCCAGCTCACCCGGATCGGCATCGACGCGGGCCGGCTCGAGCTGTCCGCCCAGGGCGCCGTGCCGGGGACGGTGCTCAACCAGTTCGCCCTGGACGAGTACGACGCCCGGCTGCGCGTGGTCACCACCATCGAGGGCCGGAGCGGAAAGCGCTGGGTGCGCCGCGCCGGCCTGTTCGTCCTCGGCCCCGACCTGAAGCGGGTGGGCTCGATCCCGTCCCTGGTCACGGGAGAGAGCGTGCAGTCGGTCCGGTTCGCCGGCCCGATCGGGTACGTCGTGACGTTTCGTCAGGTCGACCCGCTGTTCGCGATCGATCTGAGCGATGCCGCCGAGCCGCGCGTGCTGAGCGCGCTCAAGATTCCCGGCTTCAGCACCTATCTCCACCAGTGGAGCGACACCCAGCTGCTGGGAATCGGGCGCAGCGTCTCCCGCAAGACGACGGACGGGCTGAAGCTGAGCATGTTCGACACGTCCGACCCGCTGAACGTCAGCGAGACGGCAACGCTGCGGATCGCGGGCGACGATGCCGAGGCGCTGACCGGCCACCACGCGGTACTGGTCGACGTCGCCGACCGCCTGATCGGTTTTGCGGTGGTGCGCTATCAGGGGGGCAAGAACCAGCTGGCCTACCAGACCTTCCGCTACGAGGACGGGACCGGCTTCGTCCGCGGCAAGACGCTCACGCTGGACGCGGGGACGGAGTGGCCCGTGCCGAGCGTCCGCGGCCTGGTCATCGGCGACTGCCTGTACGTGACGTCCTCGCGGGGCGTGGTGGACGTCTACCGCACGGACAGCTTCGACCGTGTGGCGAAGGTCTCCGTGAAGGGCTGACCCGCGGTTCCGGGTGCGGCGAGATCCGCTAGCCTCGGCAGGCATGAGCCACCGCTACGCGCACCACGCGCCGCCCGGGCTGGGGGAGCCGGAGTTCTTCGCGCACGAGCACGCGGCGGCCGCTCCTGTCGACGCACCGGAGGCGGTGCGGCTGCACCTGAGTGGCGCTCTGCTGCCGCAGGGGGAACGCACCGACCTGTGGGTGGTGGACGGGCGGGTCCGGCTCGAACCGGTCGACGCCGCCGTGACGGTCTGCCGCGACGCATGGATCCTGCCCGGGCTGGTGGATGCCCACTGCCACATCGGCCTGGGCGCCGAGGGTGCGGTGCCCGCCGAGGTCGCGGAGATCCAGGCCATCACCGACCGGGATGCGGGGACGCTGCTCGTCCGCGACGCCGGCTCGCCGGTCGACACCCACTGGATCGACGAGCGCGACGACCTGCCCCGGATCATCCGGGCGGGCCGGCACATCGCCCGGCCCAAGCGGTACATCCGCAACTACGCCGAGGAGGTCGAGCCGGAGCGGCTGGTGGCCGAGGTCGCCCGGCAGGCGCGGCGCGGGGACGGCTGGGTGAAGCTCGTCGGGGACTGGATCGACCGGGAGAGCGGTGATCTGGCGCCGCTGTGGCCGGCGGACGTCGCCGCGGCGGCGATCGCGAAGGCCCACGAACTCGGCGCGCGGGTGACCGCCCACTGCTTCGGCGAGGAGTCCGTCCACGAACTGGTGCGGGCCGGGATCGACGGGATCGAGCACGGCACCGGGCTGGACGACTCGACGATCGCCGTGATGGCCGAGCGTGGCGTTGCGCTGGTGCCCACCCTGATCAACCTGGAGAACTTCCCTGCCTTCGCCGACGCCGGGGAGGCGAAGTTCCCCGCCTACGCGGCTCACATGCGCGCGCTGCACGCGAAGCGGTTCGCCACCATCGGGGCGGCGGTGGAGGCCGGGGTGCCGGTCTACGCCGGCACCGACGCGGGCGGCACGATCAGCCACGGCATGCTCGGCACGGAGATCGGGCTGCTCGCCCGGGTCGGTGGACCGGAGTTCGCCCTCGGTGCGGCGTCGTGGCGCGCGCGGGAGTGGCTGGGCGCCCCGCCCGTTGTGGACGGAGGCTGGGCCGACCTGGTCGTCTACGACGCGGATCCCCGGCTCGACGTCGAGGTGACCAGACACCCGGCCCTGGTCATCCTGCGCGGCCGCGTGGTGGTGAGCTCCGGGGCCTCCTGACCGCGCCCGCCGGTCTCAGGGTTCGCCCGCGGACCGCGGCAGCGCAAAAGTTAAGGTAGCTTAACTCTCGTGGGTGGAGGTGCAGCGGCTGCGTCGGCGGAGGCGGTCCGGCCGAGCGGCCCGGGTAGCCGCAGGCGTCGGCTGTCCTGGCTGTGGGGCCCTGCCTTCGTGGCCGCGGTCGCCTACGTCGACCCGGGGAATGTCGCCGCCAACCTGACGGCCGGCGCGCAGTACGGCTACCTGCTGGTGTGGGTGCTGGTCGTGGCCAACACGATGGCGATGCTGGTGCAGTACCTCTCGGCGAAGACCGGTCTGGTCACCGGCCACAGCCTGCCGGAACTGCTCGGGCAGCGGCTGCGTCGAGGGCCGCGCATCGTCTTCTGGGCCCAGGCCGAGGTCGTGGCGGCGGCGACCGATCTCGCCGAGGTGCTGGGTGGGGCGATCGCTCTCCAGATCCTGTTCGGCGTCCCCCTGGTCGTCGGCGGGCTGATCGTCGGACTGGTGTCGATGCTGTTGTTGTCTGTGCAGACCCGCCGTGGCCAGCGTCCGTTCGAGTTCGTGGTGATGGGCCTGTTGCTGGTGATCACGATCGGCTTCGTCGCCGGGCTGTTCGCCAGCGACGTCTCCTGGCCGGAGGCCGTCCAGGGTCTCGTGCCGCGGTTCGCCGACGGCGGCTCGGTCCTGCTGGCGGCGAGCATGCTGGGCGCGACGGTGATGCCGCACGCGATCTACGTGCACTCGGCCCTGGCCCGCGACCGCCACGGCCGGCAGGACGGGGCTGGTCTGCGGCGCGTGCTGCGGGCCACGCGGTGGGACGTCCTGGTCTCGATGCTGGTGGCCGGGGGAGTCAACATCGCGATGTTGCTCCTGGCCGCCGCCACCCTGCAGGGGGTGGGCGGGACCGATTCCATCCAGGGTGCCCACGCCGCCATCAGCGGTGCGCTCGGCCCACTGGTGGCCGGACTGTTCGCCGTGGGGCTGCTCGCGTCCGGACTCGCGTCCACCTCGGTGGGGTGCTACGCCGGCGCGGCGATCATGTCCGGACTGCTTCGGGTCCGCGTCCCGATGCTCGTCCGGCGCGCCGTCACCCTCGTGCCCGCGCTCGTCCTGCTGGCCAGCGGCGTGAACCCGACGTGGGCGCTGGTGCTGAGCCAGGTGCTGCTCAGCCTCGGCATCCCGTTCGCGCTGGCTCCGCTCGTCCGCGTCAGCAGCGACGCCCGGGTGATGGGCCCGTTCGCGAACTCCACTCCGCTGCGCCTGGTCGCCTGGACGGTGGTGGCGCTGATCGTGCTGCTCAACCTGGCCCTGATCGTCCTCACAGCCACCGGGACGGCCTGATGGCCGGCGTCGACGATCTCAGCCCCGTCGCCCAGGACTACCTGAAGGTGATCTGGTCGGCGCGTGAATGGGGAGCCCCGGCGATCACGACCAAGGGCCTCGCCGAGCGCATGGGTACCAGCAAGGCCAACGTCTCCGACGCGATGCGCCGGCTGCAGGCGCAGGGTCTTCTCGAGTACCAGCCGTACCGCCCGGTGACCCTCACGCCCGAGGGCGAGCGGCTCGCTCTCGCGATGGTGCGCAGGCACAGGCTGCTGGAGACCTTCCTCGCGCGCGTGCTGGGCTATGGCTGGGAGGACGTCCACGAGGACGCCGAGCGTCTCGAGCACGCCGTGTCCGACCGCATGCTGGAGCGGATCGACGCCATCCTGGGCCACCCGCTCGTGGACCCGCACGGCGATCCGATTCCCTCGGCGGACGGCCGCTGGCAGGGGCAGAGCGGCACGGTCCGGCTGGACGAGGCGGCTCCCGGCCGCTACGAGGTCGTCCGGGTCGACGACTCGGACCCGGCCCGCCTGGCCGACCTGCGGCGGGTCGGGCTGGTCCCGGGAGCCAGGGTCGACATCGACAGGGGGGACCCCGTCCGGGTGGTGCGGGACGGGCGGCAACTGGACGTCGACGCGGTCACGTGCGGACAGATCCGGGTTCGCCGCGCCGGGTGACCGGCGCTGGTCGCGCACCACGCCGCATTGGCGCCATGGGAGCCTGCTCTGGCACAATGGCCGCTGCATCTGTGACCGTTGGTGCCCTCTCACCGCCGGCGGACGCGGATCCACCCGAATCCGGTGCGCGTTGCCCCACAGCGAGCGCCGCGTTCACCCGTCCGGGCCGGTGACGTCACCTGCCCTTGTGTCCACAGGAGAAACCACACACGTGGCTGTCAAGATTCGTCTCAAGCGGCTCGGCAAGATCCGCTCCCCGCACTACCGCATCGTCGTGATGGACGCCCGCGCGAAGCGCGACGGCCGGGCCATCGAGGAGATCGGCCTCTACCACCCGAAGAACGAGCCGTCGCTGATCAAGGTCGACTCCGAGCGCGCCCAGTACTGGCTGGGTGTCGGCGCCCAGCCGACCGAGGCCGTGGTCGCGCTGCTCAAGCGCACCGGCGACTGGCAGAAGTTCAGCGGTGACACGACGCCCGCCGGCCTCGAGCCGCAGCCCGAGCCCAAGGACAAGGTCGCGCTGTTCAACGCCGCTCTCGCCGAGGCCGACAGCGAGCCGGCCACCGCTGCCATCTCGAAGTCGAAGAAGAAGGCCGCCGAGCCCGAGCCGGACGCCGAGGCGGCAGCCCCGGCCGAGGCTGAAGAGGCCTGAGCATGCTGGCCGACGCGCTGGAACACCTGGTCCGTGGCCTGGTGCCCAACCCGGACGACGTCCGGGTGCGCGAGTCCGACCGGGGCCGGGTGCGCACCCTCGAGGTGCGCGTCCACCCCGAGGACATCGGCAAGGTCATCGGACGCCAGGGTCGCACCGCCGGTGCCCTGCGCACGGTGATCGCGGCCCTCGCCGGCCGGGAGCAGGTGCGCGTCGACTTCGTCGACGTCGACCGCCGCCCGCGCCGACGCTGAACGGTAAAGGAACCGTCCCCTTTTCGTTCAGCGAACCGAAAGGGGACGGTTCCTTTTCCGTTCACCAGACAGCCCGCCCCGTCCGCAGCCGCGGGCGGGGCGGAGGCACATCCGAGGAGACGACGTGGCCGAGCAGGTGATCGTTGGCACGGTCGGACGCGCGCACGGGCTGCGCGGCGAGGTGACCGTGCGCCCGCGCACCGACAGCGTCGGCGATCGGTTCGCCGTGGGCGCGGCCGTCGTCGCCGGTGGCCGGACGCTGACCGTCGCGGCACAGTCCTGGCAGCAGGGCCGTCTGGTCGTTCGCTTCGCGGGGGTCGCCGACCGCACGGCCGCGGAGGCTCTGCGGGGGCTCGACCTGTGGGCGGACGGGGTCGAGGAGCCGACGGACGCCGACGAGTACCACGACACCGCGCTGATCGGGCTCGCCGCCGTCGACCCGTCCGGCCGTCCGCTGGGTGAGGTGGCCGCCGTCCAGCACCATCCCGCGCAGGACCTGCTCGTCGTCCGGACGCCGGCCGGCGAGCGGCTGGTGCCGTTCGTCGCGACGCTCGTCCCCGAGGTCGACGTGGCCGCCGGACGCGTGGTGATCGACCCGATCCCCGGCCTCCTCGAGGAGGTGCCCGATGCGGATTGACCTGGTCAGCATCTTCGGTGACTACTTCGCGCCGCTGCGCCTCTCCCTGGTCGGCAAGGCGATCGACACCGGGATCCTCAGCCTCGGCGTCCACGACCTGCGGGACTGGACGCACGACCGCCACCGCACCGTCGACGACACTCCCTACGGCGGCGGGGCGGGCATGGTGATGAAGCCGGAGCCCTGGGGCGAGGCGCTGGACGCGCTGGTGCCCGAGGGCGGTCCGACGCCGCTGCTGGTCGTGCCCACCCCGGCCGGCGTCCCCTTCTCGCAGCGGCTCGCCCACGAACTCGCCGGACGGGACTGGCTGCTGTTCGCGTGCGGACGCTACGAGGGCATCGACGCCAGGGTGGTCGAGCACGCCGCCACCCGGATGGACGTCCTGGAGGTCAGCCTCGGCGACTACGTCCTGAACGGGGGAGAGGTGGCCGCGCTGGCCATCACCGAGGCTGTGGTGCGGCTGCTGCCGGGCGTTCTCGGCAATCCCGAGTCGCTGGTGGAAGAGTCCCACGGCACCGAGCTGGACGGGCTGCTCGAGTACCCGGTGTACACCAAGCCGGCCAGCTGGCGGGGCCTGGACGTGCCGCCGGTGCTGCTGTCCGGTCACCACGGCGAGGTGGAGAAGTGGCGGCTGGGGCAGGCGCGCCGTCGGACCGCGGAGCGCCGTCCGGACCTCCTCTGAGCCCGCGTGCGGCGTCATCCCGGCGCCTACCCGGAGCTCCCGCGGCAGTGCCCGGACAGCCTCCGGAGGGCTGAATTAGGCAACGCCCTTTTTGCTCAAATGCGCTGAATTGGCGTTTCGTCCAGTGCCTGTCCGGCATCTGAGACCCGCCGTGCCCGAAAGACCCATGACGGCGAAAAGGTCTGACGAATCTCACTAGGGTGTGACCGTGGCGACAACGACTCTTACCCCTCATCAGAGAGCTGTCCGATCAACGGTCGCGCTGAAAGCCCTGATGGCTGTCACCGGTCTGATCCTGATCGGCTTCCTGCTGATGCACATGTACGGCAACCTCAAGATGTTCATGGGTGCCGATGCCTTCGACCACTACGCAGAGTGGCTCAAGGGCGACATCCTCTACCCGATCGTGCCCAAGGGCTGGTTCATCTGGATCTTCCGGATGGTCATGCTGGCCGCGATCGTTCTGCACATCTACTCGGCGGCGAGCCTGTGGAAGCGCGCCTTGGCGGCCAACCCGTCCACCTACGAGGCGAAGCGCAAGCTGGCCCAGACCTACTCGGCACGGACCATGCGCTGGGGCGGCATCATCCTGGGCGGCGTGCTGATCTTCCACCTGCTGCAATTCACCGTCCGCGCGACCCTGGTCAACGCTCCGGCCGACGCCACCCCGTACGACATGGTCGTCGGCGAGTTCAGCGTCTGGTGGCTGGTCGTGGTCTACGCGGTGTGGATGGTCGCCGTGTGCATGCACGTGCGGCACGGCTTCTGGAGCGCGTTCGCCACCCTGGGTGCCAACACCAGCGCCACGGCGCGCACCGTGCTGAACGGCTGCGCCTGGGCGGTCGCACTCATCCTCTACATCGGCTTCATGATCATGCCGGTGGCCGTTCTCTTCGGATGGATCCAAGCATGACGACGACGACCCGACCCGCAGCCAAGGCAGCCAAGGCCGTGCCCGGCGCCGACTACTTCACCATGGGTGAGGAGCTCCACGACACCAAGGCTCCCGACGGCCCGATCGAGCAGAAGTGGGCCAAGCGCAAGTTCGAGGCCAAGCTGGTCAACCCGGCCAACCGTCGCAAGCTGACCGTGATCATCGTGGGCACCGGTCTCGCCGGTGGCGCCGCGGCGGCGTCCCTGGGTGAGGCGGGCTACAACGTCCTCAACTTCTGTTACCAGGACAGCCCGCGGCGCGCCCACTCGATCGCCGCGCAGGGCGGCATCAACGCGGCCAAGAACTACCGCAACGACAACGACTCGACCTTCCGGCTGTTCTACGACACGGTCAAGGGCGGCGACTACCGCGCCCGGGAGACCAACGTCTACCGCCTGGCCGAGGTCAGCGCGAACATCATCGACCAGTGCGTCGCGCAGGGCGTCCCGTTCGCCCGTGAGTACGGCGGTCTGCTCGACAACCGGTCGTTCGGCGGCGTCCAGGTGCAGCGGACGTTCTACGCGCGCGGCCAGACCGGCCAGCAGTTGCTGATCGGCGCCAACCAGGCGCTGGATCGTCAGGTCGACGCCGGCACGGTGCAGATGCACACCCGGCACGAGATGCTCGAGCTGATCGTGGTGGACGGCCGCGCCCGCGGCATCGTCACCCGGGACATGGTCACCGGTCAGATCGAGAGCTGGTTCGCCGACGCGGTCGTGCTCGCCACCGGCGGCTACGGCAACGTGTTCTTCCTCTCGACCAACGCCATGGGCTGCAACGTCACCGCCGACTGGCGGGCCCACCGCAAGGGCGCCTACTTCGGCAACCCGTGCGACACGCAGATCCACCCGACCTGCATCCCCGTGCACGGCGAGACGCAGTCGAAGCTGACCCTGATGTCGGAGTCGCTGCGCAACGACGGCCGGATCTGGGTGCCCAAGCGGGCCGAGGACTGCGACAAGGACCCGCGGCAGATCGCCGAGGAGGACCGCGACTACTACCTGGAGCGGATCTACCCGGCGTTCGGCAACCTCGTGCCGCGCGACATCGCGTCCCGTCAGGCGAAGAACATGTGCGACGAGGGCCGCGGTGTCGGTCCGGCCGTGAAGGAGTTCGACCACGACGGCAACGAGCGGATGGTCCGGCGCGGGGTCTACCTCGACTTCGCGGACGCGATCGCCCGGCTCGGCAAGGACGGCGTGGCCGCCCGCTACGGCAACCTCTTCGACATGTACGCCCAGATCACCGGCGAGGACCCGTACGAGACGCCGATGCGGATCTACCCGGCCGTGCACTACACGATGGGTGGCCTGTGGGTCGACTACGACCTGTCGAGCAACCTGCCGGGCCTGTACGTCACCGGCGAGGCGAACTTCTCCGACCACGGTGCGAACCGGCTCGGTGCGTCTGCGCTGATGCAGGGCCTGGCCGACGGCTACTTCGTGATCCCTTACACGATGGGCAACTACCTGGCTCAGGTGAAGCCGGGCGGCGTGGACGAGAACCACTCCGAATGCCGCGCGGTGAAGGAGCAGGTGGGCGCGCGAACGAAGAAGCTGCTATCGATCAACGGCAAGAAGACGGTGGACGATTTCCACCGTGAACTGGGCAAGGTGATGTGGGAAGACTGCGGCATGGCGCGCAACGCGGCCGGGCTGAAGCACGCGCTGGAGCGCATTCCGCAGATCCGCGCCGAGTTCTGGGAGAACGTGACGGTGCCGGGCAGCGAGGGAGAGTTGAACCAGTCCCTCGAGCGCGCGGCGCGCGTGGCGGACTTCCTGGAGTTGGGCGAACTGATGTGCCGGGACGCGCTGATCCGGGAAGAGAGCTGCGGCGGCCAC
>NZ_JARKPQ010000174.1 GCF_029975155.1 Propionicimonas sp. | reverse complement strand
CAGGATCTGCACGCGCCGACGCAGGCCGGGTTCGAGGCCGCCACCAACAACTATCGCGCCACCCAGTGGCCCACCTGAAGGAGAACTCATGGCGATACATCTCTATCTTGACGAAGCGCTGACCCAGCAGATTTCCGAGGGGGATTTCAGCCGTCCCGAGGCCGAGAGCTACAACGGCACCGACGGCGATATCAAGGACCGGCAACTTTACGTCGCCAACGAGCAGACGAACCTCGCCTCGGCCATCGACGCGGCGCAGACCGCCATCGCCCTGGCCGAACCGCGCTTTGCCGACGGCGAACTGATCATCATCGACGGCGAGCAGATGCTCATCGAAAGCGGCGGCGGCACCGTCAATCTCACCGTGCAGCGGGGCGTGGCCAACACCGCTCCGGCCGCACACGACGCGGGGACGACCGTCTATTCCGGCTACGACTACACCGGGCTGGTGCTCGATCCCATTGATGAGACCGACACCGACGAATCGGTCTGGTACCGCCTGGCCCTGACCCAGGCCGGACTCGACACAGCCACTCAGGGCGCACCGCTCAATCTCGGTGACAAGGCCTTCCAGCAGACGCTGTCTTTCTGGCGGCGTTGCACCGTGCTCCCGGGCACCCCAGTGCAAAACAAACTCGACATCAAGCTGCGCCTGACCGGCACGGAAAACCCGATTCTCTAAGGAGGCCGCCATGGCATACCACAGTATTCAAGGACTCGCCCACGGTCGGCTCGACCTGCTCAATCAACTGCGGACCTTCCTGGTGACCACCACCGGCTGGACCCTGCATGACGACCAGTCGGCCGACCCGCAGCCGTATTTCGTCTTCAAGTCTCACGGGGAATCCGGGGCCGAGGACGTCTATCTGCAGTTCCGTATCAGCACCACCTCCGGGCGGATTCACGTCGCGGCATTCCAGTATTGGGACGCGGCCACCCACACCGGCGTCAACGAGGCTTCGCACACCAGCTACACCTACCTGCGGGTGGAGGACAGCGCCGACTTCATCTTCTGGCTGTACGCCGACCTGGACCACGTCTTCGTGGTCACCAAGCTCGTCTCCACCTACTACGGCCATTACAGCGGATTGCTGAAACGGTTCTGGTCCGGGGCCGTCGCGCTCACGCAGGCGGCGGTCACTGCAGGAAGCGGCGTGGTGCTTCAGGTCAACGACGCCACCGTGGTC
>NZ_JARKPQ010000170.1 GCF_029975155.1 Propionicimonas sp. | reverse complement strand
CATCTTGGCCCAGACCTTCGTTGCGATGCCCTTCCTGGTGGTCTCTCTGGAGGGCACACTGCGCACCGTCGGCCAGCGGTACGAGACGATCGCGGCGACCCTGGGAGCCAAACCATCCACGGTGTTGCGCCGGGTCACCCTGCCGCTGGTGCTTCCGGGGCTGGCCTCGGCTGCCGTGCTGTCCTTCGCCCGCGCGCTGGGTGAGTTCGGGGCCACGATCACCTTCGCCGGCAGTATGCAGGGCATCACCCGCACGCTTCCGCTGGAGATCTATCTGCAGTCGGTCAGCGACCAGGACGCCGCGATCGCGCTTTCGCTGGTGCTGGTGGTGATAGCGATTCTGGTGACGCTGGTCACCGCCAAGATCTCGGAAAGGACGATCGCATGAGCCTGCATCTGCGGGCGGTGCTCGCCCAGCGCGACTTCGACGTGGAGATCGAGGTCGGCGACGGCGAGACGGTGGCGGTGTTGGGGCACAACGGCTCGGGCAAGTCGACACTGCTCAGTATCCTTGCCGGCACCTTGCGCCCGGACAGTGGGAAGGCGACCCTCGACGACACCGTGCTGTTCGATCTGGACCACGGTCGGCGCCGGTGGCTGCAGCCACATGCCCGAGGGATCTCCCTCTTGGCCCAGGACGCGTTGCTGTTTCCGCACCTCAGTGTGCTCGACAACGTGGCCTTCGGCCCACGGGTCAAGGGCGTTCCCCGAGGCGAAGCCTCCCAGCGCGCCATGCACTGGCTCAATGAGGTAGGAGCTGCCGAGTTCGCCGACCGACGTCCCGGCCAGCTTTCCGGTGGGCAGGCCCAGCGGGTGGCGATCGCCCGAGCGTTGGCCGCCGAGCCCCGGCTGCTGCTGCTCGACGAACCGATGGCGGCCCTCGATGTTTCGGTCGCGCCATTGCTGCGCCGGATGCTTGATCGGGTGCTGGTGGGGCACTCGACCATGCTGGTCACTCACGATCTGCTGGACGCGCTGCTGTTGTCGGAGCGAATCATCGTCCTCGATCACGGCAGGGTCGCAGAATCCGGCCTCACCGAGGACGTGCTGCAGCACCCACACACCCGTTTCACTGCCAGGCTGGCCGGGCTCAACCTGATTCGCGGCAGCTATGCGGCGGGCGCTGTGGTGGCTGCCGACGATCTCCAGGTGGCCGGCTCGAACAGAAATGGCGCTGTGCCGACCGATGGCTCGCCAGCGGCGGCGGTATTCACGCCCAGCTCGGTGTCAGTCCATGTCGAGCCGCCCGACGGTAGCCCTCGAAACCGCTTTGCGGTCACCCTCGCAGAACTCGAGCCGCTCGGAGACCTGGTGCGCGTCCGCGCCGACGATCACCATGGCCATCTGCTCACCGCGGATGTGACGCCGCACTCGGTCGCCGAGCTGGATCTGTTCCCCGGCCGGGACGTGATCTATGCGGTGAAAGCGGCGGCAGTCACGATTTATCCGCTGTGAGCATCACTGTCTAGTCGACTCCGAGCTGAACCTCGGTCGCCTTGACCAGCGCGTAGGCGGGTGAACCGACTGCCAGCCCGAGGTCGTCCACGGCGGCCTTGGTGACAGCCGCAGTGACGACCAGGTCGGTGCCGTCGATCGCGATCTTGACGATGGACATCGCTTCACCGCTGGTGATCTCGGTGACCTTGCCCTTGAACTGGTTACGCGTGGAAAGCCGCATGGTTCCTCCTGGTTGATGATCGGTGTCTACCTGGTCAGGATAGCCTGACTAAACACCCTAATTCAACGCCTGACAAGGTAATTCACCGCTCATTCGGGCCGCAGATGCGGACGCTGTCCATGGCCCCGGATGCGAATGCGGCCCGGCGCGGCCGCTCCGCCCGGCCCTACGGCCGACGAGATTCGTCCACAGCGCGACGTGATCCGAGGAACTGGTTCGAGCTGAGCACCGGTGACGCCTTCACCGCGCACATCACGATGCCCAGGCACCGGTGCCGAACAAGTAGGCCCACCAGCAGATCAGCACAAGGTCAGCGGCCAGCAGCAATACCCGCAGCACATTCCAGGCCGAGCGCGCTCCGGACGACTTCGGTCGCCGGCGTAGTACCACCGCGAGCAGTCCGAACAGCGGGAACCACAGCAGCACCGCTCGGTTGACCGACATGAACCACCCGGAACTGCTGAGCACGATCACATTGACCGCCACCCAGGTGAACTCGGCCCAGCGGCGCTTC
>NZ_JARKPQ010000160.1 GCF_029975155.1 Propionicimonas sp. | reverse complement strand
CTCCTCGATCTCGACCCGGGTGCCTTCATGGCCCACCGGCACGCCGGCCGGCTCACCACCAACGGTCTCCTGGGCGTCGCGGGGCAGGTCTTGTTCGGACATCGAGGCTCACTCCCTCACTAGAAATCTGATAGCTAAGTGATATCAGATTATTTGCGGAAGGGGAAGGGGTCTCGACAGGCTCGACCAACGGTGAGGATGAGCCGACCAACGGTGAGCGGGGAGGACTACAGGTTGTAGCCGATCGAGCGCAGCTGCTCGCGGCCGTCCTCGGTGATCATCTCCAGGGTCCACGGCGGCAGCCAGACCCAGTTGATCGTCACCGAGTTCACCAGCCCCTCCAGGGCCAGCTGGGTGTCGTACTCGAGCCGGTCGGTGAGCGGACAGGTGGGCGACGTGAGGGTCATGTCAATGGTGGCGTTGTTCTGCTCGTCGATGGTCACGCCGTAGACGAGTCCGAGGTCGACGACGTTCACCATCAACTCGGGGTCGACGACGTCCTTCATCGCCTCGAGCACGTCCTCCTCGCTCGGCGCCGCGGTGGCCGCATCGGGGAACGTGTCCTGGACCAGATCGGACGGACGGGGGTACTGGGTCATTCGGATTCCTTCCCTTCGGCGGCGAGGGCCTGCGCCGCGGCGTCCTTGAACGCCGACCAGCCCAACAGCGCGCACTTCACCCGGGCGGGGAACTGGGCGACGCCGACGAACGCCACCGCGTCCTCCAGGCGCTCCTCGTCGGGCTCGGCCCTGCCCTGGCTGTGCATCATCTCGGTGAACTCGGTGTGCAGGTCGAGCGCCTCGGCCACCGTCCTGCCGATCACCAGGTCGGTCATCACCGACGTGGACGCCTGCGAGATCGAGCAGCCGACGCCCTCGTAGGACACGTCGACCACCCGGTCACCGTCGAGTGCGACACGCAGCATCACCTCGTCGCCGCACGTGGGGTTCACGTGCGTCACCTGCGCCTGGTACGGCTCGCGCAGGCCGCTGTGGTGCTTGGCCTTGTAGTGGTCGAGGATGATCTCCTGGTACATGGCTTCCACGCTCATCGTCTGCCTCCGAAGAAGTCGCGGACGTAGGCCAGGCCGTCGGCGAGCGCGTCGAACTCGGCCTCCGTGGTGTACAGATACCCAGAAGCCCGCGTGGACGCGGTGAGCCCGAGCCGTTCGTGCAGGGGACGCGCGCAGTGGTGCCCGCCACGGACGGCGATGCCGCGGGCGTCCAGGAACTGCATCACGTCGTGCGGATGCACGTCGGTGCCGTCCGCCGCGGTCAGGGTGAACGCGATGGCCCCGCCCCGGTCGACGGCCTCGGTCGGCCCGAGGATCGACACGCCCTCGACCCGCTGCAGCCGCTCCAGCGCGTAGGCCGTGACCTGCTGCTCGTGCGCGGCGACGTTGGCCATGCCGAGCGTCTCGAGGTAGTCGATCGCCGCGCCCAGGCCCACGGCCTGCGCGATCGGCGGCGTGCCGGCCTCGAACCGCCGCGGTGGCGGCGCGAAGGTCGACCCACTCAGCTTCACGACCTCGATCATCTCGCCGCCGCCGAGGAACGGCGGCAGGGTCTCCAGCAGGTCGTACCGTCCCCAGAGCACGCCGATGCCGGTCGGGCCGAGCATCTTGTGGCCGGTGAACGCCAGCAGGTCGGCTCCGAGCGTCGCGACGTCGGTGGGCAACTGCGGGACGCCCTGGGAGCCGTCCACGACGACGTGCGCGCCCACCCGGTGCGCCATTCCGGCGATCTCGGCGACCGGGTTCACCGTGCCCAGCACGTTCGAGACCCACGCCACCGCCACGATCCGGGTGCGCTCGTTGATCAGACCCTCGGCGACCGCCCGCTCCAGGTCGAGCCGGCCGTCCGCGGTGATGTCGAACCAGCGCAGGACCGCGCCGGTACGCTGCGCGAGCAACTGCCACGGCACGATGTTGGAGTGGTGCTCGGCCACCGTGATGACGATCTCGTCCCCGGGCGCCAGCCGCCCGCCGAGGGTGTGCGCGGCCAGGTTCAGCGCCTCGGACGCGTTCTTGGTGAACACGACCTCCTGCGGCCCCGCCGCGCCGATGAACGCCGCGACCTTCGCCCGGGCTCCTTCGAACGCCTCGGTCGCCTCGCTGCCCAGCGTGTGCATGGCGCGGGCGACGTTGGCGTTGTGCTCGAGGTAGTGCCGGGCGATCGCCTCGACCACCCGCGCGGGCTTCTGGGAGGTGTTCGCCGAGTCGAGGTAGGCCAGCGGCCACTCCCCCACCCTGCGCTTCAGGATGGGGAAGTCGGCGCGGACGGCCTCGACGTCGTAGCCGGGCAGTTGCTCAGGCATCGACCCTGGCCGCGCGGACGAACCGGTCGTAGCCCTCGATCTCGAGCCGGTCGGCCAGCTCCACGCCGCCCTCCTCGACGACCTGACCGTCCACGAACACGTGCACGAAGTCGGGCTTGATGTAGTTCAGGATCCGCGTGTAGTGCGTGATCAGCAGCAGGCCGCGATCGCCCTGCGCGGTGTACCGGTTGACGCCTTCGGAGACGATCCGCAGCGCGTCGATGTCGAGGCCGGAGTCGGTCTCGTCGAGGATCGCGAACTTGGGGTTCAGCAGTTCGAGCTGCGCGATCTCGTTGCGCTTCTTCTCGCCGCCGGAGAAGCCCTCGTTCAGCGAGCGGGCGGCGAAAGAGCCGTCCAGGCCGACCCGCTCCAGAGCGACGTTCACGTCCTTCACCCAGGTGCGCACCTTCGGCGCCTCGCCGCTCAGGGCTGTCCTCGCCGTGCGCAGGAAGTTCGCCACCGACACCCCGGGCACCTCGATCGGGTACTGCATGGCGAGGAACAGCCCCGCTCGGGCGCGCTCGTCGACGGTGAGCGTGGTCAGCTCGACGCCGTCGAGGGTCACCGAGCCACCGGTGATCACGTACTTGGGGTGGCCGGCGATCGAGTAGGCCAGGGTGGACTTGCCGGAGCCGTTCGGGCCCATGATGGCGTGCACCTCGCCGCTGCGGACGGTGAGGTTGACCCCCTTGAGGATCTCCTTCGGCCCGCTCTCGGTCTGGACCTCGACGCGCAGGTCGCTGATGCGGAGTTCTGACACTTACTGCTCCTGGTACTCGATCGGATTGTCTGGGTCAATGAAGACGCTGCCCTCGTCCACGCGGACGGGGTAGGTCGGGACGGGCTGGGTCGCCGGGAGTTCCAGCGGCTGCCCTGTGCGCAGGTCGAAGCGGGAGCCGTGCATGTAGCACTCGATCGTGCAACCGTCGACCTCGCCGTCGGTGAGCGGCACCTCCGCGTGGGAGCACACGTCCCGGATCGCGAAGAAGCCCTCCACCGTGTTCACCACGGCGATGTCGGCGTCACCGCCGAGGTCCACCGGGATGGCGGCCCCCACCGGCACCTCGGCGACCGCACACGCGCGGACGAAGCTCACGCGGCACCCGCCTCATCGCTCCCTGAGCCGGCCGAAGGGCCGACGATGATCTCCAGCTCCTTCTCCACCGCCGCCAGCAGCCGGGTCTCCACCTCGGGAACCCCGATCCGCCGGATGATGTCGGCGAAGAAGCCGTGCACGACCAGCCGGCGCGCCTCGTCCTCGGGGATGCCCCGGGAACGCAGGTAGAACAGCTGCTCGTCGTCGAAGCGGCCGGTGGTCGAGGAGTGGCCGGCGCCCTCGATCTCCCCGGTCTCGATCTCCAGGTTCGGCACCGAGTCGGCCCGGCAGCCGTCGGTGAGGACGAGGTTCTTGTTGGTCTCGTAGGTGTTGATGCCCTCGGCCACGGTGCGGATCAGCACGTCGCCCACCCACACCGAGTGCGCGCCCTTGCCCTGCAGCGCGCCGCGGTAGTCGACCCGGCTGCGGGTGTGCGGGGCGTTGTGGTCGACGAACAGCCGGTGCTCGATGTGCTGGCCGGCGTCGACGAAGTAGAGGCCGAACTGCTCCAGCTCACCGCCGGGTCCCTCGTACTCGGCGGTCTCCACCAGCCGCACCAGGTCGCCCCCGAGGCTCGCGGTGACCGTGCGCACCCGGGCGTCCCTGCCGATCCTGAGCCCGACGTGCCCGACGTGGACGGTGTCGTCCGCCCAGTCCTGCAGGCCGACGAAGTTGAGGTTCGCACCCTCACCGACCAGCACGGACACGCTGGACGCATAGCGCGCCGAGCCGGTGTGCCGCAGCACGATCGTCGCGCCGGCGTAGGCGCCGACGGAGAACACCACCTGGCCGTAGACCTGCTCGTCGAGACCGGAACCGGCCAGTTCGACGAGCACCGGCTCGTGCAGCTCCCTGCCCGGCGGCACCTCGACCAGGATCGCGCCTCCGGCCTGCGCCACGGCGAGCGCGGACGGCCGGTCCACCGGAGCAGGCACACCGAGGGCGACGGCCTCGGCCGTCGTGATCTCGCGTACGCTCACGCCGTCCGGCAGCGTGGTGTGCACGCCCAGGTGCGCGGTGCTCGGCGTCCCGTCCAGCATGCCGCGCAGCCGGCGCAGCGGGGTGAACCGCCACACCTCCTCGCGGCCGGTGGGCACCGGGTGGTCGGCAAGGTCGAAGGACGCGACGGGGTGCAGGTGGGACTCGACTTTCGTCTCCACCGCCTCGGCGACATTGGGCACAGCAGTCAACGCTTCTTCTCTCTCGTTCGCAGCCGCGGGCTCAGCCCACGGCCCCTTCCATCTGCAGCTCGATCAGGCGGTTCAGTTCGAGCGCGTACTCCATCGGCAGTTCGCGGGCGATCGGCTCCACGAAGCCGCGCACGATCATCGCCATGGCCTCGTCCTCGCCCATGCCCCGGCTCATCAGGTAGAAGAGCTGGTCCTCGCTCACCTTCGACACGGTGGCCTCGTGGGCCATCGACACGTCGTCCTCACGGACGTCGACGTAGGGGTAGGTGTCGGAACGGGACACGTTGTCGACCAGCAGCGCGTCGCACTTCACCGAGCTGGCGGAGTGGTGCGCACCCTCCTGCACCTGCACGAGGCCGCGGTAGGACGAGCGGCCACCGGAGCGCGCGACCGACTTGCTGATGATCGAGGACGACGTGTGCGGCGCGGCGTGCACCATCTTCGAGCCGGCGTCCTGGTGCTGGCCCTCGCCGGCGAAGGCGATCGACAGCGTCTCGCCGCGGGAGTGCTCGCCGAGCAGGTAGACGGCCGGGTACTTCATCGTCACCTTGGAGCCGATGTTGCCGTCGATCCACTCCATGGTCGCGCCGTCGGAGCAGGTGGCGCGCTTGGTGACGAGGTTGTACACGTTCGTCGACCAGTTCTGGATCGTGGTGTACCGCACCCGGGCGTTCTTCTTCACGATGATCTCGACCACCGCCGAGTGCAGCGAGTCGGACGAGTAGATCGGCGCCGTGCAGCCCTCGACGTAGTGCACGTAGGAGCCCTCGTCGGCGATGATCAGCGTCCGCTCGAACTGGCCCATGTTCTCGGTGTTGATCCGGAAGTAGGCCTGCAGCGGAATCGAGACGTGGACGCCCTTCGGCACGTAGACGAACGAGCCGCCCGACCACACCGCGGTGTTCAGGGACGCGAACTTGTTGTCCCCCACCGGGATCACCGACGCGAAGTACTCCTCGAAGATCTCGGGGTGCTCCTTCAGGCCGGTGTCGGTGTCGAGGAAGATCACGCCCTGGCGCTCCAGTTCCTCGTTGATCTTGTGGTAGACCACCTCGGACTCGTACTGCGCGGCCACGCCGGCCACCAGCCGTGCCTTCTCGGCCTCGGGGATGCCCAGGCGGTCGTAGGTGCGCTTGATGTCGTCGGGCAGGTCGTCCCAGGTCTGGGCCTGCTTCTCGGTCGAGCGCACGAAGTACTTGATGTTGTCGAAGTCGATCCCGGACAGGTCCGCGCCCCAGGCGGGCATGGGCTTGCGGTCGAACAGCTTCAGGGCCTTCAGCCGGGTGTTCAGCATCCACTCCGGCTCGTCCTTCAGCGCGGAGATGTTGCGGACGACGTCCTCGGTGAGGCCGCGCCGGGCCGTCGCGCCCGCGATGTCGGAGTCCCGCCAGCCGTACTGGTAGTGGCCGAGGGCCTTCAGGTGCTCTTCCTGGGTGGCACCCAGGCCCGGTGCGACCGGAGCAGTGGAAGTCATATCGTCAACCCTTTTCGCTGGTAGTCGGATGCATGGCCGCCGACACCGGCCGCGGCACGTGGGTGGTGCACACCCCGTCGCCGTGCGCGATGGTCGCCAGCCGCTGCACGTGGGAGTCCAGCAGCGTCGCGAACGCCCTGGTCTCTGCCTCGCACAGCTGCGGGAACGCGGCCGCCACGTGGGCGACCGGACAGTGGTACTGACACAGCTGGACGCCGGAGGCCACGGGCTGCAGGGACGCGACGAAGCCCTCGGCGGTCAACGCCTCCACCAACGCCTCGGTGGGGGTGTCGTATTCCGCGGCGATGCTGCGGAACCTCGTGGACACCGCGTCCGCGACCTGCGCGGCGAACTGCTCGACGGCGCTCGGCCCGGCCACCTCGCGCAGGTAGTCGATGGCCTCGATCGCCAGCCGGTCATAGGCCTGGAAGAACTCGGCCCTGCCGGCGTCGGTGAGCGCGAAGACCTTCGCGGGACGACCGCGGCCGCGGTGCCCGTAGACCCGCTGCTCGCGACTGGTCACCTGCCCGGTGCTCGCCAGGACGGTGAGGTGGCGCCGCACGGCGGCCGGGGTGAGCCCCAGACGCCGCGCGAGGTCGTTGGCCGTGGACGGACCGTGCTGCAGGATCGAACGGGCGACCCTGCTGCGCGTGGAAGCGTCCTCGGCCTGCTGCTCGGCCTCCGCCGCGACGGCGTCGGCGTCCAGTTCCGGATCGCTTTTCACAACGCCATTCTTACCTTATTCTCCGCCCACCTCAACTCGACCGCGAGGCACACGCCCGGATGGCAAGACCGCACTTTCCAGCAGATGGCAGGTTTACCTCTCCTACGACATGGCGTCGTAGAGTGCTGGCGGTGACTTTGTCTTGTCAAAGGTGACAGGTCGCCGACAACCAGCAACCACCTTCAAAGGAAGCATCGTGACGACTCCCTCGCTCGATACCCAACCATCCACAGGACGGTCGCACAGTCGTGTGCGGTCGGGCCTGTTCGTGGTCTTCGGGCTCCTCGCACTCGCGCTGACTGCCTGTTCCACGGGCGGCGCCGGTGAGGCGGGCCACACCTCCCACAAGAGTGAATTCGACCTCCCGCTGCCCGACCTGCACGTTCCGGTCGGCGGCATCAGCGGCTGGTACCTGCTGCTGATCGGCCTGCTGATCTGCATCGGCGGCTTCGCCTTCGGCCTGGTCAGCTACATGAAGCTCAAGAACCTGCCCGTGCACCAGTCGATGCGGGACGTCTCCGAGCTCATCTACGAGACCTGCAAGGCCTACCTGCTGCAGCAGGGCAAGTTCCTGCTCACCCTGTTCGCCTTCATCGGCGCGGTGATCTTCGTCTACTTCGGCTTCCTGAACACCACCGGTGGCTGGGGTCGGGTCTTCATCGTGCTGGCGTTCGCGCTGATCGGCATGGCCGGCTCCTACGGCATCGCGTGGTACGGCATCCGGCTGAACACCTTCGCCAACTCCCGCACGTCGTTCGCCGCGCTGGAGGGCAAGCCGTTCAACGTCTACAACATCCCGATGCGCTCGGGCATGAGCGTGGGCATGATGCTGATCTCGACCGAGCTGATCATGATGCTCGCGATCATGATGTTCCTGCCGGCCGACATCGCCACCGCCTGCTTCCTCGGCTTCGCGATCGGCGAGTCCCTGGGCGCCTCGGCGCTGCGGATCGCCGGCGGCATCTTCACCAAGATCGCCGACATCGGCTCCGACCTGATGAAGATCGTGTTCAAGATCGGCGAGGACGACCCGCGCAACCCGGGCACCATCGCCGACTGCACCGGTGACAACGCCGGCGACTCGGTCGGCCCGTCCGCCGACGGCTTCGAGACCTACGGCGTCACCGGCGTCGCACTGATCACCTTCATCCTGCTGGGCGTGCAGGGCGACCTGCAGGCGCACTTCCTGGTCTGGATCTTCTTCATCCGCGCGATCATGCTGGTGGCCTCCGCGCTGTCCTACTTCGGCAACAGCCTGTGGGCGAAGGCCAAGTACGGCACCGCGGACGAGATGGAGTTCGAGACCCCGCTCACCTCGCTGGTGTGGATCACCTCGATCGTCTCGATCGTGCTGACCTTCATCATCTCGGCGATGCTGATGTCGGACATCCCGGGCAACCCGAACCTGTGGTGGCAGCTGTCGCTGATCATCAGCTTCGGCACCCTGGCCGGCGCGATCATCCCCGAACTGGTCAAGGTGTTCACCGGTGTGAAGGCCAAGCACGTCGAGGAGGTCGTGAAGTCGGCCAAGGAGGGCGGCCCGTCCCTGGACATCCTGTCCGGCCTGGTCGCCGGCAACTTCTCGGCCTACTGGCTGGGCATCGCGATCGTCGGCCTGATGGCGGGCGCCTTCGCCGTGTCCACCCAGATTCCGGCCGAGATCATGCTGGCCCCGGGCGTGTTCGCCCTCGGCCTGGTCGCGTTCGGCTTCCTGGGCATGGGCCCGGTCACGATCGCCGTCGACTCCTACGGTCCGGTCACCGACAACGCCCAGTCCGTCTACGAGCTGTCGCAGATCGAGTCCGTCCCCGGCATCGAGGACGAACTGAAGCGTGACTACGGCATCACCCCGAACTTCGAGCGGGCCAAGTACCTGCTCGAAGCGAACGACGGCGCCGGCAACACCTTCAAGGCGACCGCCAAGCCCGTGCTGATCGGCACCGCGGCCGTGGGTGCGACCACGATGATCTTCTCGATCATCATGGGCCTCACCAACAGCCTCACCGAGAACATCGCGAGCCTGTCCCTGCTGCACGTGCCGTTCCTGCTGGGCCTGCTCACCGGCGGCGCGATCATCTACTGGTTCACCGGTGCCTCGACCCAGGCGGTCACCACCGGCGCGTACCGGGCCGTGGAGTTCATCAAGGCCAACATCAACCTGGAGACCTCCACCAAGGCATCGGTGAAGGACTCCCGGCGGGTGGTCGAGATCTGCACCCAGTACGCCCAGAAGGGCATGTTCAACATCTTCCTGGGCATCTTCTTCGCCACCCTGGCGTTCGCCTTCGTGGAGCCGTTCTTCTTCATCGGCTACCTGATCTCGATCGCCATGTTCGGGCTCTACCAGGCCATCTTCATGGCCAACGCCGGTGGCGCCTGGGACAACGCGAAGAAGATCGTCGAGGTCGATCTGCAGGCCAAGGGCACCGAGCTGCACGACGCCTCGATCGTCGGCGACACCGTCGGCGACCCGTTCAAGGACACCTCCTCGGTGGCCCTGAACCCGGTGATCAAGTTCACCACCCTGTTCGGCATGCTGGCGATCGAGCTGTCGCTGATCATCAACAACAGCGCCGTCAACGGCGTGCTGGCCGTGGTGTTCTTCCTCGCGTCCGTCTACATGGTGTGGCGGTCCTTCTACGGCATGCGGATCGACCAGCCGATGCTCACGGCGGCCGACTTCGCCTACCTGAAGGATGCGCCGGAGGCCGCTCCGGTGGAGGAGCCGGTCAAGGCCTGACCCGTCCGATCCCGTCCGCTGCCCGGTTCCCGCGAGGGGGCCGGGCAGCGGCGTTCCCGCTTCCCTACACTGAGCGGGTGCCCGCTGTCCTGACCCTCGCCGACGTCCGGCTGAGCCTGGGTGGACGGGAGATCCTGGCCGGGCTGAGCCTGACCGCCGCGGCCGGCGAGGTGACCGCCGTCCTCGGTCCGAACGGGGCCGGCAAGACCACCATGATCCGGTGCTGCACCGGGCTGCTGGTGCCCGACTCCGGCCGGATCGACGTGCTCGGCCGGCCCGCGGGGGCGCCGTCCGCCAACGACGGCGTGGGTCTGATGCCCCAGTCGACCGGAGCGTGGTCCGGCGTCCGCCCGCGCGAACTGCTCAGCTACCTGGCCTCGCTCTACGCCGCTCCCCTGCCCGTCGCCGAGCTGGTCGCGGAGTTGGGCATCGAGCTGTTCGCGGCCACGCCCTACCGTCGGCTCTCCGGTGGCCAGCAGCAGCTGGTGAACCTCGCCGGCGCCATCGTCGGACGCCCCCGACTGCTGTTCCTCGACGAACCCACCGCGGGCCTCGACCCGCACGTCCGCCAACAGGTGTGGGCGCTGATCCGCAACCTCCGCGACGCCGGCGTCGCCGTGCTGCTGACCACCCATGCCATGGACGAGGCCGAGCGGCTGGCCGACCGGGTCGTGCTGCTGAACGCCGGCCACCAGGTGGCGACCGGGACCGTCGCGGAGCTCACCGCGGACCGCAGCCTCGAACAGCTGTTCCTCGACCTGACCACGCCCGGAGGTGGGCGGTGAGCCTCGACCTGCGTCCGGCAGCGGCACCAGCGCCCCGCGCGGGCCGGATCGTGCGCCACGCCCTGATGGAGACCCGGTTGCTGGTCCGCAACGGCGAGCAGCTGCTGCTGGCCCTGGTCATTCCGCTCGCGCTGGTGGTCGGCCAGGCGGCGCTCGGTGCCCGGTTCGGCATCGCCCGCGAGCCGTTCGTGGCGTCGGTGATCGCGCTGGGGCTCTGGTCCAGCGGCTTCACCTCCCCCGCGATCACCACGGCGTTCGAGCGCCGCTACGGGGTGCTGGAGCGGCTGGCGGCCACCCCGCTGCGTCGTTCCGACCTGTTGCTCGGCAAGGCGGCGATGATCGCGCTGGTCGCCCTCGGCCAGGCCGTGGTGCTCGTCGTGGCCGGGCTCCTCGCCGGCTGGGCGCCGCGCCCCGTGGGGCCGCAGACCCTCGTGCTCGCCGGTGTCGTGCCGCTGGCGCTGGCGGCGTTCGCGGGACTGGCGCTCTCGCTCGCCGGACGCGCGTCCGCGGAACTCACCCTCGGCCTCGCGAACCTGGTCTACCTGCTCGGCGCCGCGGGTGGTCTGCTGGTGCCGCTCGCCGCCTTTCCCGCGTGGGCGCAGCCGCTGCTGGGCGCCCTGCCGACGACGGCGCTGGGCGAGGCACTGCGCACCTGGGCGAACGGCGGCTTCGACCCCTGGCCGCTGCTCGTCGTCCTGCTCTGGGCCGTGGGGGCCCTCGTCCTGGCAAGGAAGGTGTTCCGATGGACCTCGTAGGCACGCCCGCGGCCCTGCGGCGCTGGACGGTCGCGTCCCTGGTCGCGAACATGGGCCTGGTCGTCACCGGCGGCCTGGTGCGGGTCACCGGCTCCGGGCTCGGCTGCAGCACGTGGCCGCAGTGCGAGCCCGGCTCGTACACCCCGCACGGCGACGCGCCGCTGCACGCCTACATCGAGTTCGGCAACCGGCTGCTGACCTTCGTGCTCGCGGCGGTCGCGATCGGGACCTTCCTCGCCGCCTGGCGGGCGCGGGACGCGGCCGGCCGACCCCGACGCGGCCTCCGCGGCCCGGCGCTGGCGGCCGGTCTGGGCATACCGGCGCAGGCCGTGATCGGCGGACTGTCGGTGCTCACTGCCCTGAACCCGTGGGTGGTGGGGCTGCACATGGTGGTCTCGGTCGCGCTGATCGTGCTCTGCGTGCTGATGGTGCACGACGCTCACGAGATGCCGCCGGTCGCAACGCGCCCGCTCGTCCGGTGGCTGGTGCTGGCGGCGTCCGGACTGGGCCTGCTGGCCGTGCTGCTCGGCATCGTGGTGACCGGGGCTGGCCCCAACTCCGGCGACGGCGGCGCTGCCCGCAACGGCCTGGACACGCTCTGGACCGCCCGCGTCCACTCGTTGACGGTGTGGGCGGTGGTCGCCACGACGCTCGTCCTGCTCTGGCCGGTACGGCGGGAGCCTGCGGTCCGTCGCGCCGTGGTGCTGCTCCTGGTGGTCGAACTGCTGCAGGGTGCCGTCGGCTACGCGCAGTACTTCCTCGGCCTGCCGCCCGCGCTGGTCGCGCTGCACATGCTCGGCACCGCCCTGTTCACCGCCGCGCTGGCGCACCTGTGGTGGCTCACCCGCCCCGCCCCTCAGAAGAGCAGCGGGTCCACGGCGGCGGCGATGAACACGATCGCGAGGTAGCTGTTGGAGAGGTGGAACAGCCGCATGGGCTTCAGGGCGGCGTCCATCAGGCCCCGGCGGGCCCTCAGCAGGAGTGCTGATGCCTCGGCCAGCATCGCGGCCCCGGCGACGGCCGCGACCACCGGATAGAGCCAGCCGGTGCCGGCCACCGGCCACAGCAGCAGGCTGACCGCGACGGTGAGGGCGCTGTACGCGAGGATCCGCCAGGCGACCCGCACCGGCGGGGCGACGACCGGCAGCATCGGCACGTGGGCGTTGAGGTAGTCCTCGCGGTAGCGCAGGGCCAGCGCCCAGGTGTGCGGCGGCGTCCAGGCGAAGACGATCGCGAACAGCACCAGCGGCGGCCAGGCGACCGAGCCCGTGACCGCCGTCCAGCCGATCAGCGGCGGGAAGCAGCCGGCGATGCCGCCCCAGACGATGTTCTGCGACGTGCGTCGCTTGAGCGCCATCGTGTAGACGAACACGTAGTAGAGGTTCGCGACGAGCGCGAGCGTCGCGGACAGCCAGTTCGCCCCGAGGCCGAGGATCAGGGTGGCCGCGATCCCCAGCACGGCGCCGAACGCCAGCGCGCGGCCGGGCGACACCAGGTCCCGCGCCATCGGCCGGCGGTGCGTCCGGCGCATCCGGGCGTCGATGTCCGCATCGAGGACGGAGTTGAACACGTTCGCGCTGCCGGCCGCGGCCGTGCCGCCGAGCAGCGTCCAGAGCACCAGCTGCCAGTCGGGGAAGCCTCCCGCGGCGAGGAACATGGCGGGCACGGTGGTCACGAGCAGCAGCTCGATGATCCTCGGCTTGGCGAGAGCCACGTACGCTCCGGCCACGGCCCTCCAGTCGCCCTGTGCAAGGGCGGGCAGCGGAGCGCCCTCCTCGGCTGGTTTCAAGCCCGCCCCCCGATCGTGGTGCTGCAACAAGTCCGAGCAGTCTAGCCACCACCCGCCCCGGGCGCGCGACCCCCGGCGCTGGTCTGGGTACAGTCTGTGAGGTGATGAACCCGCTCCGCGATCCGAGGGACCCGCGACTGCCCCGGATGGCCGGGCCGTCCGCGCTGGTGCTGTTCGGCGTCACCGGCGATCTCGCCCGCAAGAAGCTGCTGCCCGCCGTCTACGACCTGGCCAACCGCGGCCTGCTGCCGCCCGGATTCGGGCTGGTCGGCTTCGCCCGCCGCGACTGGGCGGCCGAGCACTTCGCGGACGTCGTGGCGGACGCCGTCCGGCAGCACGCGCGGACGGCGTTCCGCGAGGACGTCTGGAAGCAGCTGCTGGAGGGCATCCGGTTCGTGCCGGGCGACATGGACTCCGACGAGTCGTTCGAGCAGCTCAAGCAGACCCTCACCGACCTGGACGAGCGGCAGGGCACCGGCGGCAACCACGCGTTCTACCTCTCCGTGCCGCCCGGCGTGTTCGACACGGCGGTCGCGCAGCTGCGCCGCCACGGCCTCGCCGACCGGCCGAAGGGTTCCTGGCGACGGGTGGTCATCGAGAAGCCGTTCGGCCACGACCTGGCCAGCGCCCGGCAGCTCGAGCGCAAGCTCGCCCGCGCGTTCGAGCCGTCCAGCATCTTCCGGATCGACCACTACCTCGGCAAGGAGACCGTGCAGAACCTCCTGGCCTTCCGGTTCGCGAACACGATGTTCGAGCCGATCTGGAACCGCAACTACATCGACCACGTGCAGATCACCATGGCCGAGGACATCGGCATCGCCGGCCGCGCGGGCTACTACGACGGCATCGGCGCCGCCCGCGACGTGATCCAGAACCACCTGCTGCAGCTCCTTGCCCTCACCGCGATGGAGGAGCCGACCTCGTTCGGCGCGGACGAGCTCAGCTCGGAGAAGCGCAAGGTGCTGGCGGCCGCGAGAACTCCCGCCGACCTGGACGCCCACACCGCCCGCGGCCAGTACGGCTCCGGCTGGGTGGGCGGCGAGGAGGTGCCGGGCTACCTCGAGGAACAGGGCATCCCCGCCGGTTCCCGCACCGACACCTACGCCGCCATCCGGGTCGACATCGACAACCGCCGCTGGGCCGGCGTCCCGTTCTACCTGCGCGCGGGCAAGCGACTCCCCCGCCGGGTCACCGAGGTCGCGCTGAACCTGCGGCCGGCCCCGCACCTGCCGTTCCCCGGCACGGACGTGCGCTCGCTGGGCACCAACGCGCTGGTGCTGCGGATCCAGCCGGACGAGGGCATCACGCTCCGCTTCGGCGCGAAGGTGCCGGCCACCCCGATGGAGATCCGCGACGTGAACATGGACTTCGGCTACGGCACGTCCTTCGCCGAGTCGAGCCCTGAGGCGTACGAGCGCCTGCTGCTCGACGTCCTGCTCGGCTCGGAGCCGCTGTTCCCGCAGCCCGAGGAGGTGGAGCTGTCCTGGCGGATCCTCGACCCGGTGCTGGACCGCTGGGCCGAGCTGGACGGCCCACCCGAGCACTACTCGGCCGGCACGTGGGGGCCGCAGTCCGCCGTGGACATGCTCGCCCGTGACGGCTTCAGCTGGCGACGCCCGTAGGAGAAGACCGATGATCGTGAACCTCCCCGACACCAATGCTGCCGAGATCCAGCAGGGCATCGCGCAGGCCCGGCACAACCTCGGCGGCACGTCCGGCCTCGTCTTCACCCTCGTCGTGATCGCGGACCTTGCCGGGTTCGACCGGGCGCTCGAGGCCTGCCTCGAGGCGGGCCGCGAGCACCCGTCCCGGATCCTGCTGCTGGTCAACGGGCGGGCGCGGGCCGACCGCCTCGACGCCCAGGTCCAGGCCGGCGAGGGCACGCCCGGCGAGATCGTCACCTGCAAGTTCCACGGAGCGCTGCAACAGCACCGGGAGTCCGTGGTGCTGCCGCTGTTGCTGCCCGACCTGCCGGTGATCGTGTGGTGGCCGGGACGCTCGCCCCAGGCGCCCGGGGTGGATCCGATCGGCCGCCTGGCGACCCGCCGGATCACCGACGCGATGGGTGACCCGAGCCCGCTGGCCGCTCTGGAGGTGCGGGCCCGGAACTACTGCCCCGGCGACACCGACCTCACCTGGACCCGGCTGACGCGCTGGCGGGGCCTGCTGGCGGCGGCGCTCGACGCCTACCCGATGGAGGTGGCGGGGGTGACCGTGTCCGCGGCCCCGGAGAACGCGGCCGGCACGCTGCTCGCCGCCTGGCTCTCCGACCGCCTGGACGTGCCGGTGGTCGTCGACCGGGGCCGGCCGGGCGTCGGCATCACCGGCGTCGTGCTGTCCTCGTCCGACGACGAGATCCGGGTGATGCGGACGGACGGCAACCTGGCCGCCTTCTCCGCGCCCGGCCTGCCGCAGCGACTGGTCGCACTCCCCCGGCGCGACCTGAACACGCTGCTGGCCGAGGAACTGCGGCGGCTGGAGGACGATCCGATCTACGCTGAGACCATGGCAGCACTGGTGAGACGTCTGGACCGGGCCGCGGCCCACGGCCGGGGACGCGCCGGATGACCACCTCGCAGCCGCAGGTCGTGCGGCACGCCGACGCCGTGGAGCTCGCCGACCGCACGGCGCTGCGCCTGCTGGCCACGCTGGTCGAGCTGCAGCGGGACGGCCGCGTCGCGCAGGTGTGCCTCACCGGGGGCCGGATCGCCCATGCCATCTATGCGCGGCTCGGCGAGCTGGTGGCCGGTTCGGACCTCGACCCGTCCCGGCTCGAGCTGTGGTGGGGCGACGAGCGGTTCCTCCCCACGGACGACCCGGAACGCAACGCCGGACCGACGCTGGCGCTCCTGGCCCGGCACTTCCAGCTGGATCCCGCCCGGACCCACCCGATGCCGAGCGCGGACGGGGTCATCGACGCCGGCGCCTCCGCCGCCACCTACGCGAAAGAACTCGGCGACACCCGCTTCGACCTGTGCCTGCTGGGCATGGGGCCGGACGGGCACGTCGCCTCCATCTTCCCCAACCACCCGTCGGGCGAGCCGACCACCCAGCCGGTGATCGGGGTCAGCGATGCCCCGAAGCCACCGCCCGAGCGGATCAGCCTGACCATCCCGAGGCTGAACGAGTCCGACCAGGTCTGGTTCCTGGTCAGCGGCGCGGAGAAGTCGAACGCGCTCGCCCGTTCGCTCGCCGGCGACAGCAGCCTGCCCGCCGCCCGCGTCGCCGGCGGCGACCGCACCCTGTGGCTGGTCGACTCCTCGGCGGCGTCCGAGCTGCCCTACTTCGACTGCCTGTCCTGAGCAGACCGCTTGTCGGGCCCAAGACAAACCGCTGGTCAGGCCCCCAACCAACCGCTGGTCGAGCTTGTCGAGACCTCGCCGCGTCTCGACAAGCTCGACGAACGATTGGTGGTTACTCGACGAGCGATTGGCGGGCTAGTAGATGACCTCGCCGGAGGCCCTGCGGGCGCGCAGCGAGTCCAGGGCCTCCGCGAGGATGGCGACCGCCTCGGCCTCCGTCCGGCGCTCCTTCACGTAGGCCAGGTGCGTCTTGTACGGCTGAGTCTTCGGCGGAGGCGGCGGGTTCTCCGAGTCGAGGTTCGCCGGCAGCCCGCAGCGCGGGCAGTCCCAGCTGTCCGGGACGGCGGCGTCGGCCGCGAACGCCGGACGGGTCTCGTGCCGGTTGGCACAGAAGTACGAGACGTACAGGCGGGGGGCCGCGTCGCCGCGCTCCGCCTCTCCCATCGGACCGGCTCCGACCCGGCTGCCGCGAATCGCGCTACCACCAACCACGTGCTTTGACTCCTTGCTGCCTGGGGCTGACTCAGCCCAGCGTCCCGACCTCGGGGAAGTACCGGTAGAGCACCAGCAGTCCGACGATGCTGGCCAGCCAGACCAGGCCGACCGTGATGGTCAGCCGGTCGAGGTTCCGCTCCGCGACGGAGGTTCCGCCCATGCCTGTGGTCATCCCGCCGCCGAACAGGTCGGACATGCCGCCGCCGCGGCTCTTGTGCAGCAGGATGAACAGCGCCAGGACGATACTGGTCAGGATCAGCACGATGTTGAGCGTCACGATCGGCCAGGTCATCAGCGGGAGCAGGATCACGCCGAGAATCCTAACTCACGCGGAACCCCATCAACGAAACGGCCCCATCCTGCGCCGAACGCCACCGTTCCGGTCATTCGCCACACCCTGGGCAGTGGCGTTTGACCGTAACGGTGGCGTTCGGCGGACGGGGGATCGTCAGCCGATCGAAGAGTAGAACATCACGATCTTCGCGAACTCCTCGGCGTTCAGGCTCGCGCCGCCGACGAGGGCACCGTCCACGTCGGGCTGGGCCATGATCTCGACGACGTTGCTGGCCTTCACCGAGCCGCCGTACTGGATCCGGACGGCCTCGGCGGCCTCGGCGCCGAAGGTCTCCGCCACGTAGCCACGGATCGCGCCACAGACCTCCTGGGCGTCGTCCGGGGTGGCCACCTCGCCGGTGCCGATCGCCCAGACCGGCTCGTAGGCGATCACCGCCGCCGCGACCTGCTCGGCGGTCAGCGGGGCCAGGCACTCCTCGATCTGGCCCAGCACGTGCTCGACGTGCGTGCCCTGCTTGCGGATCTCCAGCACCTCGCCACAGCAGATGATCGGGGTCATCCCGGCCTCGAACACCACCTTCGCCTTGGCGCCGATCAGCGCGTCGGTCTCGCCGTGGTACTCGCGGCGCTCGGAGTGCCCGACCACCACGTAGGCGCAGTTCAGCTTGGCCAGCATGTCCGCCGACACCTCGCCGGTGTAGGCGCCCGACGCATGGACGGAGACGTCCTGCGCGCCGAACTTCAGCGGCAGCCTGTCACCCTCGACCAGCGTCTGCACGGTCCGGATGTCGGTGAACGGGACGATCACCGCCGCCTCCGACTTCTCGGCGTCGTAGGTGGCGTCGGCCAGCGTCCAGGCCAGCTTCTGCACCAGGCCGGTGGCCTCGACGTGGTTGAGGTTCATCTTCCAGTTGCCGGCCATCAATGGCGTGCGAGCCATGTCAGTTCTCTCCTTCGAGCACAGCGAGACCCGGGAGCACCTTGCCCTCCAGGTATTCCAGGGAGGCGCCGCCGCCGGTCGAGATGTGACCGAACTCGTCGTCGCCGAAGCCCAGGTTGCGGATGGCGGCAGCGGAATCGCCACCACCCACGACGGAGAAGCCGCTCGACGCGGCGAGCGCCTTGGCCACGGCCTCGGTGCCGCTGGCCAGGGAGGCGATCTCGGCCACGCCCATCGGGCCGTTCCAGAAGATCGTCCTCGCACCGGTGATCGCGTCGGCGAACAGCGCCTCCGAGGCCGGCCCGATGTCGGCGCCCTCGGAGTCGGCCGGGATCGCGTCGGCCTCGACGATGGTCACCTCGCTGGCGTAGCGGCCGGAGATGTCGAGCTCCTTCACCACCCGGACGTCGACCGGCAGCAGGATCTGCTTGCCCGCTGCGGTCGCCCGCTCGAGGTAGCCCGCGCAGGTGTCGACCTTCTCGGCGTCGAGCAGCGACGTGCCGACCTCGTAGCCCTTCGCTTTGAGGAAGGTGTACGCCATGCCGCCGCCGATCACGAGGGTGTCGGCGACCTTCAGCAGGTTGTCGATGACGCCCAGCTTGTCGGCCACCTTCGCCCCGCCGAGCACCACCACGTAGGGGCTCTCGGGGTTCTCGGTGAGCTTCTTCAGCACCTCGACCTCCTTGGCCACGAGGTGGCCGGCGGCGTTGGGCAACAGCTTGGCCACGTCGTAGACCGAGGCCTGCTTGCGGTGCACCACACCGAAGCCGTCGGAGACGAACACGTCGCCGAGAGCCGCGTACTTCGCCGCGAGGTCCTCACGCTCGGCGTCCACCTTGGACTCCTCGGCGGGCTCGTAGCGGACGTTCTCCAGCAGCGCGATCTCGCCGTCCGCGAGGCCGGCGACGGTCGCCTGCGCGCTCTCACCGACCACGTCGGCGGCCAGCGTGATCGGCGCGCCGATCAGCTCGCCGAGCCGCTTCGCGACGGGAGCGAGCGAGAATTCGGGGGCCACCTTCCCCTTGGGACGGCCGAGGTGGGCCATCACGACCACCTTGGCGCCGGCGTCCTTGAGCTCGGTGAGGGTGGGCAGCGCGGCACGGATCCGGCCATCGTCGGTGATGGTCTCGCCGTCCAGCGGCACGTTGAAATCACAGCGGATCAGGACCCGCTTGCCCCGGAGGTCACCGAGGTCGGATACGGACTTCACCAGTCGGTCCTTTCTGGAAAAGGTATGTCATGCAACGGGCCGACCCGCGTTTCCACGCGAGCCGGCCCGATGCTTTGGTTGTGGGTCAGGTCAGAGCTTCGAGCCGACCAGGGAGGTCAGGTCGACCAGCCGGTTGGAGTAGCCCCACTCGTTGTCGTACCAGGAGACGACCTTCACCTGGTTGCCGATGACCTTGGTCAGGGGCGCGTCGAAGATGCTGGACAGCGGGTAGGTCTCGATGTCCTTGCTGACGATCGGGTCGTCGCTGTACTCCAGGATGCCCTTCAGCGGGCCCTCGGCGGCCGCCTTCACGATCGCGTTGATCTCGTCGACGGTGGTGTCGCGGGAGGCCTCGAAGGTCAGGTCGGTCACGGAGCCGGTCGGCACCGGGACGCGCAGCGCGTAGCCGTCGAGCTTGCCCTTCAGTTCCGGGAGCACCAGGGAGACGGCCTTCGCCGCGCCGGTGGTGGTCGGGACGATGTTCAGGGCGGCGGCGCGGGCGCGACGCAGGTCCTTGTGCGGGGCGTCCTGCAGGTTCTGGTCCTGGGTGTAGGCGTGGATCGTGGTCATCAGGCCCTTGACGATGCCGATGCCGTCGTTCAGCGCCTTGGCCAGCGGGGCCAGGCAGTTCGTGGTGCAGGACGCGTTGGAGATGATGTTGTGCGCCGCGGGGTCGTAGGTGTCGTCGTTGACGCCCATCACGATCGTGATGTCCTCGCCCTTCGCGGGGGCGGAGATGATCACCTTCTTCGCGCCGGCGTCGAGGTGCGCCTTGGCCTTGGCCGCGTCGGTGAAGAAGCCGGTGGACTCGATCACGATGTCGACGCCGAGCTCACCCCACGGCAGGTTGGCCGGGTCGCGCTCCTCGAAGGCCTTGATCTCCTTGCCATCGACGTACAGAGCCTTCTCGTCGTAGGTGACCTCGCCCGGGAAACGGCCCAGGATCGAGTCGTACTTGAGCAGCTGCGCGAGGGTCGCGTTGTCGGTGAGGTCGTTGACTGCCACCACGTCGAGATCGGCGCCCGAAGCCACCAGTGCGCGGAAGTAGTTGCGGCCGATCCGGCCGAAGCCGTTGATGCCAACCTTGACGGTCATAGTCTGAGGGTCTCCTTTACGAACGGTGTACCCGGCCGGTTCCGACCAGCCGTGTTCGGTTCCACCCTAGCGGTTCACTGCTGGCGGGGTTACCCGGACCGTCGATCCGGACCGGTCACGCGTCGTCCTCCAGCAGGTCGGGGGTCAGCCCCGCCTCGGTGTTGGGAATGCCGAGTTCCCCGGCGCGCTTGTCCGCCGTCGCCAGCAACCGCCGGATCCGGCCCGCGACAGCGTCCTTGGTGAGCGGTGGCACGTGCAGCTGACCGAGCTCTTCGAGACTGGCCTGCTTGTGCTCGAGCCGGAGCTTGCCCGCGACCAGCAGGTGCTCGGGGATGTCGTCGCCGAGAATCTCCAGCGCCCGCTTGACCCTGGCACCGGCGGCCACCGCAGCGCGGGCCGAGCGGCGCAGGTTGGCGTCGTCGAAGTTCGCCAGCCGGTTCGCGGACGCACGCACCTCGCGGCGCATCCTGCGTTCCTCCCAGGCCAGGACGGACTCGTGCGCGCCGAGCCGGGTCAGCATCGCGGCGATCGCGTCCCCGTCCCGGATCACCACCCGGTCGATGCCGCGCACCTCGCGGGCCTTGGCGCCGATCCCCAGCCGCCGGGCCGCGCCGACGAGGGCGAGGGCCGCCTCCGAGCCGGGGCAGGTGACCTCCAGCGCCATCGACCGGCCGGGTTCGGTGAGCGAGCCGTGCGCGAGGAACGCACCACGCCAGGCCGCGACCGAGACGTCGAGACCACCGTTGACGATCTGCACGGGCAGGCCGCGGACGGGACGGCCGCGCGGGTCGATCAGCCCGGTCTGGCGGGCGAGCGACTCCCCGTCCCGGATCAGCCGGACGACGTAACGCGTGCCCCGGCGCAGCCCGCTGCCGGTGATCACCACGAACTCGCAGGTGAAGCCGAACAGCTCTGCGATCGCCGTGCGCAGCCTGCGGGCGGCGGCGCCGGTGTCCAGCTCGGCCTCGACCACGATCCGGCCACCGGCGATGTGCAGGCCGTTCGCGAACCGCAGCAGCGCGGCCACCTCCGCCTTGCGCAGTTCCGGCTTGGCCACCTCGAGGGTGGCGAGCTCGGACTTCACCTGCTGCGTCATCGCCATGGTGGAACTGCGCTGCCTTTCGCCGGGGACGGTGTCGCTTAGCCTACAGACCCATGATCCCCGCATAAACCGAGGCCAGCAGATGAGGGTCATGACGGGGCGTTCCGTCCCGCATCCGGACAGGTGCCACCACCAGTCGCGCGCCGAGGGACGCGACGTAGGCCGCCAGGTGCGGATCGTCGGCTGCGAACGTCGGGTCGGCCACCACCGCGTCCAGCCGCAGGCCGGGGGCGTGCTCGGCCAGCACCTCGATGTGCCGGGACGCGGTGTACGCCGGGGTCTCGTCGTCGGTCGGCACCAGGTTGAGCGCGAGCACCCGCCGGGCGCGGGTGGTCAGGATCGCCTCCAGCAGCTCCGGCACGAGCAGGTGCGGGATCACCGACGAGTACCACGATCCGGGCCCGAGGACGAGGTAGTCGGCGGCGTGGATGGCCTGCAGCGCCTCGGGGACCGCCGGCGGGTCGGCCGGGGTCAGCCGGACGTCCACGATCTCGCCGGAGGCCAGCGCCACCGCCTCCTGGCCCACCACGAGGGAGATCTCGTCCGGTTTGGCCCGATCGGCGCCGATCACGTCCGCCTCGATCACCAGCGGCACCGCCGCCATCGGCAGCACGCGGCCTTCGACGTGGAGCATGGCCGCGACCATGTCGAGGCCGTCGACCGGGTCCTCCAGTTCCTGCCACAGTCCCGCGATCAGCAGATTGCCGATGCTGTGCCCGCCCAGCGGACCCTCACCGGGGAACCGGGACTGCAGCACCGCCGCCCAGGCACGGCCCACCTCGTCGTCGCCGCAGAGGGCGGCCAGCGCCATCCGCAGGTCGCCGGGCGGCAGGATCGGGAACTCCGCGCGCAGCCGGCCGGACGACCCGCCGTCGTCCGCGACCGTGACCACGGCCGTCAGCCGGTGGGTGAGCTGGCGCAGCGCGCTCAGGCTCGCGGCGAGCCCGTGGCCGCCACCGAAGGCGACCACGGCAGGGGGCTGGACGAAGCTGCTCACTCGGTGTTCACTCCAGGCCCAGATCCCGGTGCACGACCTCGGTACGCACACCCTCGGCCGACAGCCGTCGGGCGAGTTCGGTCACCAGCGCCGTCGAACGGTGCTTGCCGCCGGTGCAGCCGATGGCGACGGTGGCGTGCCGCTTGCCCTCCCGCACGTAGCCGGGCCGGACGAGCTCGATCAGCTCCAGCGTGTGGGCGAGGAACGGCTCGGCGTCGGCCTGCCCGAGCACGTACGCGGAGACCGGCTGGGCGAGACCGGTCTGCGGCCGCAGCGCCGGCACCCAGTGCGGGTTCGGCAGGAACCGCGCGTCGAGGACCATGTCGGCATCGATGGGGATGCCGTTCTTGAAGCCGAAGGACATCAGGGTCAGCTGCAGCTCCGTCTCGTCCGGATCGGCGTAGGCCTTGGCCACGCGCGAGGCCAGTTCGTGGACGTTGATCGAGGTGGTGTCGATGACCAGGTCGGCACTGGCTCGCAGTCCGGCCAGCAGCTGCCGCTCCTTGCGGACGCCGTCCAGCAGCCGGCCCGAACCCTGCAGCGGCAGCGGCCGGCGGACGGACTCCTGGCGGCGGACGATGACCTCGTCGCTCGCGTCGAGGAACAGGATCTGGGGCACGACGCCGGCGTCCCCCAGCGCGGCGAAGGCCGCCGGGATCTGCTGGAAGTCCGACCGGCTGCGCACGTCCAGCAGCACTGCCACCCGGCTGAACTGGCGCTCGCGGCTGATCTCGATCAGCTCCGGCAGCATGCTGGGCGGCAGGTTGTCGACCACGAACCAGCCGAGGTCCTCGAGCGTGTGGCCGGCCGTGCGCCGGCCTGCCCCGGACATGCCGGTGATCACCAGCAGCTGCACGGGCGCGGCGTCGTTCATGCGCTCATTATCCGCCCCGGCCGCCTCAACCCTCGATGACCTCGCCGGTGGTGACGTTCACCGCGACCGGAGCTTCGTGGGCCTCCAGCGCCGCCTTGATCGCGGCGGCCGTGCGCGGACCGATGCCCGGCACCTGCGCGATCTGCTCGACGCTCGCCGCCCGCAGCTTGCGCAGCGAGCCGAAGTAGGTGATCAGCGCCTTGCGCCGGATCTCCCCGAGGCCGGGCACGTCGTCCAGCAGCGACTCGACCATCGACGCGCTGCGCCGGTTGCGGTGGTGGGTGATCGCGAACCGGTGCGCCTCGTCCCGGACCCGCTGCAACAGGTACAGTCCCTCGCTCGTCCGCGGCAGGATCAGCGGGTACTCCTCGCCCGGCAGCCAGACCTCCTCCAGCCGCTTGGCGAGGCCGCACAGGGCCACGTCCACGATGCCCAGTTCCGCCAGCGCCCGCTCGGCCGCGGCCACCTGAGGCGCGCCACCGTCCACGACGACCAGTGCCGGCAGGTAGGCGAACTTCCGTGGCGCACCGGTGGTGGGGTCGACGAGCAGCGGCCCGGACTCCGCCGTCTCGTCGGCGGCGGTCTCCTGGCGGCGCTCCTCCAGCAGCCGGGCGAACCGGCGGGTGATCACCTCGTGCATGGCGCCGACGTCGTTGCTGCCCTCGACCGTCCGGATGACGAACCGGCGGTACTCGCCCTTCCGCGCCAGTCCGTCCTCGAACACCACCATCGATGCGACGACCTCGCTGCCCTGGGTGTGGGAGACGTCGTAGCATTCGATCCGCAGCGGCGCCTGCGGCAGGTCGAGGGCCTCCTGCAGCTCCTCCAGCGCACGATTGCGGGTGGACAGATCGCTGGCCCGGCGCACCTTGTGCAGGGTGAGGGCCTCCGTGGCGTTGCGGGCGGCGGTCTGCAACAGGGCCGCCTTGTCGCCACGCTGGGGCACCCTCAGCCGCACCGTGCCCTCCCGCTGCTCGCCGAGCAGCTGCGCGAGCACGTCGGCGGACGAGGGCAGCGCGGGCAGCAGCACCAGTGGCGGGACGGCGTCCGCGTCGGCATCGGCGTAGAGCTGTAGCAGGAACTGCTCGATCAGGTCGCCGGTGTCGGCGTCGTCGCTGCGCTCGGCGACCCAGCCGCGCTCGCCGCGCACCCGCCCGTCCCGGACGTGGAACACCTGGACGGCCACCTCGAGCGGGTCCTCGGCGAGGGCGACCACATCGGCGTCCGTGCCGTCGCCGAGCACGATCGCGTTGCGCTCGGTGGCCTGCCGCAGCGCGGCCAGCTGGTCGCGCAGCACCGCTGCCCGCTCGAACTCGAGGTTGGTGGAGGCGATGTACATCTCCGACTCCAGGCGCCGGACGAGGGCGCCGGTGCGGCCGGCGAGGAAGTCGCACATGTCCTGGACGAGTTCGCGGTGAGCGTCGGCGTCGATCCGGCCGACGCACGGCGCGGAGCACTTGCCGATGTAGCCCATCAGGCACGGCCGGCCGGACGCTCGAGCGCTGTTGAACACACCCTTCGTGCACGACCGCATCGGGAAGGCCCGCAGCAGCGAGTCGATCGTGTCGCGAATCGCCCAGGCCTGCGCGTACGGGCCGAAGTAGCGGGTGCCCTTGCGCTTGCTGCCGCGGCCGACGAAGACGCGGGGGAACTCCTCCGACCAGGTGACCGCCACCCACGGATAGGACTTGTCGTCGCGGTACTTGATGTTGAACCGGGGTTCGAACTGCTTGATCCAGGTGTACTCGAGCTGCAGGGCCTCGAGTTCATTGCGCACCAGGGTCCACTCGACCTTCGCCGCGGTGCGGACCATGGTCTGGGTGCGGAAGTGCAGGGCCGCCGGATCGGCGAAGTACGAGTTCAGCCGCTGCCGGAGGTTGATCGCCTTGCCGACGTAGATGACCCGGCCGTCCGGGTCGCTGAACCGGTAGACGCCCGGGCCCGTGGGGATGGTGCCGGTCGCCGGTCGGTAGCTCGCCGGGTCAGCCATGCCGTCAGCATAGGCACCGCGGACGACAGTCCCGTCCCGACGCCCAGCCGCATCACCGCTGTGCCAAGGCGGTGCCGGATCGGTGGTGACGCGATCCAGCCACGGAAGCCGCTCGGCGTGACAGCAGTGACCGACGGGACAGCACGCGTGGCCAGATCACGACAGGTAGCCTGGTTCCTCGGCGCGCCGAAAGGGAAGGTGCCGGTCCCGCAGCACAACGCATGCGGGATTCACAGGTTGGGCACAGCCACACACGTGGTTGAAGGTTCTACTGTTTGGCCAACCGTTCCGAGGAGGCCTCGATGACCGCCCAGCAGCTCCCGACCCGACGCACCGTCCTGAACTCGGCCGGCATCGCCGCCGTCACGCTCTGCCTGGGTGGTTGCGCCGCGGCGACGTCCGGCACCAGCTCCACGACGTCCGGCTCGTCCGGCGGCAACACGGTCAAGGCCGCCGAGATCCCCGTCGGCGGCGGCAAGATCGTCGGCTCCTTCGTGGTCACCCAGCCGAAAGAGGGCAGCTACGAGGCGTTCAGCTACCTGTGCACCCACCAGAACCTGCCCGTGCAGGAGGTGACCGACGCCGCCATCGTGTGCGGCCGGCACGGCAGCTCGTTCTCCCTCGCCGACGGCACGGTGCTCACCGGCCCGGCGACCACCGCGCTCGCGAAGGCCACCGTGACCGTGGACGGTGACACGCTCACGATCAGCTGACCGGATCGCTCAACTCGCGCTGAGCAGATCCGGAACCTCGGTCTCCGCCACCCGACTCCCGGCCAGCACCGGCTTCAGGAAGGCTCCGGTGAACGAGGCGGGGTTCTCCGCGACCTGCTCGGGCGTGCCCTCGGCGATCACCATGCCGCCGCGCGAGCCGCCCTCCGGGCCGAGGTCGATCACCCAGTCGGCCGCCTTGATCACGTCGAGGTTGTGCTCGATCACCACCACGGTGTTGCCCTTGTCCACCAGCGACTGCAGCACCTCGAGCAGCTTGCGGATGTCCTCGAAGTGCAGGCCCGTTGTCGGCTCGTCCAGGACGTACAGGGTGCGCCCCGTCGAGCGCTTCTGCAGTTCGGACGCCAACTTCACCCGCTGCGCCTCACCGCCCGACAGGGTGGTGGCGGGCTGGCCGAGCCGGACGTACCCCAGGCCGACGTCGACCAGCGTGCGCAGATGCCGCGCGATCGCCGGGATGGCCGCGAAGAATTCCACGGCCTCCTCGATCGGCATGTCGAGCACTTCCGCGATCGTCCGTCCCTTGTAGTGCACCTCGAGGGTCTCCCGGTTGTACCGGGCGCCGTGGCAGACCTCGCACGGCACGTACACGTCGGGCAGGAAGTTCATCTCGATCTTGATCGTGCCGTCGCCCGCGCAGTTCTCGCAGCGTCCGCCCTTCACGTTGAAGGAGAACCGGCCCTGCTGATAGCCACGGACCTTCGCCTCCGGCGTCTCCGCGAACAGCTTGCGGATGCGGTCGAACACCCCGGTGTAGGTGGCCGGATTCGACCGTGGTGTGCGGCCGATCGGCGACTGGTCGACATGAATGCTCTTGTCGATGTTCTCGGTGCCGGTGATCGTGCGGTGCCGGCCCGGGACGGCGTGGGCGTTGTACAGCTTCTTCGCCAGCGCCGTGTACAGGATGCTGTTCACCAGCGACGACTTGCCGGATCCGGACACCCCGGTGACCGCGATAAACGTGCCGAGCGGGAACGACACGTCCACGTTGCGCAGGTTGTGTTCGGCTGCGCCCACGACGGTGATCGCCTTCCCGTCGCCGCCACGCCGGTGCGCCGGCATCGGGATCGCCCGTCGTCCGGAAAGGTAGGCACCGGTCAGCGAGGTCGGGTGGTCGAGCAGCTCGCGCACCGGGCCCGACACGAGCACCTCACCGCCGTGTTCCCCGGCCCCCGGGCCGATGTCGACCGCCCAGTCGGCTGTGCGGATGGTGTCCTCGTCGTGCTCGACCACGATCAGGGTGTTGCCCAGCTCGCGCAGCCGCACCAGTGTGTCGATCAGCCGCCGGTTGTCCCGCTGGTGCAGACCGATCGACGGCTCGTCGAGCACGTAGAGCACGCCGACCAGTCCCGAACCGATCTGGGTGGCCAGCCGGATCCGCTGGGCCTCACCGCCGGACAGGCTGCCGGCGGGCCGGGCCAGCGACAGGTAGTCGAGACCGACGTCGAGCAGGAACCGCAACCGCTCGTTGATCTCCTTGACCACGCGCTCCGCGATCTGTGCCTCCCGCTCGGTGAGCGACAGCCCGCGCATGAACGTCGCCACCTCGTCGATCGCCATGGCGGACACCTCGGCGATGTTCCGGTCGCCGATCGTCACCGCCAGCGAGCTGGGCTTGAGCCGGGCACCGTTGCAGGTCAGGCACGGCACCTCGCGCATGTAGCCGGCGTAGCGCTCCCGGGCGTTGTCGGACTCCGCCTCGGCGTGCCGTCGCCGAATGTAGGGCACCGCGCCCTCGTACTTCGCCCGGTAGGTGTGCTCGCGACCGTGCCGGGTGCGGCTGTGCACGGTCAGCGTGTGCGGGACGCCCATCAACAACAGCCCCTGGACGCGGCTCGGCAGCTGCTCCCACGGCGTGTGCACCGAGAAGCCCTCCTGCTCGGCCAGCGCGGCGAAGAGGTTCTGGAAGTAGCCGGCCAGGTACGGGGTCTGCCACATGCTGATCGCACCGTCGGCGAGGCTCTTGCCCGGATCGGGGACGACGAGGTCGACGTCCACCTCCATCCGGGTGCCCAGGCCCGAGCACGCGGGGCAGGCGCCCCAGGGCCCGTTGAACGAGAACTGGCGGGGTTCCAGCTCCTCCACCGAGATGTCGTGCTCGTTCGGGCAGGCCAGCCGTTCGGAGTAGCGCCGCTCGCGCTTCGGGTCGTTCTCGGGCAGGTCGACGAAGTCGACGGCGACCACCCCCCCGGCCAGCGCGAGCGCGGTCTCGACGGAGTCGGTGAGCCGCTGCTTGATGCTGGGCTTGTTCGCCAGCCGGTCGACGATCACGTCGATCGAGTGCTTCTTCTGCTTCTCCAGCGTCGGCGGCGAGAGCAACTGGTGCACCTCGCCGTCCACCCGCACCCGGGACAGGCCCTGGCCGGCCAACTGCCGGAACAGGTCGACGTACTCCCCCTTGCGGCCGCGGACCACCGGTGCGAGCACCTGGAATCGGGTGCCTTCGGGCAGGCCCAGCAGCCGGTCGACGATCTGCTGCGGCGACTGCCGGCTGATCGGCTCGCCGCACTCGGGACAGTGCGGGTGGCCGATCCGGGCGTACAGCAGCCGCAGGTAGTCGTAGATCTCGGTGATCGTGCCGACGGTCGAACGAGGGTTGCGGCTCGTCGACTTCTGGTCGATGGACACCGCCGGCGACAGGCCCTCGATGAAGTCGACGTCGGGCTTGTCCATCTGGCCGAGGAACTGCCGCGCGTACGCCGACAGGCTCTCCACGTAGCGGCGCTGGCCCTCCGCGAAGATCGTGTCGAAGGCGAGGCTGGACTTGCCCGACCCGGACAGCCCGGTGAACACGATCAGGGCGTCTCGTGGCAGGTCGAGGTTGATGTTGCGCAGATTGTGTTCGCGCGCCCCACGAACGATCAGCCGGTCAGTCACGCCGATCATGGTAGATGGTGCCTCCGACATCCGGTCCGCGGCCCTTTCCGCTGGCCGGAAGGGTGTGGCGAGCCGTAGGTTTGGACCCATGAGCCAGCACGCCGGGTCGATTCCGGTGGCGGACGTGCACCGCTGGGTGGCTGACGCCACCCAGCGCCTGCTCGGCTTCACGATCAGCATCAGCGACGACCAGTGGCGCCAGCCGAGCGGGCTGCCGGGATGGTCCCGGGCCCACGTCGCCACCCACCTCGCGCGCAACGCCGACCACCTGCGCGCCGTCGTCCACGCCGCCACGGCCGGACTCCCCCAGCCCGCGCGTCCGACCGCCGCGAAGCGCCTCTCCGGCCTGGAGGCCGGAGCCGACCGGGGCGGTCTCGCCCTCCAGATCGACCTGGACACGAGCGCCGGCGCCCTGCAGGCAGCGCTCGACAGGGTCACCGACTGGACCGCTCCGGTCCTGGTGCACAACCGGCACGTCGAGCTGGCCGCCGTGCCGCTCGCCCGGCTGCACGAACTGTGCGTCCACACCCTCGACCTGGACTGCGGGTTCAGCGCGGACGCGATCGACCCGGGCGCGGCCGCCTGGCTGCTGCGCTGGGTGCTGGACCTGCTCGCGGACGCCGATCTGCCGGCTCTGCGCGTGGAGGGCGACTCCCTCGCCGCGGACCTGGGCACGACGGGCGAGCGCACCCGCGTCAGCGGCAGCGACGCCCGCCTCTGGGCGTGGTTGAGCGGACGCCTGCCCGCCTCCGCCGTGTCGGGCGCGGACGGGCTGCAGCCGGGCCTACTGGCCTGACCGCACGTCGCGGCGGGATTTCAGCAGGCTCGCCACGGTGGTGATGGCGAGGGTGCCGATGATCACCAGCAGCGACAGCCAGATGGGGACGTCGACGGTGATCCCGAGCCGGTCGTCGAGGTGGTACTCGTGCAGCGCGTGCAGGATCAGTTTCACGCCGATGAAGGCGAGGATCACCGACAAGCCGACCGAGAGGTAGACCAGGCGCTGCAGCAGCCCTCCGATCAGGAAGTACAGCTGGCGCAGGCCCATCAGCGCGAACACGTTCGCGGTGAACACCAGGTACGGCTCCTGGGTGAGCCCGTAGATCGCCGGGATCGAGTCCAGGGCGAACAGCAGGTCGGTGGTGCCGAGCGCGACCACGACGAAGAACATCGGCGTGATCAGCCGCTTTCCGTCCTGGACCACGGTCAGGCTGGTGCCGTGGAAGTCCTGGCTGGACCGGAAGGTGCGCCGCACCCAGCGCATCACGGCGTTCTCCGTCGCCTCGTCATCGTCGTCATGGGAGCGGTAGTCGAGATACAGCTTCACCGCCGTGTAGATCAGGAACGCCCCGAAGACGAAGAACACCCAGCTGAACCGCTCGATCGCCGCGGCCCCGAGCGCGATGAAGATGCCCCGGAAGATGAGGGCGAGCACGATCCCGACCATCAGTGCGAACTGCTGCAGGTGCCGCGGCACCCGCAGGTTGGCCATGATGATCACGAAGATGAACAGGTTGTCCACGCTCAGGCTGTACTCGGTCAACCAGCCGGCGAAGAACTCCCCCGCGTACCGCGGGCCGGCCAGGTAGCCGACGCCGAGCCCGAACAGCACCGCCAGCCCCGAGTAGACGCCGATCGCGATCCCGCACTCGCGCATCGAGGGCTCATGCGGCCGGCGGCCGATCACCACCAGGTCGAATACCAGCACGGCCACCAGCACCGCGATCGTGATCAGCCAGACTTCCGTGGTCACGTGCACGACCGCAGTCTCCCATGTTCGGTCAGCGCGTTGCCTCCAACATCTGGCGCAGCGTCTTCTTCAGGTCCGCGATCTCGTCACGCAGCCGGGCAGCGAGCTCGAACTGCAGCTCGGCAGCGGCCGAGTGCATCTGCTCGGTCAGCTCGCTGATCAGCCCCGCGAGCTCGCTGGACGGCATCGCGCCCAGGTCACGGGTCTTCTCCGCGCTGAGCGGCACCGGGCTCGTCGGTCGCCGCCCGCCGGCCCGGCTGACCAGCGCGGACGTGTCGGCGTCCTCGCGGGCGAGCAGGTCGGTGAGGTCGGCGATCTTCTTGCGCAGCGGCTGCGGGGCGTTGCCACGCTCGGTGTTGTTGGCCACCTGCTTGGCGCGCCGCCGATTGGTCTCGTCGATGGCGGCCGCCATCGACGGCGTGATCTTGTCTGCGTACATGTGGACCTGGCCCGCCACGTTCCGCGCCGCCCGTCCCGTGGTCTGGATCAGTGACCGCTCCGAGCGCAGGAAGCCCTCCTTGTCGGCATCCAGGATGGAGACCAGGCTCACCTCGGGCAGGTCGAGGCCCTCGCGCAGCAGGTTGATGCCCACCAGCACGTCGTAGGTGCCCAGCCGCAGTTCGCGCAGCAGCTCGATCCGGCGCAGGGTGTCCACCTCGGAGTGCAGGTAGCGCGTCCGGACCCCGTTCTCCATCAGGTAGTCGGTGAGGTCCTCCGCCATCTTCTTGGTGAGGGTCGTGACCAGCACCCGCTCGTTCAGCTCCGTGCGGACGCGGATCTCGGCCATCAGGTCGTCGATCTGGCCCTTGGTGGGTTTCACCACGATCTCGGGGTCGACCAGGCCGGTCGGCCGGATCAGCTGCTCGACGAAGCCGCGCGACTTCGCCAGCTCGTAGGGACCGGGCGTCGCGGAGAGGTAGATGGTCTGCCCGATCCGGTCGACGAACTCCTCCCACCGCAGCGGACGGTTGTCCATCGCGGACGGCAGCCGGAAGCCGTGCTCGACCAGCGTGCGCTTGCGGGACATGTCGCCCTCGTACATGCCGCCGATCTGCGGGACGGTGACGTGCGACTCGTCGATGACCAGCAGGAAGTCCTCGGGGAAGTAGTCGAGGAGGCAGTTCGGGGCGCTGCCCTGGTCGCGTCCGTCAATGTGCCGGGAGTAGTTCTCGATACCGGAACACGTGCCGATCTGGCGCATCATCTCGATGTCGTAGCTGGTGCGCATCCGCAGCCGCTGCGCCTCCAGCAGCTGGCCGTTGGCCTCCAGGTCGGCGAGCCGGACGGCGAGTTCGGCCTCGATGCCCTCGATCGCCCGCTCCATGCGCTCGGCGCCGGCGACGTAGTGCGACGCGGGGAAGACGTACACCTCCTGGTCCGTGCTGAGCACTTCACCGGTGAGCGGGTGCAGCGTGGACAGCGCCTCGATCTCGTCGCCGAAGAACTCCACCCGCACGGCGTGCTCCTCGTACATCGGGAAGACCTCGACGGTGTCGCCGTGCACCCGGAACGTGCCGCGGGTGGCGGCCAGGTCGTTGCGCACGTACTGGATGTCGACCAGCCGCCGCAGCAGCGTGTCGCGGTCGATCTCCTCGCCGCGCCGCAGCCGCACCATGCGGTCGACGTACTCCTGCGGCGTGCCCAGGCCGTAGATGGCCGACACGGTGGCGACCACGATCACGTCCCGCCTGGTCAGGAGCGAGTTCGTGGCGGAGTGCCGCAGCCGCTCCACCTCCTCGTTCAGCGAGGAGTCCTTCTCGATGTAGGTGTCGGTCTGCGGGACGTAGGCCTCGGGCTGGTAGTAGTCGTAGTAGGAGACGAAGTACTCGACGGCGTTGTCCGGGAAGAACTGTCTCAGCTCGTTGGCGAACTGCGCGGCGAGCGTCTTGTTCGGCTGCATGACCAGCATCGGACGCTGCAGTCGCTCCGCCAGCCACGCGATCGTCGCGGTCTTGCCGGTGCCGGTGGCACCGAGCAGCACCACGTCGTTCTCGCCGGCCTCGATCCGCTGCTGGAGCTCCTCGATCGCCGCTGGCTGGTCGCCGGCCGGCTCGAAGTCGGCCACCACGTGGAAGGGCGCCACCCGGCGCTGTACATCGGTCACTGGTCGCACGGAACGAGCATAGGTGTGCCCTCTGACAACGCACCTACGGCTTCGCACGGACCCGCCGGGGTGCGCATCCCGAGGCACCAGCAACGCACCACACGGCCGCAGACGCCTCACTTCGTGGTGGCGATCGAACTGGTCCATTACGCTCAACGACAATCCTCAGCGAGTCCCCGGACGCCGGGCAGTTCATTGGTACGACATTCGAGGAATAGGTTGGTTATGGATGTGGATTGGGTGGGGATTGCTCGGGCGGAGCGGTCGTTGGGTGGCGAGCAGAACCTGTTGTTGCTGAAGTCGAAGCAGCGTTACGAGGCCGGTCTGCTGGACGAGGCGGTCCCCGACGACGATGGCGAGGGCCTGGCCAATGGCGGCTGGTTCTCCGGCCCGCCAGGCTGGATGTTGTTCATCGAAGGCCTGCCCGAGCAGATGAACCCCTGGATCCAGCAACTCGCCGACCGACTGGCCGCCGCCGGGGTCGAGGGGACGCTCACAGGCGCTCGCACCGTGGGACCACCAGCCTGGGCGACCACGGACGAACTCATGTTCGGCCCGCGGCTGAACTGCTTGCTTGGATACCAGCCAGTCGACGGGTTCTGGCGGTTGCCGGGCTGGGGCTGCGGCAACGACACCCTCAAACAGGCCGTTAGCCACGGCATCGACTGGATGTGCGCCCAGGGTGGGCGCGCCCAAGACAACATCAACCTACGCGCCGACTTCTGGGTTGACCCGGCCACCGCCAAACAGATCCTGATCGGCCAAGCCAACAACACGAACGTGAGCATGTCCAACAGCTACCAGCAGGAACGACAAGAAATCCGCGAGGTGGACATCCTTCGTCCTGGCGCGGTGTCGCTGACCTCGAGGGCTGGCCAGACGGACTGGACAGAGACCATCGGCGAGTTCCGTGCCACGCTGCTACAGGCCCCAGTCGAACGGCTGTCGATCGCCATGATCTCCCACCTCACCTGGGGCAGCTGGCTGATGTCCCCGATTCCGGGCACCGACTATTTCGATCGGCTCGCGTACAAGCGGTTCCCGGATCGTTGGCATGAGTTCACCCTGGATCCGTGTGGTATCCAGATTTTGACCGATCAGCACTTGACGAAGGCCAACGACCTCAGCGGGTGGACCACCACCCGGCTGGACGAGCACCACTACCTGGTGGAAGCCAAAGACCTGGCCACCTGGTACGCCACACCACTCCTCAAGACCGATCCGGTGGACCCCGATCTGCTTGCCCAGGCCAGAGCCGACTTCGGCGGCATGATCCTCACCCACACCACGGCCGAGGAACTCGACATGACCCACAAACCCAAACGCGACTGACGTTCGAGCCTGGGGCTTCGACAGGCTCAGCCAGCGATAGGTGGGTTGGCTCAGCCAGCGGTAGGTGGGCAGGCTGGCAGCACGCAGGCCTCCCAGAATCGGTCCACCTCGGTAGCGAGCTCGGCGAGGCTGCCGCCGTTGTGGATCACCCAGTCCGCCGCGTTCAGTCGCTCTTCTCTGGCCGCCTGCGCGTTGATCCGGTCCGTGGCCGCGGCGACGTCCAGGCCGTCCCGTTCCCGGACGCGGGCCACCTGTACGGCCGGATCGACGTCCACCACGGCGACCACGTCGAACGCGCCCTGCTGGCCGGTCTCCACCAGCAGGGGGATCACCTGAACCACGACGGAGCCGTCCGGGGCGGCGGCGGTCAGCTCCGCGGCCCTGGCCCGCACGACGGGATGGACGATGGCCTCGAGATCACGGCGAGCGGCCGGATCGGCGAACACCAGGCGGCCGAGCGCGGCCCGGTCGAGCCCGCCATCGGGACCGAGGACGCCCGCGCCGAACCGCTCCACCACCGCGGCCAGCCCGGGACTGCCCGGCGCGACCGCTTCGCGGGCCAGGAGGTCGGCATCGATCACCACGGCACCCCTCGCGGCCAGCAGGTCGGCCACCGCCGACTTGCCGGAGGCGATCCCACCGGTCAGGCCGATCACGACCGCCGGCCCCGATCGGCTCATCCGACGCTCGCGCCGAGCTCGTCGACGATGGCCTGCGCCTCCTGCGCGATGTCGGAGCCTTTCCTGGCGGTCACGATCTTCACCACCAGGAGCGCGTTGCCGTCCGCATCGATCCAGAGCGTGCCGACGAGCCGCGCCGCCTTGCCGGACAGCTTCCCCGACCCCTTGACGGTGGCCCGCTGCACGTCGCCGTCCACCTCGTCGACCGGCTTGCCGAGATCTCCCTTGAAGGCGCCGAGACGGCGCGACACCAGGGCGGACACGAGGTCGGCGGCCGAGTCCGCCGCATCGGCGTCGAAGCGGTAGGCCTGCACCCGGCTCGCACCGTTGGTGGCCACCGCCTCCGCGTCGGAGATCTGGGTGGCCTCCCAGCCGTCCGGCAGCTCGAAGGTGTCGTCACGGATCCACATGGTCGCGCCGCCCGCGGTGGTGTCGTCTGACGACAGGTAGCCGTCGTCGGTCTCCTCGTCCTCGCCGTAGGACGACGTGCGGGAGTTGTTGACCGAGCCCAACCAGACCGCCACGACGGGAACAGCCACCACCAGCCCCAGGACGCCACGCCGACTCGGGCCTGCTCTCGGAGGAGTCGGCGGCGGCACGTAGGGCGTGACCTGGTACCGCTGGACGGGCGGCTCGACGCCGGGCTGCTCCCAGGTCGGCTCGGGCGGGACGGGCTGCTCGATGGCCTCCGCGGCGGGCGGATACACCTCGAACCTGGGCCGGGGATCGCCGGTGCTCATCAGAAATCCGAACTGAGCTGGTCGGTCATGGCCTGCCCGCCGTATGCCTCGTCGGAGTTCGGCGCGGCGGTGAGGACGCGGACGACCAGTAGTCCCTCGCCGCTCGACGCCACCCACAGGTTCGCCAGCAGTCGCGCCGCGTGCTTCTTGAACGTGCCGGTGCCCCCGAGGCTGGCCTTCTGCACGTCGAGGGTGGACGAGTCGACCGCGGCTCCCGGGACGCCACGGAAGCCGGGCACGTCCTGCAGTGCCTGTCTCACCAGTGCGGGCAGCTCCTCGACGGCGATGGTCGACGCCGAGAGGAGCTCCGGGTAGGCGTACAGCCGATTGCTGCCGTTGCCGAGCACGAGCCGCTCGGGGTGTTCCTCCAGCACCTGCCAGCCGTCGGCCAGGTCGGTGCTGTGGCCGCCGATCTCGGCGGTCTCCCAGCCGCCCTCGTCGTCGTACGGGACGGCCTCCGTCGCCCAGCCACTCGCCTCCGCATACGGCATGCCCGACTCGCCGATGCGACCGAGGACGGAGATCCCGAGCACCGCCGCGAGCGGCACCCCGATCGCGAGCCCGACCACGGTGCGTCGCGACGTCCCCGGCTCCGGGAGTCGCTGCACCACCGGTGCCGGCCGGGGAACGGGCGGCGGCAGGTAGGGCTGCACCCGGGGCGCCGGTCCGCCCTCACCGGACGCGGACGCGGCGGGGTCCGGCTCGAGCGGATAGTTCTCGAACTGAGTGGGCCGTTGACTCGTCACTGCGTCTCCTGGGGTGCCTCCGTGACCTCAAGCATGCCAGCAGGTCACCAAACGCGACGTGCCCCCCACGCCATGTGGGGGGCACGTCCGCGTTTCGAACCGGTCAGCGACCGCCGGTCAGCTTCTCCCGCAGAGCCTGCAGGGCCTCGTCCGAAGCGAGCGAGCCCTCCGGAGCGGCGTCCTCCACGGCGCCACCGGAGGAGTAGGCCGCGGTGTTCGCCTGGGCGACCGCTGCGTCCACATCCGCCTGCTCGGCCTCCTGGACCTGACGCTTGTGCGCCTCCCAGCGGGCCTGCGCCTCGGCGTACTGCTGCTCCCACGCGCGCTGCTGGGCCTCGTAGCCGGGCTTCCACTCCTGGGTCTCCGGATCGAAGCCCTCGGGGTAGATGTAGTTGCCCGCCTCGTCGTAGGACGCGGTCATGCCGTACAGCGCCGGGTCGAAGTCGTCCGCCGCGACGTCGACGCCCTCGTTGGCCTGCTTGAGGCTCAGCGAGATGCGGCGACGCTCGAGGTCGATGTCGATGATCTTGACCATGACCTCGTCGTTGACGCTGACGACCTGCTCGGGGATCTCCACGTGACGCTCGGCCAGCTCGGAGACGTGCACCAGGCCCTCGATGCCCTCCTCGACGCGGACGAACGCGCCGAACGGCACCAGCTTGGTGACCTTGCCCGGCACGATCTGGCCGATCTGGTGGGTCCGGGCGAAGGTCTGCCACGGATCCTCCTGGGTCGCCTTCAGCGACAGCGAGACGCGCTCGCGGTCCATGTCGACGTCCAGCACCTCGACCGTGACCTCGTCGCCGACCTCGACGACCTCGGACGGGTGGTCGATGTGCTTCCAGGACAGCTCGGAGACGTGCACCAGGCCGTCCACGCCGCCCAGATCGACGAACGCGCCGAAGTTGACGATCGAGGACACCACACCCTTGCGGATCTGGCCCTTGGTGAGCTGGTTGAGGAAGGTGTGCCGGACCTCGGACTGGGTCTGCTCCAGCCATGCCCGGCGGGACAGCACCACGTTGTTGCGGTTCTTGTCCAGCTCGATGATCTTGGCCTCGAGCTCCATGCCGACGTAGGGCTGGAGGTCGCGGACGCGACGCATCTCGACGAGGGACGCCGGCAGGAAGCCGCGCAGTCCGATGTCGACGATCAAGCCGCCCTTGACCACCTCGATCACCTTGCCGGTGACGACGCCGTCCTCTTCCTTGACCTTCTCGATCGTGCCCCAGGCGCGCTCGTACTGCGCACGCTTCTTGGACAGGATCAGGCGGCCTTCCTTGTCCTCCTTGGTCTGGACCAGGGCCTCGATCACATCGCCCACGGTGACCACGTCGAACGGGTCCACATCGTGCTTGATGGAGAGTTCCTTGGAGGGGATGACGCCTTCGGTCTTGTAACCGATGTCGAGCAGGACCTCGTCCCGATCGACCTTGACGACCGTGCCGGTCACGATGTCGCCGTCATTGAAGTACTTGATGGTCGCGTCGACCGCTGCCAGGAAAGCTTCGGGGGTTCCGAAGTCGTCGACTGCGACGGTGGCTGCCTCAGGACTAGAGGTCATGTAGTAGGGCTCCGATGGGTTTGTATAGATCTGTCCGCACGACGGCCGCGTGCTCCCGTGCGAGGACCAGGCTGACGTCTGGGCAACCGCACGTGCTGAGCGTGCCGACCCGCTAGGTCTGAGGTCATGCCGGTCGAAGTGCGCGTGTCAGCCTACCGATTGCTGTGAACGAGGGTCAATCCGGGCCCCGGAAGGGGTTTAGTCTAGTGGCGAGCCCGAAGGAGGACCATGAGCGGCACCGCCGAGATCCATGACGCAACCCTGACCCCCACCAAGCTGGAGCTGCTGGCCGGCTGGCTGCCGAAACAGGAGTGGTTCTTCGGCGACCCCGACGACCTGATGCGGGTGGCTGCCTACCGGTTCGTCGACCCTGACGGCGAGGTGGGCATCGAGACCATCCTGGTGCGCTCGAAGGGGGTGACGTACCAGGTGCCGCTCACCTACCGCCCGGAGGCGTTGGCCGAGGCGTCCGACTCGCTCGTCGGCACCATGGACCACTCGGTGCTCGGCACCCGCTACGTGTACGACGCCGTGGGCGATCCGGTCTACCTCGTCGAACTGATGCGGGTGATCCACGAGGGCGACACCGAGGCCGACCTCTCCCGTGGCGAGAAGAGCATGACCGTGCTCGGCTCCGGCATCGTGCCGGTCTCCAACGCCGCCGGCGAGTCGATGCGGGTCGTCCGGGTGCTCGACGGAGCGCACGTCCCGGGTGGACGCCCGCCGCTCGGCGTCCTGACCGGCACCTGGACCGACGAGAACGGCGAACAGGAACAGACCCTCGTCATCCTGCGCTGACGCGCTGTCGAACCCCCACCCCACCGCTGGTCGAGCCCGTCGAGACCCCGCGCCCGAAACGTCAGAGCCGCCGTGTAGACCTGTCTGCATGGAAACGACCTCGACCCCGAGCGCAGCCGAGCGGCTGCGGGTGGCGATCGAGTCCCGCACCCGGGCGGAGATCGCCGAGGCGGTCGCGATCGCCGATCTGGCCGCCGAACACGCCTGGGACGCCGACGCCACCTTCGATGTGGTCGGCACCAGGCCGGTCCGGATCGGCGCCGACGGCACCGCGTTGGTGGATGAGTTCCTGCCCCTGGAGGTGGCCGCGCTGAAGGGCATCTCGGTGGCGGCGGCGACCTGGTTGATCCGTGACATCGTGAACCTCAAGGCCCGCCACCCTCTGGTCTGGTTCCAGGCCACCCAGGGTCTCGTCCCGATGTGGCGGGCCTGCCAACTGGCCGCCGAGGTGGCCCGGTTCGACCTCACCCTCGACCAGGCGCGCGAACTGGACGCCCGGCTCGCCCCCAGGATCCCCGGCCTGTCCTGGCGGCGGGTGCTGCACCTGACCCGCGGGCTGATCACCGACCTGGCCGCCGACACGGTGACCGCGCTCAACCGGAAGGCCCGGGCGGACCGGTTCGTCCGCAAACTGCCCACGGACGACCCATCGGTGGCCTACCTGTCGGCCCGGGTCGACACCGCCGACGCGATCTTCTTCGACGCCATGATCGACCGGATCGCCGATCTCCTCGCCGTCCGGGGTGACACTGACACCAAGGACGTCCGCCGGGCCAGGGCCGTCGGTATCCTCGCCACGCCGGAACGAGCCCGGCTCATGCTCGCCGAAGACCCCGAGACCGCCTCGACCGACCCCCGGCTGCTGCCTCAGGCCGACGTGTACGTGCACGTCGCCGAGGAGACCCTGCTGACCGGACGCGGCACAGCCCGGGTCGAGGGCGTCGGGCCGCTGGCGGCCACCATGCTGGGCCATCTGCTCGGCCACACCCGGATCCGGCTCACCCCCGTGGTCCGGCCCTACCAGCACATCGCGGTCGACAGCTACGAGATCCCCGATCCGATCCGCCGCCAGGTCCTGCTCCGCGACACCTACGAGGTCTTCCCGCACAGCAGCCGCACCGCTCGCCACCAGGACCTCGACCACACCATCCCCTGGCGACCGGGCCAACCCGACCAGACCCGCGCATCGAACCTCGGCCCGTTGTCCCGGCGAGCGCACCGGGCCAAGACCCACGGCGGCTGGCACCTCGAACAGCCACGACCCGGCGTCTTCTGGTGGCGCACCCCGGCCGGACACACCTACCGCATCGGACCCAACGGCACGCGACCCATGTTCCGCGACCCCCACCGCCGGCGCTTCGACCAACTCCTGTGGGACATCGACCATGACGACCCACCACCGTGACCGGCTCAGTGGGCGGCTTCGTGCCAGGACCGGCCGGCGCCCACCGACACCTCCAGCGGCACGGCCATGTCGACGGCGTGGGCCATCTTGTCGCGGACGAGCGCCTCGAACTCGTCCCGCTCCCCTGGCGCGACCTCGAACACGAGTTCGTCGTGCACCTGCAGCAGCATCCGGCTGCGCAGGCCGCGCTGGGCGATCGCGGACTCCACGTCCAGCATCGCAACCTTGATGATGTCGGCGGCAGAGCCCTGGATCGGCGCGTTCAGCGCGGCCCGCTCCGCCATCTCCCGCCGCTGCCGGTTCGACGAGGTGAGGTCGGGCAGATAGCGCCGCCGGCCGAGGATGGTCTCGGTGAAGCCGGTGCGGCGGGCGGTGTCGACGATCTCGTGCAGATAGTCGCGCACGTGCCCGAACCGCTCGAAGTACTCGTCCATCAGCCCGGCCGCCTCGGACCTCTCGATCTTCAGCTGCTGGCTCAACCCGAACGCGGACAGGCCGTACGCCAGCCCGTAGTTCATCGCCTTGATCTTCGCCCGCATCGCCGGTGTGACCTCGTCCGGCGCGACGCCGAACACGCGGGACGCCGTCGTGGTGTGGAAGTCGTGGCCCGAGGCGAACGCCTCGATCAGGCCGGCGTCCTCGGACTGGTCGGCCATGATCCGCATCTCGATCTGGCTGTAGTCGGCGGTGAGGAGCGTCTCGTAGCCCGCCCCGACCACGAACGCCTCCCGGATGCGCCGGCCTGCTTCGGTGCGGATCGGGATGTTCTGCAGGTTCGGGTCGGTGGACGACAGCCGCCCGGTGGCCGCGATGGTCTGCACGTACGTGGTGTGGACGCGACCGTCGTCCGCCACCGACTTCAGCAGCCCTTCCACCGTCTGCCGCAGCCGGATCTGGTCGCGGTGCCGCAGCAGGTGCGCGAGGAACGGATGCTCGGTCTTCGCGAAGAGTCCCTCCAGCGACTCGGCGTCGGTGGTCCAGCCGGTCTTGGTGCGGCGCGTCTTCGGCATGCCCAGCTCGTCGAACAGCACCGCCTGCAGCTGCATGGGCGACCCGAGGTTGATCTGCCTGCCGAGGACGGCGAACGCGTCTGACTCCGCCGCCACGACGGCGGCGTCGAAGTCGGCGTGCAGCCGGTTGAGGTAGTCGAGGTCGACCGCGACGCCGACCCGCTCCATCGTGGCGAGCGTGCGGGTGAGGGGCAGCTCGACCTCGCGCATCAGCCGAGCGCCGCCGTGGGCCTCCAGCTCCAGTTCCAGCGCGGCGGCGAGGTCGATCACGGCGCGCGCCCTGATCATGGCGTCGTGGCTCTCGGTGTCGTCGAAGCTGAACGCGGCCTGGTCGCCGGTGTCCGCTCCCGAGCCGGCCACGGCCAGATCGCGCCTGAGGTGCCGGGCGGTGAGGTCGGCCAGGTCGTACACCCGTTGGTCCGGGCGCAGCAGGTACGCGGCCAGCTGGGTGTCGCTGACCAGGCCGGCGAGATCCCAGCCGCGGGACCACAGGGCGAGCAGCGGCCCCTTGGCATCGTGCATGGCCTTCTGCGCGGACGGATCGGCGAGCCAGCCGGCCAACGCGGTGTCGTCGTCGGGCGAGACGCCGGTGACGTCGATCCAGGCCGCGGTGCCGTCCGCCGCGGCCAGCGCGAGTCCGGTGACGTCACCCGAGCCGGAGCGCCAGCGTCCCTGCACGTCGAGCCCGACCACTCCGGTACGGGCATGGGCGTCCAGCCAGGCCCGGACGCCACCCGTGGGCAGCACCTCCCCGGACACCTCGAAACCACCCTGCGACTCGGTGTCGTCCGCCGGCAGCGTCTCCAGCAGCCGGTCGCGCAGCACCCGGAACTCCAGACCGTCGAACACCTCGTGCACGGCGTCCCGGTTCCAGTCCCTGCGAAGCAGGTCGGCCGGCCCGACCGGCAGGTCGAGGTCGCAGATCAGGGCGTTCAGCCGGCGGTTGCGCTGCACGTCCTCCAGGTGGGCGCGCAGCGACTCCCCGGCCTTGCCGGTGAGTTCGTCCGCGTGCCGAACCAGGTTCTCGAGGCCGTCGTAGGTGGCCAGCCACTTGGCCGCGGTCTTCGGCCCCACGCCCGGCACGCCGGGCAGGTTGTCGCTGCTCTCACCCACCAGGGCGGCCACCTCCGGGTAGCGGGCCGGCTCCACCAGATACCGCTCCAGCACGGTCGGCGGGTCGAGCCGGGCCAGGTCGGAGACGCCCTTGCGCGGGTAGAGCACCGTGGTCTGCTCGTCGACGAGCTGCAGGGTGTCACGGTCACCGGTGCAGATCAGCACGCGCAGGCCTGCCTTCGCACTCTGCGTGGCGAGAGTGGCGATGATGTCGTCGGCCTCGAAGCCGTCGCGCTCGAGGTGGACGATGTTCAGCGCGTCCAGCACTTCCTTGATCAGCCCGATCTGGCCGGTGAACTCCGCCGGGGACGCCGACCGGTTCGCCTTGTACTCGGCGTACTGCTCGCTGCGGAACGTCTTGCGGGACACGTCGAAGGCCACCGCGAGGTGGGTGGGCTGCTCGTCCCGCAGGACGTTGATCAGCATCGAGGTGAAACCGTAGACCGCGTTCGTGTGCTGGCCGGTCGTGGTGGAGAAGTTCTCGACGGGCAGGGCGAAGAAGGCGCGATAGGCGATCGAGTGGCCGTCGATCAGCAGCAGGGTCTCGGGTCGTTCGCCGGGCGTGGTGGCTGGGTTCGTCACATTCCGGAACACTACCGGCCACCACCCCCAGCATCCCCAGGGCCGTGTGCGAAGGTTGGGCACATGAACGTTCCCGACTGGTTCGCCGGCCTGAGCAGCCCACTGGACGAGAAGATGGGGGTCGAGCTGCTGGAGGTGACGCCCACCCGGGCGACGGGCCGCTGCCCGGTGCAGGGCAACACCCAGCCCTTCGGACTGTGGCACGGCGGCGCGTCCTGCGTGCTGGCCGAGAGCCTGGCATCGCTCGCCGCGGCCGCGGAGGTGGGGCCGGACGGCGCGGTCACCGGCGTGGACATCAACGCAACCCACCTGCGCCCCGCGCGGGAGGGCTGGGTCACCGGAGTGGCGACGGCCATCCGGATCGGCGGCACACTGGCCACCTACGACATCTCGATCACCGGCGACGCCGGCGAGCAGGTCTGCGCCGCCAGGATCACGGTGTTCCTGAAGCGGGCGACGACCGCTCGTTGAGCTTGCCGAAACGCCGGTAGGTCTCGACAAGCTCGACCAGCGGTCGGGGGGTGACCAGCCGTGTGGTGGTGACGCTGCCGCAGCGAGCCTGACTACTTCTTCTTGGCCTTCTCGCTCTTCGACTGCTCGATCACGGCCTCGGCCACTTCCCGCATGGACTTGCGCAGGTCCATCGCGGTCTTCTGAATCCAGCGGAAGGCCTCCGGCTCGGTGAGCCCCAGCCCCTCCTGGAGCAGGCCCTTGGCGTGGTCGACGGCCTTGCGGGACGCGAACCGGTCCTCGAGGTCGGCGACCTCGGCCTCGACCGCGCGGATCTCGGCGAACCGGGCCATCGCGATCTCGATCGCCGGAATGACGTCCGAGGAGTCGAAGGGCTTCACGACGTAGGCCATCGCGCCGGCGTCGCGGGCGCGCTCGACGAGCTCGCGCTGGCTGAAGGCGGTGAGCATGACCACGGGAGCGATCCGCTCCTCGGCGATGATGGCCGCGGCGGAGATGCCGTCCATCTTGGGCATCTTCACGTCCATCACCACGAGGTCGGGGATGAGCTTGCGGGCCAGGGTGAGGGCCTCCTCGCCGTCCGCGGCCTCCGCGATCACCTGGTAGCCCTCTTCGGTGAGCAGTTCGACCAGGTCGAGCCGGATCAGTGCCTCGTCCTCCGCCACCAGCACGCGCAGCTGGTCGTCCTCGTTACGCTCGTCTTCGGCAGTCATTCCTCTTCAGCTTCCTGGCTGGTTCCGGCACGGGGGTGGGTTGCACGGTTGAGGTTACCCTGATGGGACGAGGCGCCGCCAAGTTGTGGCACACTGCTTGGGCACCTGCCGGGGTGGCGGAATGGTATACGCGGACGGCTCAAACCCGTCTGCCCGAAAGGGCGTAGGGGTTCGACTCCCCTTCCCGGTACTGGGTCTGACGCGAAGATTCCTCTTCCCACCCCGCCCTCCGCGCGCGAAGCCGCGGCCCCTCGCTGACTAGGCATTACACCCGTCCACTTCGACTCCGGGCTACATACGCGCGGCCCGCCTGCTAATGCCACCCGCCGCGGACGTTAGCTTCGCCATCGCGAGCGTGATCGGTGAAGACCTGAGTCGATCGCCATGAGGACGAACGTTAACGCCGCCAGGATGATCAGCCGAGGGACATCCAGGGTGTGCGCATGACAGTGACGGGGTCCAGTCGCGTAGATGACGGGCGGGATCGCGGTGATGGCGGCGGCGATGGTGGCGAGGACACCGATGGCCACGGTGAAGCTGAGGGCGTGTCCTGTCCGATGGCGTGATTGGCGAGCCAGCCGGCCGTGTGTTCGAAGAGCTCAGCATCAGGCGTCCGCGGCATGTGTCCTCACCGCGTCCAGAAGTTGCTTCGCGAACCGCGCGGCAGGAAGTAGTACGGAACCTTGATTTCCTTCTCCTCGGGCGAGGATGATCCCGACAAGCGCTCCGGTGCGGTCAAACACCGGCGATCCTGACTCGCCAGACTGAACTGGCACGGAGGTTCGCACTCGGTTGGGGAGGCTCTCCAGCACGACCCCAGGGACACACTCGGCAGTGCCCGACCCGGCCATGACGGCCACCACGGGTTCATCCACGGTGAGGCTTGTCCCTTGGATCCGAACTCGGCCTGCGCGAGGCAGCCGGTCGGCTGTAACCAGGATCGAATAATCCAACGACTCATCGCGCATCACGACGCGTGCGTGGATGCGACCCCCAGAGACGTCGACGATGGCGGCGCTAGAGACGCCGTGTGCAGTTGCCAAGATCACGTTGTCGCTGGCAAAAACGCCGCTAGAACGCAGTCCCTCCGCTGCAACCATCTGGGCCACCCTGTCGGGCAGACCCTCCGGGCACTCGTTCGCGATGCGTTGAGAAGCGCGTGGCAACGGTACCTGCGGCTGTTCAGCCCCAGAGTGCGCGCACCCACTAAGGAGAACGGCGAGGGCCGACACGTACGCGACGACCTTCGCACGCTCCTCTTTCATTGTGGCCGCTTTGGCCCAGCTACTGTTGCGCACGCCCTAAGCACAGCGCGAGGGTCGGGCCAGCTACGAGCGCTAGGGCGATGATGCAAACGGCGCATCCGGTCCCCACCGTGGCAGCGCATGCAACACTGCAAGCTGCTGTGATCGCAGTAACGACCCAAGCCGCGATCCCCTGACTGGCAAGACACTTGTTGAACTTGGAAAGGCTGAAACCAACATTGACCGGGTCAGTAGGATCCAACACTGACCCATCGTTGGTCGTCACCTTGTCGAAGACTATTGTGCCGGCACGCCAGATTACCGTGCGGCCTGAATTTTCATCCATTGGCACAAATAGTATCTCGTAGGAGTCGATCAAGTTGCCATCGGGACCGACGAACACCGTGACATTTGATCCAAGCATTAGGTTGCCACCTACAACCGGGGCGCTGATGATCCGAGTGCTGTGATCTAGGTAGCCAGTCGCCTGATTGATTGCGACCTCGCCGAAGCCAGAAAGCGCCAGGCGTGGATACGCTGCCTTGAGAGTTCGTACCGCTTCAGAGCGCCGCAAGTGCTGCCGCGAGTCCCTCTGCTCGACCTTCTTCTGAAGATCCACCGCAGCGCTGCGTACGTCGATCCGTGACATGGGTGAGGCAGGTAGTCGCGGGTGTGCTGCGGTGGGTTGCGCCGTAACTACCGCCAGACTCAGCGACACTGCCACTCCGATGGCCGCAAGCATTGTCTTTCTCATTCCACAACTCCTTTGTTGATTGGCGTTCTTCCGCTGACTATTGGTCGGAATCTTGACCCTTCCTGACCACTCCTACAATGACCCAAGTCGCGTTAGCAAGTATCACTGCCCACCACAGCACTGCCAAGTTTTCTGCAACATGGAACAACAGGAGAGTTGCACAAATGGCCGCACTGAGGGTAAGTGCGATGGTCACCGGTTTCATCGTCAACTCCGTTCGTCGATACTTCTGGGGCCGCCAGGTCCATGCCCCGAAGAGGACGCTACTCCCTGGTTCCCGTTCTCCGGGCGCCCGTTTACCGAGTGGCTGGCTTGATAAGGCACCAGCTTCCCGAGGAGGCTTCGCAGGCCGAGCGCCGAGGCGCAAACACCCCTCATCAAGACCATCGACTCCATCGAACACAATCCGGCTGACAGATCAGCCCTGGAAGGCGGTCGGGTGCGAGCATCAGGCTTTGGGTCTGGCGGGGCAGCCTGGAAACAGCGGGAGGACGTCGCAGATGCTCTGTGCAGTGGGCGGGCTCACGCTGGCCACCGTTGTTGCCGCGATCGGGATGACGGCCGCGATGCCGAGCATTTGGGCCGCGAGGAGCCGGCTCGCATGCCTGCGTACTTGTTTCATGGACAGAGAGTCCCACCGGCCCCGTCGTCGCGGAATGCCGACAGAGCAGAGCCAGCCACTCGGGTGAGGGCTATTGGGAAGATCCACCCAGTCGGATAGGCGAAACGGCCCCGCGGTTCACCCATCTGGCTAGTCTGTCGTCTTGGCCGAACCAGAGAGGTGGCATGGACCAGCAGCTCCGATCCGTCCCCAAGCTGTTGCTCGGCGGCGGTCTGGACGTCTTCCTGGCGGCGATGCTCGCCGTGCTGAGCCTTGCCCTCGGTCTGCAGGTCAGCCAGCCCTGGGCGCTGGCCCTCGATATCGCCATGTGTGTGGCTGCCGGCTGCACGGTCCGTTGGCCCAAGATCGCCGGTGTGGCGCTCGGCTTGCTGCTGGTCGGCTACTTCCTCGTACCAACAGGTTCGGTTTCCCTGGGCCAGTACGCGACGCTCATCCCGATCCTCGGCACCGGGATGCGGAACCTGAGGCTGGCGCGCCGCTGGATGACCGCATGCTACGGCCTGATCCTGGTGGCCCTGCAGTACCAGGACTACCCCGGCAGCGCCCGATTCCTTCTCGGCGGTGTCGTGTGGGCGGCCTTGATCGCAGTCCTGTGGCTGATCGGCAACGCCTTCGCCGCATTCCGCCACGCCCAATCCGAGGCACAAGCGGCCGCCCTGGTCCAGCAGCGGCTATCTCTGGCCCGGGATCTTCACGACACCGTCGCCAGAGACCTGTCCCGCGCCGCTCTCCGCGCACAGGTCACCCAACAGAGCCTGGACCCCTCCGAGATGAACGCGGTCGTGGGCGAGATCCAGGCCGCACTCGCGCAGCTTCGCCTACTGATGAACCTCCTGCGCGACCCGCAACCCGAAACCCCCGGCCAGGCCGACGAAGCCGGCTCGCCCGGCGACGTCCTCCGCGAGGCCGCCAAAGCCCTCGAAGCAATCAGATTCAGCGTCGCACTCACCATCGAAGGCGACCCTGACACGATCCCTCCCGAACTGTGGCCCACCATCAAAGTCGTGGTCGGCGAGGCCACCTCCAACATCGAACGGCACGCCAGCAAGTCCGGCCCCTGCGCGCTAATCCTCAGCATCGACCACCACTCGGTCGATATGGTCTTCATCAACGACACCGTGGCACCCGGCGGAACCCGGACAGGCTCCGGCGACTCCGCAATGGGACTACTCGGGGTCCGCGAACGTCTCACCCCGATCGGCGGCGAACTCAACACGCTGCAGGAGGACAAGCGATGGATGACCCGCGCCAGAATCCCACTGGGAGCACAGCAGTCATCAAAGTCGTGATCGTGGACGACGACATGTACGTCCGGACCGCGCTGGCCAAACTGCTCGACGCCTACCCCGACCTGCACATCACCAACACCTACCAGCACGGCGCCGAAGCCCTCGAAGCCGCACGCGCCGACCCGCCCGACGTCATGCTGGTCGACGTCGCAATGCCAGGCATGAGCGGTGCCGAGCTGACCGCGCTGATCCGCGAGCAAGTACCCTCAGTTCGAGTTCTCGCCCTCACCTCACTGACCAGCCAGGAAACCGTCTCCGACATGCACTGCGCCGGCGCCCTCGGCTTCCTGTACAAGGACACCTCACACGACGCCGTCGCCGACGCCATCCGAGCAGCCCGCTCCGGCCTCTCGGTGCTCACACCCAAGGTCCGCGACCGGCTGACCGCCCCGCTGCGACCTGAAGACGCCCCAAGACTGACCGAGACCGAGAGCCGGATCCTCAAGCTGCTCGCTGAAGGGCTGACCAACAAGAGGATCGCCGAGCAGGTCTACCTGTCCGAAGCCACGGTCAAGTACCACATCGGAATCCTCACCAAGAAGCTCGACGCAACCAACCGCGTCACCCTGGCCCTACGGGCCGGCGAACTCCACCTGCTCTAGGGTGCCCCAACCAGATGCCCGCGCGAACCCGCGCGGGCCGACCAACTTGACCCCGACGGCGCAGACACGAGAGAGCAGCGACCGCCAGCGGATCGAGCCCACGACGATGGCGACCGCGACGCATTTCCGGAAGTGGGTGATCACCTCCCGGTGACCTCACCCAGCTGGCGGTAGGCCTCGTCGGACGAGACAGCCCGGGATGGGTTCCGCGGCGAACCGATCGCAGGCTGGCACGACCTCTTCACGCATCCACGCCTCCACCGCCCGGTCGGCCATCTCCAGCGGCAACGTCACGCTCATCTCCCTGGTCGTGCGCAGCCGCATCGAGTTGAACGAGTCGCCTGAGTCGTCGCACAGCCGGTACAGCGATGTCCACATGTCCGCTAGGGCCCACGCCGGCCAGTAGCCCTCGTTCTCCAGTGTCCCCACGATCTGCTCAAGTCCGTCGAGGTACTCGTCGCCCTCCAGGTAGACGGAGGACTTCTTCACGAAGTCGCGATCGTCTGTGTACTGCGACATGAACTCCGCCACCACCACGGCTCCGTACTGTCGCTCGTTGGCGGGATCGTCGTCATCAAGCGGCAGCCCTGCGCCGTTCAGGAATTCTGGGATGTGGGCCGCCTCAGCAATGTTTTCCGTAGCGCCGGTTGGATGTTGATTCGCAGCGACTCGCTGCGGATCCAGGACGTCCACTGCGAACTATTTCGTGGCCCAGCTCGCCGAAGCCTCAATCCACCAACTCAAGCTAAAGTAGTTGGCCAAGAAGTGTACCGAATTGACAGCGGTTGTGAGGTACGTCCACTGGAACTGATGGAAAGTCTCGTGGATAGCCAGATACTCCACCGAGCCGGCAATGATGTGGGCTGGACAGTTGATCGTCCCGCCTGGCATCGCTCCCATGTGCCAAACGATCGGGTCGAGCACCTCCATGCCGAGATCGTCCTTGAAATAATCCCAAGCCTGATCTGCGCGATCTATAAGCTTCGCGTAGTGGTCGGGCCGTCCGTCGGCAGGGTCGACGTCAAGCTGCTCGTCCTGCGTCCAGTCGGACGCTGGCCACAGAACAGCCGTGTGACGCCCGGTGAGTTCACACCACCCACTCACTTGGCATGCGAAGCTGGGCGGGCCAGCCCGGTGAGACGGAGCGATCTCATCGGACTCGTCGGAGATCTGATAGTGAGCACCCGTGAGCGCAAGCACCTGCAGATCGAGTCGCGTGGGCGTCTTCACTCTGTAGCGAACTGGGATCCCCTGGCTTCCCACTGAGGCCCCGACGGCGAACTCGTGCGCCTGATCGCGGGAGATCTTCCCCGAGCGGGCATCCGACAGCAAACGCTCAACGGGACGACTCAGTCCTTCAGGAACCTCTGGTGCCCCAGATGGGCCCGTGGTGTCGTGCTCTGCCTTCCCCAACAGGTTCGGGCCGGGTACCGGACGCGTCCAACCCCGCGTAGCTACCACGTCGTCGCGTCCGGGGACCGGCCGAGGTGTAGGAGTTGGCTGGGCGGCACTGGGAACCGTTGTCACCGCGAGAAGGACGATCGCCCGCGGCGAAACGACCAAAGTCGTGTGGTACCCGAGGGCAGGGTGGAAGGCGGCCGGCGCAGTTGGCGACCAGGCTCCAGTAGTTCAGACCACTCCATCGGATCCAAAGAGAAAGATAGAGGATTCCGAGAAGACTAGCCTACCCGACCGGCCGCCAGTTCACTGCGAACGAAGAAGAGCGTGCAGAGCCTTCAGGGAAAAGCGACGGTATCGTGCCAGCACAGCTTTTCTATGCGCTTGAGAACATTCCCATTCTTGTCAGCAATGAAAGCGTCGGGGAGGCATTTCCCAGCGGAGACAACGAAGTTCTGCTGCCCTCGTGACCTCGGCGGCATCTCCGTCAGCTTCTGCCACGCTCCATCAGTCATCGGCACGTAGAGGTACAGGTACTGGTCTGAGTTGTTGACCACCCAGATGTTCGAATCCGGGCCGCACGCGGAAAACAGAAGTGCTCCTAACGAGGCGGCGACGACCGCCACTCGACGCGACACTATGCTTCTTTCCGCGAAGTCTCAACGAAACACTACCAGCCGAATCGCCTGGCTACTCGCTTCCGCGGTCAATCCTTGCCTTCGCGGGCCTCCAGGTACGTTTCGGCTCTAGGTTCGGCCACCGGGGAGACATCGTGCGCAGACAAGACACTACGCGCGGGCATCGCGGACGTCGCTGCGTCCCGTGCCGAGCAGAATCGCGTCGGCCGTGAGGAAGGTCATTCCCTCTGCATCGGCCTGGGTGAGCAGCAGCCGGTCGAAGGGGTCGCGGTGCGGCAGGTCCACCGTTGAGACGGCGAGAGCGTGGTCAACAGTGATCGGCAGCTCCTGCAGATGCGCGGCCCTGAGCGACGCCGCGAGGTCACCGTCGATTCGAAGCTTCCCCAGGGTGGACTTGATCAGGATCTCCCAGACCGATGCGGCCGAGTAGTGGACGCTGGTGGCCGACGCGATCAACGCCCTGGCACGCGGACCCATTCGCCGACTGTCGCTGAGCAGCCACAGCAGCGCCTGCGTGTCGAGGAGCAGCGAGGTCATCGGCCATCGAACAGGTCGATGACCCGCTCGTCGGGCGCATCGAAGTCGTCTGCGATCTCGACCCCGCCGCCGAGGGTGCCCCAGACGATGTCCGCATGCCGGTGCGGCACCAGATCCGCAACCGGCTTCCCGGCGCGCGATCGTCACGACCTCACCTGCCTCCACGCTCTCGAGGAGCCGGGGTGGAGTTCGGCCAACAGGGGTCTCGACAGGCTCGACCAGCGGTTTGGGGACGAGTCAGCGGTCGTTCAGGGCCATCTCCACCACGGCGCGGCCGGAGACGCCGCCGTGCTCGAGACGGCGGTAGGTCGCCTCGGCGTTCGACAGCGACACCCGCTCGGAGACCACGCCGCGGTAGTCCAGGACGCCGCGGGCGGCCAGGTCGACCACGATCGGCAGGTCGGTGCGCGTGCGGGCGCCGTAGGAGCCGCAGATCTGCTGGCCCCTGCGCACGATCCGGTTGATCTCGACGGCCGCGGTCTGCGAGCCGGCCGCCAGGCCCACCGGCACCATCCGGCCGCCGTCCGCCAGCAGGGTCAGCGCCTGCTCGAAGGTCTGCGGGAAGCCCAGCGCCTCGATCGCCAGATCCACACCCCGCCCGGCCGTGAGCTCGAACACCCGGTCCCGCGCATCCAGGTGGCGGGAGTTGATCACGTCCGATGCGCCGTAGCGGATCGCCGCCTCCAGCTTCTCGTCGTCGACGTCGATCGCGATCACCTTGCGGGCACCCAGTTCGTGTGCGACCTGCACGATGTTCGAGCCCACGCCGCCGATGCCGATCACCGCGACCGTCTCGCCGTAGCGCAGGTCCGCTCCGCGGCGGACGGCGCCGTACGCCGTCATGGCCGCGCAGCCGAGGATCGCCGCGGCCACCGGGTCCATTCCGGGCACCATCGGCGTCACCGCCGTGACCGGGATCACGCAGTACTCCGCCAGGCCGCCCATGGAGTACTGGGCGATCACGCTGCCGTCCAGGTCGGCCAGCCGGCTGGTGCCGTCGAACAGCTGTCCCTTCAGGCGGTTGAGGTCGAAGAACGGCGCGCACAGGTCGTCCCGGCCGCGCGCGCAGTCCGGGCACTGGCCGCACGGCATCAGGAACGCACCGCAGACGGCGTCGCCCACCGAGAGCCCGCTGTGCTGCGTGTTGTCGCCCAGCTGAACCACCGTGCCGGACACCTCGTGCCCCAGCACCGCGGGTGTCGGGAACGGGATCTTGCCCGCCATCACGTGCAGGTCGGAGTGGCACAGCCCACAGGCGGTGACCTTCACCAGCACCTCTCCGGCGCCGGGACGCGGCGTCCGGATGTGCTTCACCTGCAGCGGTTCACCGGGAGCGACCAGCACGGCCGCACGCATGGTCTCGGGAATGGTCAGGGTCTCTTGGTCCACCTGGCTCACCTGTCGCTCGGTCCCCTCGCCGGCTCCGCCGCCGACAAAGGAAAACTAGCGACAATAGTTTGTCCTGTCAATAGATCAAAGGTCGCAGACTCAGTCCATCTGGTAGACCCGCAGCGAGTTGGTCTGGCGGGTGTGGCGACCGGGGTTGCCGGCGACGATCACGACATGGTCGCCGTGCTGCAGGAAGCCGGTCTCGGACAGCCCGGTCTGCACGGACTCGACCATGGAGTCGGTGCTGGTGTACTCCGGCGTCACGTAGCTCTGCACGCCCCAGCACAGGGTGAGCTCCTGAGCGGTCTTGGGCAACGGCGTGAACGCCATGATCGGCACCTCGGAGCGCAGCCTGGCCAGCCGGTGCGGGGTGTCGCCGGAGATCGTGAACGCCGCCAGGTACTTCGCCCCGACCCGCTCGGCCACCTCGACCGCGGCCTTCGAGATCACACCGGACGTCGTGTGCGGGTTCCAGTTCAGCGGACGGATCTTGTCCAGCCCCTCCGACTCGGTCCGGGTGATGATCCGGGCCATCACGTTCACCGCGTCGATCGCGTACTCCCCCACCGCCGTCTCGCCGGACAGCATCACGGCGTCCGCGCCGTCGAGGATCGCGTTCGCGACGTCGGACGCCTCCGCGCGCGTCGGCCGGTGCGCGGTGATCATCGACTCCAGCATCTGGGTGGCCACGATCACCGGCTTCGCCCACGCCCTGGCCGCGTCGATGATCCGCTTCTGCACACCGGGCACCTCCTCCAGCGGAAGCTCCACGCCCAGGTCGCCGCGGGCCACCATGAAGGCGTCGAACGCGTCGATCACCTCGTACAGGTTCTCGATCGCCTGCGGCTTCTCCAGCTTGGCGATCACCGGGACGTGGCGGTCCTCCTCGTCCATCACCGTGCGCACCGGCTCCACGTCCGACGCGTTGCGCACGAACGACAGCGCGACCATGTCGACCCCGTGGCGCAACGCCCAGCGCAGGTCGCGCTCGTCCTTCTCGCTCAGGGCCGGCACGCTCACCGGCACGCCGGGCAGGTTGATGCCCTTGTGGTCGGAGACCCGGCCGCCGATCACCACCTCGGTGACCACGTCGGTGTCGGTGACCTCCACCGCCCTCAACTCGATGGCGCCGTCGTTGATCAGGATCTGGTCACCGGGGGTGACGTCGTGGGTGAGGGTCTTCAGCGTGGTGGACGCCCGCTCCGCGGTGCCGGGCACCTCGTCGGTGGTGATCACGAACCGGTCGCCCGGCTCCAGCCACGCCTCGCCGTCGGTGAACTCCCCCAGGCGGATCTTCGGGCCCTGCAGGTCGGCCAGGATCCCGACCGGGCGACCGGCGACGCGAGCGGCGTCGCGGATCCAGCCCAGCCGCTTGGCATGGATCAGGTGGTCGCCGTGGCTCATGTTCAGCCGGGCCACGTTCATGCCCGCATTGACAAGGTTGACGATGGCCTCGGCCGAGTCGGTCGCCGGGCCGATCGTGCACACGATCTTTGCTCTACGCACGTGTTGAACCCTAGTCCCTGCCGGCACCCGCCGGTGGGCGCGCGTCAACCGCGGACGAGCTCCAGCGCTGCCCTCAGGTCCTCAGGGTAGTCGGAGTGGAAGGTCACGGGCTCACCCGTCCGCGGGTGGGCGAACCCCAGCTCGACGGCGTGCAGCCACTGCCGCTCCAGGCCCAGCCGGGCGGCCAGCGTCGGATCGCCGCCATAGGTCGGGTCACCGACGCACGGATGCCGGATCGCCTGCATGTGCACCCGGATCTGGTGGGTGCGCCCGGTCTCCAGGTGCACCTCGAGCAGGGTCACCGCCGGGAAGGCCTCCAGCATCCGGTAGTGGGTGACGCTGTGCCGTCCGCCGGCGACGACGGCCATCCTCCAGTCCGCACCCGGGTGGCGGCCGATCGGCGCCTCGATGGTGCCCTCGAACGGGTCGGGATGGCCCTGGACGAGGGTGTGGTAGGTCTTGGTCACGTCGCGGGAGCGGAACGCCCGCTTGAGCGCGGTGTAGGCCGGCTCGCTCTTGGCCACCACCATCAGGCCGGACGTGCCGACGTCCAGCCGCTGCACGATGCCCTGCCGCTCCGCGGCTCCGGAGGTGGAGATCCGGAAGCCCGCTGCGGCGAGGTGCTCGACGACGGACGGCCCGTCCCAGCCGAGGCTCGGGTGCGCGGCCACCCCGGCCGGCTTGTCCACCACGACGATGTCGGCGTCGTCGTGGACGATCGTGATGCCGGCCACCTCGTTCGGCACGACCTCGACCGTCGGCGCGGTGGTGATCTCCACCTCGAGCAGGTCGCCGGCACGGACGCGATGCGACTTCGCCACCGGGAGCGAGTTGACCAGCACTCCCCCGGCGGCAGCGAGATCCTCGATCCGACTGCGGGAGAGCCCCGTCATCCGGGCGGCGGCCGCGTCCACGCGGTCGCCGTCGAGGCCGTCCGGCACCAACCAGACGCTACTCATCGCCCCCGCCGGGCCGCTCCTTCAGCCGGACGCCACCGAGGGAGACCTGCGTGATCATCGACAGCCAGATCACCAGCACGGCGGCCGCGGTGATGAACATGTCGGCGACGTTGAAGATCGCGAAGTACGGCAGCTGGATGAAGTCGACCACGTGGCCGCGGAACGGCCCCGGCTCCCGGAACAGCCGATCGGCCAGGTTCCCGGTGATGCCGGCCAGCAGGAAGCCGATGGCCACCGCCCAGCCGATATGCCGGACGCGCGGCAGCACCCATCCGAGCACTCCGACCAGGGCGGCGATCGCCACGCCCGTCAGGACGACCGTGAAGTTCTCGCCCATGCTGAAGGCCGCCCCGGGGTTGCGGATCAGCTGCAGGGTGACCAGGCCGCCCAGCAGCGGGATCGGCCGGGTGGGGTCGAGGGTGGCGAGCGCGATGTTCTTGGCCAGGAGGTCGAGGCAGAAGCCGATCACGGCGATGCCGAGGGTGAGCACCCGCAGCCGGACCACGTTCACCTCGACGGTGGCCGGAACCTCCACGGCGGCCGGTTCGCCGGCTATCGCCGTTCCTCCCGCTGCTTGCAGGCGACGCACATCGTCGCGCGCGGGAACACCTGGAGCCGGTCCTTGCCGATCGGCTGGCCGCAGGACTCGCAGATGCCGTAGTTGCCCGCCTCGAACATGCGGTAGGCCAGCTGGGCCTGCTCCAGCATGTCGCGGGCGTTCTGCGCCAGCGACATCTCCTGGTCGCGCTCGAAGTTGGACGAGCCCACGTCGGCCGGGTCGCGGCCGGCACCGTCCGCGCCCTCCTCGAACAGGTCGGCGAGGCCGGCCTCTGCGACCTCGATCGCCCGCTCCATCCGCGCGATGTCGGCCAGCAGCTCCTGGCGGACCTCCTCGACCTCCTCCTCGGTCCAGGGATCCTCGCCCTCGGCGACGGGGAAGTCAACGGCAGCTGTGCGGGTGGGCCCGCTCTCCCGGGTGTGTGCCGACGCCATCGAAAGACTCCTCCTGCTCATGCTTGAGCAGGGAGAGTACCACCTGCCCGGACGCGACACTTCCCGCCACTCGCAAGCCGTGGGCCGCGGGTGGCGGGAAGCGTGGATTCGGTCAGTTGCCTTCGCTGAGCAGCGCGTCCAGCCGCGGGGTCGCGGACTCCGCGGCGGGCTCGCTGAGGATCTGCGGGGTGTCGGACGGCTCGATCGTGGCGTCGGTGAGCGCCTTGATCTGGCTCTGCAGGTGGTTGGCCAGATTCGAACGGAAGCTGGACTCGAAGCTGCGCAGGTGATCGACCTTGCCGCGGAGCACGTCCCGCTCCTGCTCGAGAGCCGTGAACAGCTCCGCCCTGCGGGCGTCGGCCTCGCCGTTGACGGCGTCCGCGCGCTGCTGCGCCTCGGTGGTCACCTTCTCCGCGTTGACGCGGGCCTCGGACTCGATCCGGTCGGCACGGGTACGCGCATCGGTGAGGGTCTCGTGGGACTTCTTGTTGGCGTTGTCGATGACGCTCTCGGCCTCTGCCCGGGCGGACGACACGATCCGCTGCGCCTCGACCTGGGCCTCACCGACCAGCCGCTCGGACTGTTCCGTCGCCATCTGCAGCAGGCGCGTGACCGCCGGGGACGCCTCCGCGGACGTGGTCACGACGATGTTCTCGACCTTGCCGGTGGGCACCTGGGGCTGCTCGGGCTGGGCCACCGGGGCCGGCTGCGCGGCGGCCTGGCGAAGGTGCTCCACCTCGGCGCGCAGGGCGTCGAGCTCCGCCTGCCGGGCGGCGAGCTCGCCACGGGCCTGTTCGAGTTCCTGGCTGCGCTGGGTGAGCTCGTCGGCGCGGGCGGCGAGCTCGCCCCGCACTCCGTCCAGCTCGGCCTGGCGGCCCTGCAGGTCGGCCTTCAGCTTGTCCGCGTCCGTCGAGTCGCCGGGCACGAAGATGCTGGACGGCTCGCTGGAGCCCAGCGCGTCGACCTGCTGCTTGAGGGTGGCGTTCTCCTCGGTGAGCGCCGAGAGCGTGGCCTCTACCTTGTCGACGAAGTTGTCGACGTCGACGGGTTCGTAGCCGTTCCGCCGGGCCAGGTGAAAGCGGGTCTGGCGGACCTGCTCGAGGGTCAGGGTCATTGCTCACCTCACGTGATTGGTTACGGAACCCGTGCCAGCGGGCCCCGAACGGGCGCTCTCAGGCTAGTGCGTACGGAATGTCCAGTCCAAGCACCGGGGGATCCGCGTCGCGCAGGGGTAAACCAGAGGTGGAGACATTGCTGCCGGGGTCCTGCTGCCCTCAGATCCAGCGCAGCAGGACGAGCACGGCGAAGTAGACCACGGTGAAAGCGAGGTCCAGCTGGAGGCCGCCGAGCCGGACCGGCGGCAGGAAGCGCCCGAGGAACCGGATCGGCGGATCGGTGAGGGTCAGCACGAGCTCGGCCAGCACGCGCAGGCCGCCCTTCGGCTCCCAGTCGCGGGCGAACAGCGGGACGAGGGCGAGCACCGCGCGGATCGTGAGCAGGGCGAGGAATGCGAGCAGGATCCAGTGGATTCCGGCGAGGATCAGGCCCATCCCGGCCACCTTTCAGGACTGGTTGAAGAAGCCCCCGGCGAGACGTTCCTTGTCCTCGGCCGCCACGGTCACATTGTGTGGCGAGAGCAGGAACACCTTGCTGGTGATGCGCTCAATGCTGCCACGCAGTCCAAAGATCAGGCCGGCGGAGAAGTCGACCAGCCGCTTGGCGTCCGCGTCCTCCATGTCGCCGAGGTTCATGATCACCGGGATGCCGTCGCGGAAGTTCTCCCCGATCGTGCGCGCCTCGTTGTAGGTCCGGGGGTGCACGGTGATGATCCGGTTGATGTCGGCGACGCGCGGGTGCTCCCGCGCCGGGCGCCGGGTCTCGAGCTCGGTGACCGTCGCGGACGCGGGGCGCTCCTCGGCGTCCCTGCGCTCGAGGACCTGCTCCGTCACGTCCTCGGTGCCGGGCTCCGTCTCCGCGTAGTCGTTGTCGGACACCAGGCCCAGCCACACGGCCGCCTTCTTCAAGCGATCAGCCATCACTCGCCCCTTACGTCTCACCAGTCCCAACCGATGCTAACCGCGCACCGTGTCCCGATCGCGGAGGCACGCCCGGGTCAGGGCAGCCAGACCACGCCCGCCTGACGGCCGGAACGGTCGCCGTCGCGGCGGTAGGAGTGCAGCGTGGGCGTGGTGCGGGTGCACGGATCGGCGCGGACGACCGTGCAGCCGAGGGCGCCGAGCTGCGCCTCGGCGGCCGCGCCGAGGTCGAGGGACGGTGTGCCCCAGCTCGTGGTGGCCGCGGCGGCGGGGTGGGCGATGGCGAACTCGTCCCGCAGCGACTCCGGGACCTCGTAGCAGGCGCCGCAGATGTGCGGACCGATCCAGGCGGTGATCCGGGTCGCGCCGAGGTCGGTCAGCCGGGCGACGGTCGCGGGCAGGACACCGGCGGCGAGGCCGACCCGGCCGGCGTGGGCCGCGCCGGCCACACCGGCCGCGGCGTCGGCGAACAGGACCGGCAGGCAGTCGGCGACCCGGACGGCGAGAGCGACGCCCCGAACGGCGGTGACCAGCGCGTCGGCCCGCTCGCCGGCCAGCGCCACCGGGTCGGTGGCCGCGTCCACCGTGAGCACCCGATCACCGTGCACCTGGTGGACGGTGAGCAGCGGCACGCCGAGTTCGCCCGCGACCAGCGCCCGGTCGGCCGCGCCGCGGAGGTCGAGCACCCCGCCGTCGGGCGCAACCGCGTCGCAGCACGCGACCCCGGCACCATCGGTGCCGGGGTCGTTGCGGTAACTGAACACTGTGTGCCGAAGGGCTACTTCAGGAAGTCCGGCACGTCCAGGTCGTCGTCGTCGACCGGCGGTGCGACCGGCCGCACGCGAGGCTCGGCGGGAGCCTCCTCGACGGGAGCGGGCTCGTCGGGCTCCTCATCGACCACCGGTGCCGGCGGCACCGGGGCGGGACGCGGCGCGACCGGCTCGGGACGGCGCACCTCCGGGCGGGCGGGCGCCTTGCGCGGCAGCAGCCCGCCGTCGAAGCCGGCGGCGATCACCGTCACGCGCACCTCGTCGCCGAGCGCGTCGTCGATCACGGTGCCGAAGATGATGTTGGCATCCTCGTGGGCGGCGGCCTCGATCAGGTTCGCCGCGGCGGAGACCTCGAACAGGCCGAGATCGGAGCCACCGGCGATGGACAGCAGGACGCCGTGGGCGCCCTCGATGCTGGCCTCCAGCAGCGGGGAGGAGACCGCCATCTCGGCGGCGGCGCGCGCCCGGTCCTCGCCACGCGCGGAGCCGATGCCCATCAGGGCCGACCCGGCGTTCTGCATGACCGCCTTCACGTCGGCGAAGTCGTGGTTGATCAGGCCGGGCGTGGTGATCAGGTCGGTGATGCCGGAGACGCCCTGCATCAGCACCTGGTCGGCCTGGCGGAACGCGTCGAGGATCGCCACGTGGTGATCGGTCATCTCCAGCAGCTTGTCGTTGGGGATGACGATCAGGGTGTCGACCTCTTCGCGGAGGGTGCCGATGCCGTCCTCGGCCTGGGTGGCGCGGCGGCGTCCCTCGAAGCTGAACGGACGGGTGACCACGCCGATGGTCAGCGCGCCCAGCGAGCGGGCGATCCTGGCCACGACGGGCGCGCCACCGGTGCCGGTGCCGCCGCCCTCGCCCGCGGTGACGACGACCATGTCGGCGCCCTTGAGCACCTCCTCGATCTCGTCCGCGTGGTCCTCGGCGGCCTGCTGGCCCTTCGCCGGGTCGGCGCCCGCGCCGAGACCCCGGGTGAGGTCGCGGCCGATGTCGAGCTTCACGTCGGCGTCGCTCATCAACAGTGCCTGGGCGTCGGTGTTCACCGCGATGAACTCGACCCCGCGCAGGCCCGATTCGATCATCCGGTTCACGGCGTTCACGCCGCCGCCGCCGACCCCGACCACCTTGATGATGGCGAGGTAGTTCTGGGACGCAGTTCCCACGAAAGCCACCCTTACTCCAGCACTTGTTCCCGTATTCACAGCCATGGCTCGACGAAGCGGGCGAACCGGGGAAGGCAACTGCTTCGGCGTGGCCTCAAGGCTAGGCAACCCGCGAGCGGGGTGTCCAAGAATGCCGGGCGGCTCGGCGTGTCCCTCAAGTAGGGGTTCAGGGTTGTCCCGGGCGGCTCAGCGGCGGGTCGGGAAGGCCGGCGCGGACACGTTGAACTCGGTGCCGCCGAGCGGCATCAGCTCGTCCAGCACCTGGCTCTTCAGCGCCGAGTCCTCCGCGCTCCCCCAGATCACCCTGCTGCCGTCCCGCAGCCGCAGCTCGATGCCGTCCCGGCTCGGCGCGGCGAGGCGCGACACCTTCGCGGCCGTCCGCGGGCTGAGGGCGGAGAACACCGTGCCGACGTCGACCAGCACCTGCTGTTCGGCCGGGTCCGCGGCGACCACCACCAGACCGGACGGGGCCGTCGCCACGGCCTCGAAGACCACCCCGGTGGCGTCGGCGAGCAGGTATCCCCCGCCGGCGGGGACGGCGAGCCGGGCCTTCCGCTCGGTCACCACGATCCGCACCGTGTCCGGCCAGCTGCGGGTCACCGTGACCGCGGCCACCGGCGGCAGTCCCGCGACCCGGTCGGCGACCTCACCGGTGTCCAGCCGCGCGAGCGGGGTGCCGAGACCGACCGCGGCGGCGTCCAGCACGTCGGACTTCCCGAGCAGCGCCGTGCCCGAGACGCTGACGGTCCTCACGGCCAGCAACGGCGAGAACCCGACCACGTAGCCCGCGCCGGCCAGCACGGCGAGCACGAGCCCGACCGCGAGCCAGCGCAGCACCCGCCGCCGGCGGGTGTCGCGGCGGCGCAGCTGCAGCCGGTTGGTGACGTCGCTGACCTGGCTCACGCCCGCTGCTCCAGCAGGGTGGCGAGCCGGGGACCGACCGTGGTGACGTCCCCGGCGCCGAGGGTGACCACGACGTCACCGGGCCGGACCAGCTCCGCCAGGGCGGGTGCTGCCTCGGCCACGGTCTCCACGTAGTGCACGCGATCGGGCGCGAGGACGGCGACGGCGTCGGCGACGAGGCGTCCGGTGACTCCGGGGATGGGGTCCTCCCGCGCGGGGTAGATGCCCAGCACGAGGACCTCGTCCGCCGGTGCGAGCACCCGGCCGAACTCGGTGGCGAAGTCGCGGGTGCGGGTGAACAGGTGCGGCTGGAAGCAGGCAACCAGCCGTCCGGCGCCGACCAGACCGCGGGCGGCGGTGAGGGTGGCGGCCACCTCGGTCGGGTGGTGCGCGTAGTCGTCGAACACGCGGACGCCCGCGACGTCGGCCACCGGCTGGAACCGGCGTTGGGTGCCGCTGAAGCCACCGGCTGCCGCCCGCAGCGCGGGGCCGTCGACGCCGAGCGCCCTGCCCACCGCGTAGGCGGCGGCGGCGTTCTGCAGGTTGTAGCGGCCCGGGACGCCCAGCACGACCTCCCCGGTGTCGCCCGCCGTCTCCAGCACGGCCCGCGCGCGGCCCGGCGGGAGCTCGACGGCCGTGATCCGGACGTCGGCTCCGGCGCCCTCGCCGAAGGTGACCACGCGCTTGCCCGCGTCCCGGATCGCCGGAGTGATCGCGACGGCGCCGGGGTCGTCCGCGCTGATCACGACCGTGGTCACGGCGGGACCGGTCGCCAGCTCGACAAAGCCGGCGGCATAGGCCTCCGCCGTGCCCCAGTTGTCCAGGTGGTCGGCCTCGACGTTGGTGATCACCACCACGTCGGCCGGGTACTGCAGGAACGACCCGTCGCTCTCGTCCGCCTCCACCACGAACGGCTCCCCCGCCCCCGTGTGCCAGGCGCGGCCCGTGGCGGCGAGCGGCGAACCCACCACCCAGCCGGGGTCGGCACCGGCGCCGGCCAGCAGGACGGCGGTCATCGCGGACGTGGTGGTCTTGCCGTGGGTGCCGGTGACCGCGATCCCCCGCCGGCCCAGCATCAGCGCGGCGAGGGCCGCGCTGCGGTGCCACACCCGCAGGCCGCGCCGCCGGGCCTCGATCAGCTCGGGGTTGGTCTCGCGGACCGCGGAGGACACGACCACGGTGCTGGCGTCCCCCAGCTGGCCGGCATCGTGTCCGACGAACGTCCGGACGCCGAGCCCGGCCAGCTCCGCCAGCGTCGCCGAGTCGGTCTGGTCGCTGCCGGACACCCGCACGCCCAACTGCGCGTACATCGCGGCGATGCCGCTCATGCCGGCGCCGCCGACCGCGATGAAGTGCACGGGCCCGAGGTCGGGCACGGGCACGAGGTCGACAGGTTGGACCAGCATGGGTTCAGTGTCGCCGGTTCGCCGCGTCGAGGACCAGTCGGGCGAGGGCGCCGGACGCGTCCGCCGGTGCCAGCCGCCGGCAGTCCGCGGCCATCCGGTCGAGCCGGTCGGGGTGCTGTGCGAGGGCGGTCACCTCGGTCACGACCCGATCGGCGGTCAGGTCGGCGTCGGCCACCAGCAGCCCCGCCCCGGCCTCGACGAGGAAGCTCGCGTTGCGGGCCTGTTCGCCGTTGCCGTGCGGCAGCGGGACGAAGATCGTCGGCAGCCCGGTCATGGCCGTCTCCATCACCGTGCCGGCGCCGGAGCGGCCCAGCATCAGGTCCGCGGCGGCGTAGGCGTCCGCCATCTCGTCGACGTAGCCGACCGGGACGTACCCCGCCCCGGTCGCGGCGTCGGTGCGGGCGACGGTCTCGTCGGTGAGGTTCGCCGGACCCAGCACGTGCAGCACCGAGATCCCCGCGGCGAGCAGCCGGTCGGCCGCGCCGGAGGTGGCGGTGTTGATGCTGCGGGCACCCTGCGAGCCGCCGCTGACCAGCAGCACGGTGCCGTCGGCGGGCAGTCCGAACACCGCGCGGGCGGCGGACCGCCGGGCAGCACGGTCGAGAGTGGCGATGCCGGCGCGCACGGGCAGCCCGAGGTGGACGGCGTGCGGCAGGCGGGTGTCCGGGAACGTGGTCGCGACGTACGGCGTGAACCGCGCGGCGATCCGGTTCGCCAGGCCCGGCACGGCGTTGCCCTCGTGCAGCACGAGCGGCACCTTCGCCTGCCGCGCGGCCAGGTAGACCGGCAGCGAGACGTAGCCGCCGAACCCGACGGCGACCTGCGCGTCGTGGGTGCGCAGGATGGCACCCGCCTCCTGCACGGCCCGGACCAGTCGCCCGGGCACGGCGAGCAGTTCGGGCGTCAGCCGCCGCGGCAGCGGCACGGGCGGGATCAGCTCCAGGTCCAGGCCGGCCTCGGGAATGACCCGGGTCTCCAGGCCCCTGGGCGTGCCGACGCAGGTGATGTCGGCGTCCGCCAGGTCCTGCAGTGCCCGCGCGGTCGCAATCAGCGGTGAGGTGTGGCCCGCGGTCCCGCCGCCGGCCAGCACCACCCGGACGGCGCTCACGCGCGTCCCGTGGCCGTGGTGACCAGCGCCTGGCCCGCCTTCCGCCGCCGGCGCCGCAGGAACGCCCGGGACTGCGGCTCCTGCCGCGCGCAGGCCAGCAGCACACCGAGCGCCATCAGGTTCGCCATCAGCGCGGAACCGCCGTAGGAGAGCAGCGGCAGCGGCACGCCGAACACCGGCATCATCCGCAGCACGACGGCGATGTTCACCAGCGCCTGGATCATGAACCAGCTGGTGATGCCGGCGGCGGTGTAGCGGCAGAACCGGATGTCGGAGCGCATCGCGATCCGGAAGCCGGCGTAGCCGAGCACGAGGAACAGGCCCAGCACCAGCAGCGTGCCGACCAGGCCCAGCTCCTCGCCGATCACGGCGAACATGTAGTCGGTGTGCGACTCGACCAGGCCGCCCCACTTCTGCCGGCTGGCCCCCAGCCCGAGACCCCACCAGCCGCCGGAGGCGAGCGCGAAGATCGCCTTGATCGGCTGGTGGTTGACGCCCAGCGGGTCGAGGTCCTGGTTGAAGAAGCCGAGGATCCGCGTCATCCGGTACGGGGTGGTGACCACGAGCAGGCCGACGACCGCGGCGACGCCGCCCACCAGCGAGGCGATCACCTTCCACGACGCGCCCACGTACCACAGTGCCGCGAGCACGAGGGCGCCCATGATGATCCCTGTGCCCAGGTCGGACTGCAGGACGACCAGGCCGATCAGGATGCCGGAGACCGGCAGGAACGGGATCAGCAGGTGCCTCGGGTCGGAGAGGCGCTTGTGCTTCCGGGCGAACAGGTCGGCGCTCCACATCACGATCGCGAGCTTCGCCAGCTCGGACGGCTGCACGCCGAACCAGGAGACCCCGAAGCGCACCCAGTTGGTGTTGCCGTTGTTGGAGTAACCCAGCGGCGTGAACGTCAGGACCTCCAGCAGCAGCGAGGCGACGACCAGGCCCCAGGCGAAGATCTTCAGCTGCTTGGGCGAGCGCAGGGCCAGCACGAAGGCTGCCGCTCCCCCGATCAGCAGGAAGATGAACTGCCGCTTCACGAAGTAGTAGGCGTCGTCGTAGCGGACGAAGGCGTACACGCTCGACGCGGAGAGGACCATCATCACGCCGAGCGCCAGCAGCAGCACTGCCGGCACGAGGACGAGATAGAAGCTGGCCTGCGGGTGGGACAGCCATTCGACCACGAGACTCCGCCGGCGTCCCGTCTCGGGGGCGGCCGGCTCGGTTCCGCGGCGATCCACGGCGGGGGAAGTCAGGATCGCCACTCGGTGTCCCTCCTATCCGGTCAGCGTCGCGACCGCGGCGGCGAAGGCGTCACCGCGGGCTGCGTAGTCGGAGTACATGTCCTTGCTCGCGCAGCCGGGGGCGAGCAGCACCACGTCGCCGGGCACCGCCCGGGACGCCGCCCACTCCACCGCCTGCTGCATTGCCCCATGATCGCTGACGTCCAGCACGTTCACGGGCACCTGCGGCGCGTGTCGGGCGAGCGCGTCCGCGATCACCTGCCGGTCGACCCCGAGCAGGACGGCGGCGCGCAGCTTCGGGGCGACCGCAGCCACCAGGTCGTCGAAGCTCGTGCCCTTGGCCTGGCCGCCCGCGATCCACACCACGGAGTCGAAGGCCGCCAGCGAGGCCGCGGCCGCGTGCGGGTTGGTCGCCTTGGAGTCGTCCACGTAGCGGACGCCGCCCACCTCGGCGACGGTCTGGATGCGGTGGTCGCCGATCCGCAGCCGCTTGAGCCCGTTCGCGACGGCCGTCGGGTGCACCCCGAACGAGCGGGCGAGGGCTGCCGCGGCGAGCGCGTTCGCCACGTTGTGCGGCGCGTACGGGACGACGTCGGCCAGCTTGGCGACCTCGACGGCCGAGTCGCGGCGCTGCGGGATGAACGCGCGGTCGACCAGCAGGTCGTCCACTACCCCGAGCATGGACGGGCCGGGCACGCCGAGGGTGAACCCGATCGCGCGGGCGCCCTCGACCACCTCGGCCTCTTCCACCATCCGCTCGGTGGCGGGGTCGGCGACGTTGTAGACGCACGAGTGGGTGACCCGCTCGTAGATCCGGGCCTTGTCGGCGGCGTAGGCGGCCAGCGGATCGGGCTGGTCCGCGTACCACTCCAGGTGGTCGGGCGCGAGGTTCAGCACCGCCGCGGAGTGCAGCGAGAGGCTGTGGGTCCAGTGCAGCTGGAAGCTGGACAGCTCCACGGCGAGGACGTCGTAGGTCACCTCGTCCAGCACGGCCTCGACGATCGGCCGGCCGACGTTGCCCACCGCCGACGTGGTCAGCCCCGCAGCGGTGAGCATCGACTCCAGCATGCCGACCGTCGTGGTCTTGCCGTTGGTGCCGGTGACCGCCAGCCACGGCACCTGCCGGTCCGGCTGCATCATCCGCCAGGCGAGCTCCACCTCACCCCACACCGGGACTCCCCGCAGCGCCGCCTGCGCCAGCAGCGGCGCGGACGGGCGCCAGCCGGGTGAGGTGACGACCAGGTCGACGCCGTCGGGAAGGTTCGCGGCGGCGCCGGAGCCGAGCCAGACCTCCGCGTCCAGCATCTCCAGGACCGTGGCCTTCTCGCGATTGCCGGCGCTGTCGGCGTCGTCCAGCACGAGCACCTGCGCGCCCAGGTCCAGCAGGCCGTCCGCCGCGGCGAAGCCGGAGGTGCCCAGGCCGGCCACGACCACGCGGGCCTGCGGCCAGGGCGAGAGCCGATCGGCGGTCGCGATCCAGTCCTTCACTGGCCGCCCACCACCCATTCCGCGTAGAAGATGCCGAGGCCGGTGGCGGCGCACAGGCCGCAGATGATCCAGAACCGGATGGTGATCGTGATCTCGGCCCAGCCGAGCAGCTCGAAGTGGTGCTGGAGGGGGGCCATCTTGAACAGCCGTTTGCCCTTGGAGAGCTTGAACCAGCCGACCTGCAGCACCACCGAGGCCGTGATGATCACGAACAGGCCCGCGATCACCGGCATCAGCAGCTCGGTGCGGGTGAGCACGCTCATCGCGGCCAGCGCGCCGCCGATGGCCAGCGAGCCGGTGTCGCCCATGAAGATCTTGGCCGGGCTGGCGTTCCACCACAGGAACCCGAAGCACGCGCCCGCGAGTGCCAGCGAGACCAGGGCGAGGTCGTGGGGGTTGCGCACCTCGTAGCACTGCGGACCCGCGTCCGCCCAGGAGCAGGACTGGTTGTACTGCCAGATGTTCACGAACGCGTAGGTGGCGAAGACCATCGCCGCCGCGCCCGTGGCGAGGCCGTCGAGGCCGTCGGTGAGGTTCGCCGCGTTCGACCAGGACGCGACCAGGAACACGATCCAGATCACCGCGGCCCAGGCCGGCAGCCAGGCCCAGGGCAGGTCCCGCAGGAACGAGATGTACTGGCTGGCCGGGGTGAGGCCGCGGGCGTCGGGGAACTGGAAGGACAGGATCGCGAAGGCCACGGCGATCAGGGTCTGCAGGGAGAACTTCGCCCAGGCGTGCAGGCCCAGCGAACGGGCCTTGCTGATCTTGATCCAGTCGTCCGCCAGCCCGACCAGGCCAAGGCCGGTGAACAGGCCGAGGGCGAGCAGGCTGCTGGCGCTGGGCGGCGCGGACGGGTAGATCAGGTGCGCGACCGCGTACGCCAGCAGCACGCTGAGGATGATCACGATGCCGCCCATGGTCGGCGTGCCGCGCTTGGTGTGGTGGCTGGTGGGGCCGTCGTCCCTGATGAACTGCCCGTAGCCGCGGCTGACTAGGAACCGGATCGCGTACCGGGTGCCGAGGAGTGTCCCCAGCATGCCGATCGCACCGGCAACCAGGATGCTCCTCATCGGGGTCCGTCCTCCTCGGGCGTCCGGGCCAGGTCCCCGGCCACGGACTCCAACGCTAATCCCCGGGACGCCTTGACCAGCACGACGTCCGCCGGACGCAGCCATGCCGCTGCCGCCTCGGTCGCGATCTCGCGGCCGGGCGCCAGCATCGTGGCCGGCCCGTAGCCGGCGGCGAGGTCGACGGCGTGCCCGCCGATCGCGATCAGCGCGTCGACGCCGAGTTCCGCGGCGAGCGCGCCGATCGCCCGGTGGTCGTCCGGCGCGCCCGGGCCGAGCTCGAGCATGTCGCCGAGGACGGCGAGCAGCCGGCCGCCGGGGCGGCGCAGGGACGCCAGCGTGCGCAGCGCGGCGGCCATGGAGTCGGGATTGGCGTTGTAGGCGTCGTTCACCACCAGCACCCCGTCGGGCCGCTCGGTGAGCTCCATCCGCCAGTGGGAGCACGGTTCAGCCGCGCTGAGCGCCGCCGCGACAGCGGCCACGCCCATGCCCTGGCCGAGCGCGACCGCCGCCGCGGCGAGGGCGTTGTCGACCTGGTGGGCCCCGGAGACCCGGAGCTGGACGGGCGCCGTGGCCTCCGGCCCGCTCGCCGAGGCCGCGTGCAGCATGAAGGACGGGCGCTGCAGCGCGTCCGCCGTGGGGGCGGACGCCCAGACCCGCAGGTCGCCCCACCCCGGTTCCCCGGTGGCGCTGAAGGCGGCGAGCCGGGCGCCGGTGCGCGCGGCCATCGCCGTGACGAGCGGGTCGTCGGCGTTCAGCACCGCGAGGGCGCCGGCGGGGAGGACCTCGACGAGTTCGCCCTTGGCCTGCGCGATCGCCTCGACCGAGCCGAACTCGCCGAGATGGGCGTGGCCCACGTTCACCACCACGCCGACCGTCGGCGGCACGATCCCGCACAGCCAGGTGATGTGGCCGATGCCGCGCGCCCCCAGCTCGCTGACCAGGAACCGCGTGCCGGGGGTGACCCGGGTGGCGGTGAGCGGCACGCCGATCTCGTTGTTGAACGAGCCCTCGGGCGCGACGGTCTCCCCCGCCGCCGCGAGCACCTGGGCGAGGAGGTCCTTCGTGCTGGTCTTGCCCGACGACCCGGTGATCCCGACGGTGACCATGCCGGCGGCCGTCGCTTCCGCCGCGACCGCCCTGCCCAGCGCCGCGAGGGCGTCGGCGGTGTCCGGCACGATCAGCTGGGGGATGTTGAGAGGCATCTGCCGGGTGACCAGGAGCGCCCCGGCACCGGCGTCGGCGGCCGGTTCGGCGAAATCGTGGCCGTCCGCGTGCTCGCCGGGAAGGGCGACGAACAGGCTGCCGGGGGTGACCCGGCGGGAGTCGATCACCACGTCCGGGCCGACGCGGGCGGCCGGATCGCCGACCAGCCCGGCGCCCACGAGGCGGGCGAGCTCTGCGGCGCTGCGTTCACGCATGGTTCTTCTCCTCGAGCTGCGCCCACGTCGTGGCCACGGCGGACACATCGTCGAACGGGACGGTGCGGTCGGCCAGCTGCTGACCGGTCTCATGGCCCTTACCCAGCACGGCCACCCAGTCTCCGGGACGGGCCACCCCGAGCGCGAATCGGATCGCGTCCGCGCGGCCACCGCCGTCGACGACCTCCGCACCGGACGCGGTCGCGGCCTCGCGCGCCCCCGCCAGGACCGCGGCGCGGATGGCCTGCGGCGGCTCGCTGCGGGGATTGTCGTCCGTGACCACGACCACGTCGGCCCCCAGCGCCGCCGCCGCACCCATCGGGGCCCGCTTGGCCTGGTCGCGGTCACCGCCGCAGCCGAGCACGACGATCCGGCGGCCGGGCGGAAGGGCCGCCAGCGCAGCGGTCACCGACTCGGGCGTGTGGGCGAAGTCGACGACCACCCCCGGGGCGCCGGCACCGAGGTCGACGCGCTGCATGCGCCCCGGCACGAAGGCCCTCGCGAAGCCGGGCAGGGCGGCGTCGAGGTCGACACCGGCGGCGGCCAGCACGGCCACGGCCGTGGCGGCGTTGCGCGCGTTGAACTCGCCGAGCAGGCCGAGGGTGAACTCCCGCTCCCCGGCCGGCGTGCCCAGCCGGACCCGGCTGCTGCCGTCGGGCAGCAGCTCGCGGCCCAGCGGACGGTACTCCCCGCCGGTCCCGGTGGTCAGCAGCGGGATGCCGTCCGCGCGCAGCTCCGTCGCCAGCCGCAGGCCGTGTTCGTCGTCGACGTTCACCACGGCGGCGCGACAGCGCCCGTCCCGGAACAGGGACGCCTTCGCCTGGAAGTAGTCCTCGACGCTGGGGTGGAAGTCGAGGTGGTCGCGGCCGAGGTTGGTGAACGCCGCCACGTCGAAGACCAGTTCGTCCACCCGGTGCAGCGCCAGCGCGTGGGAGGAGACCTCCATCGCAACGGTGTCCGCGCCGTGTTCGGCGAGATAGGCGAGCAGTGCCTGCAGATCGGGCGACTCGGGCGTGGTCACGGTCGTCCGTGGCGAGGCGACCTGGCGTCCGGCCAGCGCGAAGCCCAGCGTGCCGATCGTGCCCACCTGCCGGCCGGCGGCCGCCAGGGCCGCCGCGAGCAGGAACGTCGTGCTGGTCTTCCCGGTCGTGCCGGTGACCCCGTAGAGCGCGAGCCGTTCGGCGGGGCGCCCGTACACCTCCGCGGCGACGCGGGCCATCTCCACCCGCGGGTCGGCCACCACGGCGACCGGAACCCCGAGCCCGGCCAGGTGTCTCGCGCCGTCGGCGTCGGTCAACACCGCGACGGCTCCCGCCGCCACCGCCTGCGCCCCGAACCGGGCGCCGTGCGTCGCCTGCCCGGGCAGCGCGACGTACAGGTCACCGGGACGGATCGAGCGGGAGTCGAGGCTGACGCCGGTGACGGGCACGTCCGCCGCGCCCGGCAGGAGCGCGGAGAGCGCCGTCCCCGGGTTTCCGGACGGCCGGAGCACCGCGGGTGAGGTCGTCATGGGCGGCTACTTTAACTTCCCGTCCGGGGAGACGGGCAGCCGCGGCACCTTGCCGGTCGACTGCGGCACGCCGTAGCGGGCCAGTGCGACCGACATCACGTCCTGCACCACCGGACCGGCGACCGACCCGCCGGCGGCACCGTCGCGCTTCGGGTTGTCCAGCACGGCGTAGACGAGCACCTGGGGGTCCTCGACCGGCGCGACCGAGACGGCCGAGGTGACCAGGCCGCGGAAGCAGTTGCAGGATGCGTCGAACTTCTTCGACGTGCCGGTCTTCGCCCCCACCCGGTAGCCGGGGACGTCGAACGTGTGGCTGGTGTTCTGCTGCGCCATGGTCTCCATCATCGACAGCATGTCGGTGGCGGTCTCCGCCGACACCACCCGGTGGGGCTCCGCGGTCGTCGCGGACGAGATCAGCCTGGGCTTGTTGTACACCCCGCCGTTGGCGATCGCCGCGATCGCCGCGGCCTCCTGCACGAGCGTGACCGCGACGGCGCTGCCGCCGAAGGCGAGGCCGTCGCGCGCGTAGTCGGGCATGTTCGCGGCCGGGAGGATGCCCGCCGACTCGCCCTGCAGGCCGATCCCGGTCTTCTGGCCGAGGCCGAAGCTCACGTAGTAGTCGTGCAGGGCCTGCTTGCTCGCCTTGCGGGAGAGGATGATCGTGCCGATGTTCGACGACTTGGCCAGCACGCCGCGCACGTAGAGGTGCGGAGGCAGGTTCTTCTCGGCGTCCTCGATGTACTGGTCGCCGGACTTCAGCCGCTTCGGCACCTTCACGACGTCGGTCGGCTTCGTCAGCCCCATGTCGATCAGCGCCGCGAGCGTGAGGGTCTTCTGCACGCTGCCGGGGGTGTACGGGTCGGTCACCGCGCGGCTCGGCACGTTCTTCTGGTCGGCCTTGCCCGCGTCGTTGGGATCGAAGGTCGGGTACTGCGAGAGGGCCAGCACCTCACCGGTCTTCGGGTTCATCACGATCAGCATGCCGCTGTCGGCATTGGTCTTCCGGACGCGGTCGGCCAGCACCTGGTCGGCCGACCACTGCAGCGGGGAGTCGAGCGTCAGCTGGTAGTCGGTGCCGTCCACCGGCTCGACGAGGGCGTTGTCGCCCAGCGGGATGCGGCCGTTCGGCGAAGTCTCGTACGCCTCCTTGCCGTCGATGCCTGCGAGGGACGAGTTCAGGGCGAACTCGAGACCGCTCGCCCCCGCGCCGCTGCTGTTCACCGCGCCGATCACGTTGGCCGCGAGCGATCCGTTCGGGTACACGCGGGTCGGCTGGCTCTCGCTGCTGAGGCCCACCAGCTTCTGGGCGATCATCGCGGACCGGATCTCCCGGAAGGTCGCCGCCGGCACCTTCTGGGCGATCGGCTGGTACGACTCGCCCTTCCCGCTGGCCGTCAGCCTGGGCAGGTAGTCCTCGGCGACGCCGCCGAGGTACTGGACGAGGATCGCGGCGATCTTGGCCGGGGCCTCGGCGGCGAAGACCTGGTCCGACGCCGTCATCGAGGCCTCGCCGCGGCCGTTGGTGCGGATCATCTTCGCGTCGGCGATGATCTTCACGGTGTCCTGCGTCTGCGCGAGGACGTCGCCGTTGCGGTCGGTGATCGTGCCGCGGAACGCCGGCAGCACGTGGCTGACCGTCATCTGGTCCGCGGCCTCGGCGGCCACGTTGGTGGCGTCGATCGCCTGTACCTGGACGGCCCGGCCGGCGGCGAGCGAGAAGACCACGGCCACCACGATCAGCAGCCCGCGGACGCGGCCGGCCGAGCGCGCCAGCGGCAGCCGCACCCGACGCCGGCGCTTTCCGCCGGGGCCGAAGAACCGGTCCAGCGGACGACTCATGGCCGCGTGCCCTTCTTCTTGTCCTTCGCCTTCGCCTTCGCTTCCGCCTCGGCCTTCGCCTTCGCTTCGGCTTCCTGCTTCGCTTCCGCCTTCGCCTTCGCCTTGGCCTCGGCCGCGGCCTTCTTCTTGGCTTCGGCCTTCGCCTTGGCCTCAGCCTTCAGCTTCGCCTTCCGCTCGGCCTCGGCCTTGGCCAGGGCCTTCAGCTGTGCCTCGGCCTGCTCCGGGGTGAGGTACCTCAGTCCGGGAATCTCGCTGCCGGTGACCGCGGACGCCGTGCCCACCACGGTCCCGTCCGGCAGTTGCAGCTGGGCTCCGTAGGGGTTGGGCCGCATGCCGAGCTCCTGCGCGGCGACGGCGAGGTGCGCGACGGACCGCGCGTCCGCCACCTCGGCCTGCAGCGCGGCGAGCTGGTCGGAGAGCCGCTCGGCCTCCCGCTGCCGGCTCTGCACGACGAACGTCTGGTCCTGCAGCGCCGTCGTCAGCACGAGCAGGCCCACCATGCCGACCGCCAGCACCAGCGCGATGACCATGACGAACGGGATGGTCGCCATCCGGCGCCGTCCGGCCGGCACCGGCGTCAACTGCGGCCGCGGGGCCCGTTGCGGGCGAGGGGCGTGCAGGGCGGTCATCTCGACACCTCCTGGTTGCGGGTGATGGCACGCAGCCGCGCGGAGGCGGCCCGTGGGTTGGCCTCCACCTCCGCGGCAGTGGGGCGCTCGGCGCCCCGGGTGAGCAGGGTGTAGGCCGCGCGGTACGCGGCGGGGACATCGGGCACCCCCGGTGGCACGTGGTCGCTGGCCGCGCCGGCGAAAGCCCGTTTGACCAGCCGGTCCTCGCCGGAGTGGTACGCCAGCACGGCCAGCCGCCCGCCGGGGACGAGCGCGGCCAGGGCCTGCGGCAGCACGGCGGCCAGCGCCTCCAGTTCGGCGTTGACGACGATCCGCAGGGCCTGGAACGTGCGCTTGGCCGGATGCCCGCCGGTGTGCCGCACGGCCGCGGGGACGGCCGCGGCGATCACCTCGACGAGCCGGGCCGAGCTGGTGAACGGCTCACGCTCCCTGGCGGCGACGATCCGGTCCGCGATCCGGCGGGCGTTGCGCTCCTCGCCGTGCACGCGCAGGATCCGTGCGATCTCGGCCGCGGGCCAGGTGTTCACGATCGTGGCCGCGGTGAGCTCGGAGTCGGGATCCATCCGCATGTCCAGCGGGGCGTCGGTCGCGTAGGCGAAGCCGCGCTCGCGACGGTCGATCTGCAGCGAGGAGAGCCCCAGGTCGAGACAGATCGCCTCCACCCCGGACAGACCGGCGCGAGCCAGCACGTCCGGGAGTTCCGAATAGACCGCGCGATACAGGCTCACCCGGTCGCCGAAGCGGGTCAGGCGCTCCGCAGCGATCGCGAGCGCCGCCGGGTCCCGGTCGATGCCGACCAGTCGGGCGTGGGGGCAGGCGTCCAGGATCAGGCCGGCGTGGCCGCCGAGCCCGAGGGTGCCGTCCACGTAGGTGGAGCCCGGAGCGGCGAGGGCCGGTGCCAGCAGGTCGACGATCCGCCCGGCGAGCACCGGCACGTGGCTGGCCACCGTGCCGCTGTTCGCGAAATCCATGCTCGACCCTCGCCCGTTCAACCGAACCATGAAGCCCGTACGCCGTGGTCCCGATCCGGGTTGCTCGACCCCTGGCACCGGGGAAGGTGCGCCAGGAGCCGGCGACTCGGATCGGGGCCGCGCCGCACGGGCGTGCCTGCTGTGAGATCAGCCCACAGCCGGTGTTCCCTCGTCCAAGGCCGCGAAGGCCTCCTCCTGCGCTGCCGAGTACTCCGCCCAGGTCGCCGCGTCCCACACCTCGAGGCGGTTGAACGCCCCGATCACGACGATCTCCTTCTCCAGGCCCGCGTAGGCCCGCAGCGGCCCGGGGACGGTCACCCGCCCCTGGCTGTCCGGCAGTTCGTCCGAGGCGCCCGAGGCCACCATGCGCTGGTAGTCCCGCACCCCGCGGACAGTGGAGGGACCACTCGCGCTGTTGGCGACCTCGGCCATGAACGCCTCGGTCGGCCAGATCGCAAGACAACGGTCCTGCGCACGGGTGATGACCAGTCCTCCGGCCAGCTGCTCACGGAACTTCGCGGGCAGGAAGAACCGGCCTTTGTCGTCGAGCTTGGGGGTGTAGGTGCCCAGAAACATGGGTCCGCCCCCCTTCGCTCTCCTCCACTTAGCGCCACAATACTCCACTTTCCTCCACTCGCCACCCCCTATGCTCCATTTCGTGCCCTCGGCAATTGCTGGTTGTTGTCGCGACCTTCCGGAGTGCACATATCGTTGAGCGACGAGGAGGGGAGCCAGAGTGGACGCCAATCGAGAGCGGGAGATCGCCGACGTGCTCGCTCTGGCCGCGGCGGTGCGCGACGCCGTCGGCCGGGTGATCCAGGGCAAGCCGGAGCCCGTCAACCTCGCGATCACCGCGCTGCTCGCCGAGGGACACCTGCTGATCGAGGACGTCCCGGGGGTCGGCAAGACCATGCTCGCCAAGTCGCTGGCCCGGGCCATCGACTGCACGGTCCGGCGCGTCCAGTTCACCCCCGACCTGCTGCCGAGCGACATCACCGGCGTCTCCGTCTACAACCAGGCCAGCGGCGGCTTCGAGTTCAAGCCCGGCGGCGTGTTCGCGAACCTCGTGATCGGGGACGAGATCAACCGCGCGTCCCCGAAGACCCAGTCGGCCCTGCTGGAGGCGATGGAGGAGCGTCGGGTGAGCGTCGACGGCACGTCCCACGCCCTGCCCCGGCCCTTCCTGGTGATCGCGACGCAGAACCCGATCGAGATGGAGGGCACCTATCCCCTGCCGGAGGCGCAGCGGGACCGGTTTCTGCTGCGGATCTCGATGGGCTATCCCAGCGCGGCCGCCGAGGTCGAGATGCTGGACTCCCACGGCGAGACCGATCCGCTCGAGCCGCTGCTCCCGGTCGCGGACGCGGCCACGGTGATGCGCAGCGTCGAGACCGTCCGGAAGGTGTTCGTCCACCCCGCGGTCAAGGAGTACCTGGTCGCCATCGCCAACCAGACCCGGACGCTGCCGCAGGCGCGGCTCGGCGCGTCCCCCCGGGCCGGCCTGCAACTGCTCCGGGCGGCGAAGGCACGGGCCGCGATGGACGGCAGGGCGTACGTGATCCCCGACGACATCGCCGACCTCGCCGTGCCCGTCCTCGCCCACCGGGTGCTGCTGAACACGCAGGCGCAACTGGCCGGCCAGAGCGCGGCCGACCTGGTGCACCAGGCGGTGAGGTCGGTCCCCGTCCCCACCGGGCGCCACTGAGATGAACCTGACCGCCCGTGGCTGGACCGTCCTGGGCGGCGGGATCGCATGGTGCGTGATCGCGCTCGGCATCGGCCAGCGCGACCTGTGGTGGCCCGGTCTCTTCCTGGTCCTGCTGCCGCTGGCCAGCTGGCTGGTGCTGCTGCCCGGATCGGGTGAGCTGCGGGTGGAGCGGCGCGTCCGCCCGGGCCGGGTGACCGCCGGCGAGACCGCTCGCGTCGACCTCCTGCTCGATCCCGGCGGCATCAGTCTCGGCGGGGTCGCCAGGGTGCGCGACCGGCTGCCGTCGGCGCTCGGCGAGTCCCGGTGGTACGGCTACACCGCGGGCCTGGGCACGTGGCGCCAGGTCGTCGGCTACGAGGTGCGCCCGGCCTGGCGCGGGCGGTACCGCATCGGACCGCTGGAGCGCAGCATCGCCGACGGCCTCGGTCTCGCCCGGTCGGCCCGCACGATCCCGGGCGAGTCGGAGCTGCTGGTGACGCCGCGGGTGGAGCCGCTCGCCAACCTGCGGTCCGCGTCCGGCGTCGGACTGGCCACCGACACCACGCTGCTGCGCACCGGCCTCGGCAGCGCGGACGACGTGCTCATCCGCGAGTACCACCAGGGCGACGACGTGCGCCGCATCCACTGGCGCTCGACGGCGCGGACGGGACAACTCATGGTGCGCAGGGAGGAGCGCGCCTGGGATCCCAGCGCGACCGTGCTCATCGACAACCGTGCGCGCGGGTACTCGACCCGGGTGCACGACGAGCGGATGGAGTGGGCGGTCTCCGCCGCGGCGTCCATCTGCCTGCACCTCCTCTCGGACAACTTCGACCTCACGCTGGTCGCCGCCGACGGCGGCGTGCTCTCCCCGCACCGGGTCGGGCCAGGCCGGGAGGCGATGGTGCTGGAGCACCTCGCCGACCTCGCGACCGACCGTGCCCAGACCCTGCGGGACGCGCTCGCCGTCTGCAACCGGGGCGCGGAGGGGCAGCTGCAGGTCGCCATCCTCAGCCGGGTGGACGCCGCGGACGCCACCGCGCTCGCCGAGGCGAGTCGGCACGGCCGGGCCTGCTGGGCCATTCTGCTGGCCAGCTCCGCCCAACTCGACGCCGCCCAGGCCGCCACCGTCCGCGAGGCCGGGTGGCGCTGCGTGGTGGCGGGCCCCGGCACGCCGGTGGCCGCGGCCTGGCGCGAACTCGGCATCGAGGAGTCCCGATGACCGGCGCGGATCGGCTCAGCCTCGCCTCGGTGATCGCCGCGTTGTGCGCGGGCGTCCCGCTGTTCCCGCTGACCGAGGACCGCACGTACCTGCTGCTGGCGCTGGTGCTGCTGGTGTCGAGCGCCCTGATCGGCGCGCTGCTGCGCCGGGCACGGGTCGGCGAGGTGCTGGTCCGGGTGCTGCAACTGGCGCCGGTGCTGCTGCTGCCCTGGCTGGTGCCCGCCACCGGTGACCCCTGGAGGCTCTACGACGACACGTACTCCTACGTGCAGGCCGCGTTCGCCCCGATGCCGTACCAGGCGGGGTTCGCGGTCCTGACCGCCCTGCTGGTCTGGGTGGTGTACCTGCTGACCGAGACACTCGCCATCGGGCTGGCCTCCCCCGCCTGGACGTTCCCCGTGCTCGTCCTGCCCTACCTGGTCCCGACGATCGCGATCTACACCGAGACGAGCCCCTTCCTGTTCGGCTTCGTCGCCGTCGGCTACGCGCTGGTCCTCGCCACCGCCACCGGTTCGGCGCTGCCGACGCCGCGCGGCACGGACGACACCACCGCGCAGAGCTGGCAGCGGGCGGTCGCGGTCACGGCGGCCGTCGCCACGACCGTCGCCCTCGTCACGACGATCCTGTTCTCCCTGCCGATCCCCGAGCGGTCGGGCTCCGGTCCGGACACCGGCGGCAGCGGCTCCGTCCAGCTCGGCGACCCCAGCCTCGATCTGATCCGCAACGTGAACTCCAACAGCAACCAGGTGCTGATCACCTACCGCAGCTCGGACGGCGGGGGCGAGTACCTGCGGCTGATCGCGCTGCCGGTGTTCGACGAGAAGGGCTTCCACCTGACCGGGACCGACCTCGTGCCACTGCAGTTCGACGCGGACCCGCCGGACGTGGCCGGCCCGGAGACCGTGCGGACGACCATCGAGGTCGGCAACTTCGGTGCGGAGTACCTGCCGATGCCGTGGTTCCCGGTCACGGCGGAGGTCGGCGGGGACAACTGGCGCTACGACCCGAAGACGCTCGCGGTGGTGGCGGTGGGCACCGGGCGGGCGACCGCGACCAGGGGGCTCAGCTACGAGGCCACCAGCGTCCGGCTGCCGGCCGTGGAGACGCTGCTGCCGAAGCTGGCCAGCGCGGGCGACCCGCGGGACAACGGCCTCACCCTGCAACTGCCGGACGGCCTCTCCCCCGAGGTGCGCGCGCTCGCCGAGGAGATCACCCGGGGCGAGACGACCGCCGGCGGCAAGGCCCTCGCCCTCACCCAGTTCCTCCGCTCGGACGCCTTCACCTACAGCACGGTGGCGACCGCCGGCACCACCTTGGGCACGCTGGACGACTTCCTGCTCGGCAGCCGCACCGGCTACTGCGAGCAGTTCGCCGGTTCGCTGGCCGTCATGGCGAGAGCGGTGGGCATTCCGGCCCGGGTCGTGGTCGGCTTCCTGCCGGGCCGCAGGCTGGACGAGGAGTGGGAGGTCACCGCCCGCAACATGCACGCCTGGACGGAGCTGTACTTCGGCGACGGCGTCGGCTGGGTGCCCGTCGATGCCACCCCGTCCGGCGCCGCCGGCGGACCGAGGCCGTCGGCCAGCGCCACCCCGAGCGCCTCCGCGCCGAGCCTGGAGCCCACCGCGCAGCCGTCGGCGACCACGCCGACCGCCGCACCGTCGCCCGCGGCGGGCCAGGGCGGCGGGCCGCTGGACTCCGTGCCGTGGGTCGCGGCGGGTGCCGGGGTCTTCGCCCTCGTCCTCCTCGGGCCGCGCCTGACCAGGGCAGCGCTGCGGTGGTTCCGACTCGCCGGCTCGCCGGACGAGCGGCGGGCGACCGAGCGCGCCTGGGCCGAGGTCCGCGCCGTGACCAGGGACCACGGCCGCGACTGGCCCGCGGGGACGAGCCGTCAGGTGGCAGCGGAACTGGGGCCACAGCTGCCGCGGGACGCGTCCGCCGCGCTGGCGTCCCTTGCCGTGACCGTCGAGCGGACGCGTTACGACCGCGAACCGGTTGCGCCTGCGGACCTCGCCGGGACCGTACGGACGATCACCGACGCCATGAACGAGCGGTGGAGCCGCTCGAGCGCCCGGTACTGGTGGCCACGATCACTGTGGCCGGAGAGCGCTTCCCGAACTCAGTTGCCGTCGTCCTGACCGTGACGCCAGCGGTCCTCCATGCGTCCCATGAACTCGGAGTGGCCACCGGACCGGCCACCGTTGCCGGAGGCGTCCGCCGCCATCGCGGCCTGCTGCCAGGCGGTGATGCCGAGCACGGCGGAGCCGAGCATGACGACGAACCCGACCACGCTGAGGACCGGGTGCACCTGCATACCGAGGATCAGGCAGGCGATGCCGACGAGGAAACCGAAGCCGGCGAGCAGCGCGCGCCGGCGTTGAGAGCGATTGGTGGTGCCGCGCAGGGTGTTGGCCAGCCGGGGATCCTCAGCCGCCAGTGCGGCTTCCATCTGGTCGAGGAGCCGCTGCTCCTCTTCCGAGAGCGCCATGGCCGCCTCCCTGGTTCTGCAGTCGTCCGTCGCGGACAACACCAAGTCTAGGCGTGAGCAGGGCATTTCGGAACCGGAGCGCTGGGGAACCGCCGGTCAGGGGCGGTTCCTCGCGGTCAGCACCGCTCGTTGCGCCGCCCGCGGACCGAACCGCCGGATGACGTTGTCAGCAGCGCGTTCGGCATCCCGCCAGCCGTGGTCCGGAGCATCCAGTGTCGGCTGCAGCGCCACCGCGTCCCGGTCGACCAGGCCGGTGACCCGGACACCCACCCTGCGCACCCTCCGCCGCCCCGTCCGCAACAGTGCGTACAGCCGCAACGCCACCGGATAGAGCTCGTCGGTGAGGTCGGTCGGGAAGGCAAGGGTGGACGCCCTGGAGGTGGTGGCGAAGTCGGCGAACCGGAGGGTGAGAGTGAGCGTCCGGCCCAGCACGCCGGCGGCCCGCATCCGCGAGCTCACCTTCACCACCACCCGCAGCAGTTCGGTGTGCACGGCCGCGTCCTCGGCGAGGTCGTGGCCGAAGGTCTCCTGGCAGCCGACGCCGCGTTCCCCCGGGCGAGCCACCACCCGGCTGTGGTCGGTGCCGCGGGCGAGGTCGGCGAGCAGGGCGCCCGCACGCAGGCCGAACTCGCGCTGCAGGACGCCGCGCGGGACGGCGGCGAGGTCGGCGATCGTGACCAGGCCGAGCGCGCGCAGCCGCGCTCCGGTACTGCCACCCACGCCGACGAGATGCTCGACGGGCTGCGGGGTGAGAAAGCCGGTCACGGCCTCCGGCAGCACCTCGAGCAGTCCGTCCGGCTTGGCCGAGTTCGAGGCCATCTTGGCGATCAGCTTGTTCGGGCCGATGCCGACCGAGCAGGCGATGCCCTGCTCGTCGTGGACCACCGCCCGCAGCCGCTCCCCCAGCCTCGCGGCGGAGCCGGCGGTGCGCTCCGTGCCCGTGAGGTCGAGGTACGCCTCGTCGATCGAGGCGCTCTCCACGCGGGCCGCGAACGTCTCCAGGATCGCGACGATGCCCGCGCTGACGTCGGTGTAGGCGTCGAAGTCGGGCGGCGCGCAGACGGCGTGCGGGCACAGCCGCCGGGCCTGCGTAGAGGACATGCCGCCGCGGACGCCGAACGCCCTGGCCGGGTAGTTGGCGGAGAGCACCACGCCGCGGGTGGCGCCGCCGACCCACATCGGCACGTCCCGCCACTCCGGGTGCCGGCGCAGCTCCACCGAGGCGTAGAAGGCGTCCATGTCGACGCACATCACCACCCGGTCGGTCGCGTCGCCCATCGCCAGCCCTTCCCTCCCACGCGGACCGGGAGCGGGGGTCGAGTCCGCTCCCGGCGGCCGCGCGGGCGTCCGACGTGCGAGCTTCCCCTTCTCGCGTTATCGAACATCTATTCGATTGACCACCATCATAGGGCACGCCTCCGACAGTGCGTCAACCCCGCCCGGCTACGATCTCTGCATGGACGTCGTGGCCATGACCTTCGCCAGTGGCTGGGCGAGTGGACTGAACGCCTACGCCACGGTCTTCCTGCTGGGCATGATCGGGCGGCTCGGTGGCGTCGACGGCATCCCCGCGGGCTTCCAGCGCACGGACGTGCTCGTGGTGATGGGCGTCCTGGCCCTCGTCGAGTTCTTCGCCGACAAGATCCCCTACCTCGACTCCGCCTGGGACGCGGTGTCCACGTTCATCCGTCCCGTTGCCGGCGCGCTGATCGGCGCGATGCTCGCCGGCGCCAACGGCGACCTGCTGCCGATGACCATGGGTGCGCTCGGCGGGGTCACGGCGCTGGTCAGCCACGCGGCCAGGACCGGCGTCCGGCTGGCGGTGAACACCTCTCCGGAGCCGCTCAGCAACATCGGCGCGTCGCTCGCCGGCGACGCGGCCCTGGTCACGGTGCTCACCCTGGCGATCGCCTACCCCGTGCAGGCAGCCGTGATCGCGGCCGTCCTGCTGGCCGCGACGATCGCGCTCGCCCTGCTCCTGCTGGCGCAGATCCGCAAGGGGTTCGTCGCCTTCCGCGGCTGGCTGGCCACGCGTTGATCGCAGTCGTCGGCTCCGGCCTGGCCGGAATGGCCGCCGCCGCGCGGCTCGCCCGGGCCGGCCACCAGGTGGTGGTGTTCGAGGCCGCCGAGGCGCCCGGCGCGGGGATCGATCTCGCGAGCGAGCCGGACGGCACGGTGGTCGCCCTGCCCGCGGCGTGGCGGGACCTGTTCCGCAAGTCCGGACGGATCCTGGACGCGGAGCTCAGCGCCCGCGGCCTCGAACTCGTGCCCGCACCCCCGCGCGCCTACCGGCTGTCGGACGGGGCCGAGTTCGGCCTGCCGAGCGATCGCGGCGAGCAGTGGCGGGTGATCGGGAGCACGTTCGGGGAGTCGGCCGCCATGGCCTGGCGCGACCTGCTGGACGCCCTCGACGACGCCTGGCAGGTGCTCCGCCGGCTCGGCCTCGAGGCCGAGTTCTCCGGGCGCCTCACCGCGTCCGACCGGGCGGCCCTGCGGCCGCGGGAGAGCCTGGCCGCGCTCGCCGATCGCGTGCCGGCGCTCGCCGACGTCGTGCTCGACGTCGCCGCCCGGCTCGGCCAGGATCCGGGCAGGCTGCCCGGCTGGCACGCGGCCCGGCTCGCCGTCGAGCGCAGCTTCGGCCGCTGGCGGGTGGTCGACGCGACCGGATCGGCGCGGCCCGCGTCCCTGCTGGTGGACCTGCTGGTCGACCGGCTGGCCGCGCGCGGCGTGCCCGTCCACACCGGCGTGGCAGTGCACTCGATCCGGCCCGACCACGGCGGCCACCGCCTCGAGACCACGGCCGGCACGCACGTGGCCGAGGCCGTGGTCAGCACCGTCGACCCGCACACCCATGCCGACCTCACCGGCGAGCGGGCCGACATCAGGATCGCGCGGCACCTGACGGCCTCCCCCGCCGGCGGGCCGCGCTGGACGTCCTGGCGCACGCTGCTCGACCTGCCGCCGCTGCAGCCGGCCCGTCCGGGGGTGCTGGTCGCCTCTGCCTGGTCGCCCGGCGGCGCGGACCCGTGGGCGCAACTGCTCACCGGCGCCCTGGCCGCCTACCGCGTGCACGAGGACCTGACCGGGGAGGACATGCGGCCCACCAACAAGGAGTACCGGCCGCCGCCGGTCAGGCGAGGACCGTGAGCTCCACCTCGACGAACAGCTCCGAGGCGCTGGAGCCGGAGTACACCCCCCGCAGCGGAGCGACGTCGAAGTAGTCCCGGCCGACCCCGACCTCGATGTGCAGGTCGGAGGGGGTGGTGTCGTTGGTGGGGTCGAAGGCGACCCAGGCGCCGTCCCAGTACTGCAGCCAGGCATGGGACTCGCCCACCTGCGTCTCACCGACCGCTCCGGTCGCCCGCGGCATCACGTAGCCGGAGACGTAGCGCGCGGGCACGCCCATCGAACGCAGGGCGCCCAGCCCGAGGTGGACCAGGTCCTGGCAGACCCCGGCCCGCGCCTCCCAGACCGCGGCCGCCACGGTGTGCACGCCGGTGGAGCCCGGCTCGTACGCCACGCGGTCGCGGATCCGGCGCAGGACGGCGTGCACCGCGTCCGCCGGACGCTCCGTCCGGCGCGCCGCGTCCGTGGCGATCCGGCGCAACTCCGCCGGCGGGTCGGCGTGCCCGGAGGCCGCCAGGTACTCGACGTGGCGATCGCGCAGCACGGGATCGGCGAGCTCCGCCCAGGTCGCGCCGGGCGCGTCCGGGGTACGGTCGCCGACCTCGACGACGCTCGTGGCGGTGACGTCGAGTCGCTCGTGCGGTTCGGTGATCTCGAACGCGGTCACCGCCGTGCCCCAGTAGTCGACGTACGAGTGCGCCCAGGCCGCCGGGCTGATGTCCAGGCGGGTGGAGACGACGTACTGCTCGCGCGTGGTGCGCGGGGTCATCCTCGCCTCGTTGTGCGAGGTGCTGGCCGAACCGTCGTACCGGTAGCCGGTGCGGTGGGTGACGTGCAGCCGCCGGCCCATGTCAGGAACCTCCGTTCCACATCGCGACCGCGGCACCGCTGAAGTACCGGGCGGTGACGGCGTCGCTGACCCGGTTGCAGGTCCGCTGCAGGTCGCCCATCCGCTGGGACAGGTCCTCCAGGACACGCCTCGGCGAGCGGTACTCCAGGGCCGCCCGGGCGGTGCCCAGCAGTCGGCGGGCCTCGTCGTCCACACCCGCGCGGCGCCCGTCGGCGCCGTCCAGGTCGGCGAGTGCCGACTCCGCCGCTTCGAGGTTGTGCACGACGGAGCGCGGGGACGCCCGGTCCAGCAGCAGGAACTCCGCGGCGTCCCGGTCGGTGGTCAGGCCGCCGTAGGTGCGGACGAACGCGTGGTGCGCTCCACAGCACTGCAGGACGCTGAGCCACGCGCTGGGGGTGGCGCTGTTGACGTGGGCGGCGGAGATGAGGCGCGCGGTCATGTCGACCCGCTCGAGGCTCCGGCCGAGGGTGAGGAAGCGCCAGCCCTCGTCGTGGCTCATCGTGACCTCTGCGGTGCCGGCCACCACCGCGCACCGCTCGCGGACGTGGCGGAACGCCGAGGCCGGACGCATCCGCTGCAGCCGCCCGCCACGCACCGAGTTCCAGGTGGTGTTGATCGCCTCCCACATGTCGGCGGACACGGTCTCCCGCGCCTGCCGCGCCGCCTCCCTGACCCCGCCGAGCGACGCGGCCGCGGACCAGGGCGAGGCCGGGTCGGAGCAGAGCAGCCGTAGCACCTCGCCGGTGTCGACAGCGTCGTGCACCGGCGCGCCCATCACCGCCAGCAGGTTCGCGGCGGCCTCGTCCTGATCGACCGCCGGGTCGTCGAGCAGCAACTGCAGGTGCACCTCGACCACCCGCGTGGTGCCCTCGGCCCGCTCCAGGTACCGCCCGATCCAGAACAGGCACTCGGCGATCCGGCTCAGCACGGCGCGTCCCCACCCGGGGAATCGGACCGCGCCTGCTGTTGCTGCTGCGCCTGGTGCTGCCGGGCGTCCTCCTCGGCGAAACCGGTCTGCGGGACGCCGCTCACCACCCCGCGCCGGGGTCGGCGGCGGGTGCCGCGGACCCCGTCCCTGGCCAGCACCCAGGTGTCCTTGGAGCCGCCGCCCTGGCTGGAGTTCACGATCAGCTCGCCCTCCGGCAGCGCCACCCTGGTCAGCCCCCCGGGCAGCACGTACACGCCGTCACCGGAGTTCACCGCGAACGGACGCAGGTCGACGTGCCGGGGCACCATCCGGCCGTCCACCATCGTCGGCACGGTGGACAGCTGCACCAGCGGCTGGGCGATCCAGCCGCGCGGGTCCCTGGCGATCCGGGCGCGCAGCGAGTCCAGCTGCTTCGCCGTGGCCCGCGGCCCGATCACGATGCCCTTGCCACCCGAGCCGTCCACCGGCTTGAGCACGAGCTGGTCCAGCCGGTCGAGCACCTCCTCGCGGTGCGCCGGATCCTCCAGCCGCCAGGTGTCCACCCCGGCGAGCTTCGGCTCCTCGCAGAGGTAGTAGCGGATCAGGTCGGGGATCCAGGTGTAGACGAGCTTGTCGTCGGCGACGCCGTTGCCGATCGCGTTGGCGATCGTGACCGTGCCGGCCCGCGCGGCCGTGACCAGCCCCGCGCAGCCCAGCACCGAGTCGGACCGGAACTGGGCGGGGTCGAGGAACTCGTCGTCCACCCGCCGGTAGATCACGTCCACCGGACGGGCGCCGCGCGTGGTGCGCACCGACACCCGGCCCTGCGTGCAGACCAGGTCACGGCCCTCCACGAGCTCCACGCCCATCATCCGGGCCAGCAGCGCGTGCTCGAAATAGGCGGAGTTGTAGACACCCGGGGTGAGCACCACGACGTTGGGGTCGGAGACCCCGCTCGGTGCGGCCGCGCGCAGCGCGGCGAGCAGCTGCAGCGGATAGCCCTCCACCGGGCGGATCCAGTGCCGGCCGCTGACCTCGGGCAGGGCCGAGAGCATGGCCCGGCGGTTGGTCATCACGTACGAGACGCCCGAGGGCACCCGGACGTTGTCCTCCAGCACGCGGAACCGACCGACCTCGTCGCGAACGAGATCGATCCCGGCCACATGGCAGCGGACGCCGTTGGGCGGCCGCACCCCGGCCATCACGCGGTGGAAGTGGGGTGAGGTGACGACCACCCGGCGCGGGATCACACCGTCGGCGAACACCCGGCCCTCGCCGTAGACGTCGTCGAGGAACGCCTCGATCGCCCGGACGCGCTGCACCACGCCCGCCTCCAGCTCCGCCCACTCGTCGGCCAGCAGCACCCGCGGCACGATGTCGAGCGGGAAGGGGCGCTCCTCACCGCCGATGTCGAAGGTGACACCCTGATCGAGGTAGGTCGACTTCAGGTACTCGGCGCGACTGCGCACCTCCTCGGCGTTCAGCTGGGCGAGGTGCCGCAGCACCGAACCGTAGGCCACCCGGACGCCGTCCGCACCCACCACCTCGTCGAACGCCAGACGGGTGCCGGCGTACTCGCGGAACAACAGGCTCTCGGACGTCACGCCGACACGCTAGAACCGACATGTTTCAGCGGCGTGGCCTCATGTTCCAGCCAGGTTTCGGCGCGTTCAGCCCTTCCGCGCGCCGGGCTTGCGACCGCGGCCCCGGTCGTCGGCGCGCCGCAACTCGATCAGCTTGCCGGAGATCCGCGTCTCCGACAGGGCGCGCCAGACCTCCGGCGACAGCTGCGCCGGCAGTTCCACCAGGGAGTGGTCGATCCGGATGTCGATGTGGCCGAAGTCGTCGCGGCCGAGCCCGCCCTCGTTGGCCAGCGCGCCGACGATCTGCCGCGGCTGGATCCGGTGCCGCCGGCCGACGTTGATCCGGTAGGTCGCCAGCTCGACCCGGCCCCGGTCGGGCCGCGGGCCGCGCGCTCCCCCTTCGCCCCTCGCCGTCCGCTCGGGCCTCCGCGGCGGCTCCGGCGCCTCCTCCAGCAGCAGGGGCACGTCGCCCTGCAGCACGATCGCGAGCGCCGCGGCCACGTCGACCTCCGGCACGTCGTGCTCCCGGACGTAGTGGGCGACGATGTCACGGAACGTGTCGACGGCATCCGAGGTGAGAGCGGTGGTGATCGCATCGTCGAATTTGCTCAGCCGCGTGCTGTTCACGTCGTCGATCGTCGGCAGCGGCATGGGGGTGATCTCCTGCCGGGTGGCCTTCTCGATGGCGTGCAGCAGGCGGAACTCCTTCGGCGTCACGAAGGAGATCGCGTCCCCGCTGCGCCCGGCCCGCCCGGTGCGGCCGATCCGGTGCACGTAGGACTCGGTGTCGGTGGGGATGTCGTAGTTCACCACGTGGGTGATCCGGTCGACGTCCAGGCCGCGGGCGGCCACGTCCGTCGCCACGAGGATGTCGAGCCTGCCGTCCTTCAGCTGGCTGATGATCCGCTCCCGCTGGACCTGCGCGATGTCGCCGTTGAGCGCGGTCGCGGCGAAGCCTCGGGCCCGGAGCCGCTCCGCGAGCTGCTCGGTCTCCTGCTTGGTGCGCGCGAAGATGATCATCGCCTCGAAGTTCTCCACCTCGAGGATCCGGGTGAGGGCGTCCAGCTTCTGCGAGTACGAGACCTTCAGGTAGCGCTGCGACGTGGTCGCGACGGTGCTCGTCCGGCCCTTGATGTGCACCTCGACCGGGTCCTTGAGATACCGCTTGGCGATCGTGCGGATGGGTCCCGGCATGGTCGCGGAGAACAGGGCCACCTGCTTGTCCGCCGGCGTGTCGGCGAGGATCGTCTCGACGTCCTCAGCGAAGCCCATCTTCAGCATCTCGTCGGCCTCGTCGAGCACGAGGAACCGCAGCTGGGTGAGGTCGAGGGTGCCCTTGTCCAGGTGGTCGATCACCCGGCCCGGCGTACCGACCACCACCTGGACGCCGCGGCGCAGCGCGCTGAGCTGGACGCCGTACCCCTGGCCGCCGTACACAGGCAGCACATGGACGCCGGGCAGGTGCGCGCTGTACCGGGCGAACGCCTCGCACACCTGCAGCGCCAGCTCGCGGGTCGGGCAGAGCACCAGGGCCTCGGGCGCCTTCTGGGCGTGGCTGAGCCGGTTCAGCACCGGCAGGGCGAAGGCCGCGGTCTTGCCCGTCCCGGTCTGGGCGCGGCCGACGACGTCGCGGCCGTCCAGCAGGGGCGGGATGGTGGCCGCCTGGATCGCGGTGGGGGTCTCGTAGCCGAGTTCCCGGACTGCCTTCAGCACCCTCGGCTCGAGGCCGAGGTCCGCGAAGAGGGGCTGATTCTGGCTGGTTTCCGGCTCGCTCACCGCGCGAGTCTACGCCGGGATCAGTCCTCGGCGATCCGGCGGCCGGGACGGGTGGTGATCACCATGGTGCCCGCGAGGTGGTCGTAGAGTGTCCGGCCGTCGGCGGAGAACATCGACACCACGTAGGCCACCGGCACGGCGACGCCGATCGCCGCTCCCAGCCAGGCCGCCGGCCCGCCGGCGACCATCGCGGTGATCACGGCCAGGTGGCCCAGCGTCCACGGCAGGCCGAGCTTCAGCAGGTTCCGCAGCAGCGAGCGTCCCCAGCTGATCCGCGCGCCGTCCGGGTCGCGCCGCACCCGCAGGCCGTAGGTCAGCTTGCCCGGCGTGGCCTCGTACCGTCCGGCCTCCAGGGAGGTCAGCGCGATCGTCGCGGGCAGCACGACGACGGCGATGCCCACCAGGTTCAGTCCGAGCATCCCCACCCCCCGCAGGGCGCCGGCGAAGAGCATCACCCACACCACCCCGCCGACCAGCAGCGCCCAGGCCAGCATCAGCCCCGCGTCCATCAGGCCGGCGAGGATGCGGCGGTGGGTGGAGCTGGTCACGCGCTCAGGTTAGCGGTCGCCGGCTATCCTGCGACGATGCCGGACTTCCACGTGCGCGAGGTGCCGCCGGGCACCAGGTGGGCCTACGAGCGACTGCACGAGCTCGAGGTCGCGGTCAACCTCGAGCTGTTCGGCGAGGACCAGACCCGTTCGCCGGAGCGACTGCTCACCGAATACAGCCAGGAGCGGACGGCGCTGAAGGGCATGCTGGTCGTGCTGGCCGGCCCGGCGCCCACCGACCCCGCGCGCGGCCGCTTCGGGCTGCCGGCTGCCGGGGAGCCGACGGAGATCCTCGGCGCGGCGGAGTTCGCCCTCCCGCTGCTGGACAACACCCACCTGATGGACGACCTGTTCCTCCAGGTGGACGCGGACCACCGTCGCCGTGGCATCGGGACGGCGCTGTGGCGCGAGGTGCGGCGGATCGCGGCGGAGCGGGACCGGGACACGATCCTCGGCTGGACCGAGCACCTCGCCGCCACGCCGGCGGCTGAGTGGGTGCGTCCGGCGACGGGCGAGGGCGAGCTGCCGGTGGACACGGCCACCCGGTTCGCGCAGGCGCAGGGGCTGTCGCTGGCCCAGGTCGAGCGGCAGTCCCGGCTGGAGCTGCCGGTGCCGCCGGAGCGCCTGGCCGCACTCCGCGCGGAGGCCGAGGCCTTGGCCGTCCCCGGCTACCGGCTCGTGTCGTGGGTGGGCCCGGTGCCGGAGGACTACCTCGACAAGGTGGCGCGGATGAACCACGTGCTCTCCACGGACGCCCCCACCGGCGACATCGACTGGCGGCCCGAGGTCTGGGACGCCGAACGGGTGCGCACCCTCAGCGACTGGGAGCACCAGTCGGGGACGGGCGTGTACACCCTCGCCGTCGCCGAGGCCACCGGCGAGGTCGCCGGGCTGACCCACATCCACTGCGACCACACCCACGCCGACCGGCCGGAGCAGTGGAACACCTCGGTGGTCGCCGAGCACCGAGGGCACCGCCTCGGGCTGCTGGTGAAGACCGCGAACCTCGAGCTCCTCGCCCGCACCTATCCGCAGGCCCGCCACATCGACACCTGGAACGCGGACGAGAACCAGCACATGCTGGCGATCAACATCGCGCTCGGCTACCGCCTGCACGGCCTCACCGGAGGCTGGCAGACAAAGCTCACCTGAACGCTGACGAAGCCCCTCTCACTCCCCCAGCGGCCCGAACCTCACCCCGCGGGCGCGCAGTTCGGCCTCGCCGCCGTCCTCGGCGGTGAGCACCCACACCCCGGCGGGCGTGAGGGCGATGGTGTGCTCCCAGTGGGCGGCCGGGGAGCCGTCCCTGGTCACGACCGTCCACTCGTCGTCCAGCGTGGCCGTGGTGGCGGAGCCGAGCGTCACCATCGGCTCGATGGCGATGCAGATCCCCTTCGCCAGCAGCTCGCCGCGGCCCGGACGGCCGAGGTTGGGCACGTCCGGGGCCTGGTGCATGGCGGTGCCGATGCCGTGGCCGGTGTACTCGGCGACGATGCCGTAGCCCTGCGGCTGTGCCCGCACGGACGCCTCCACGGCGTGGGCGATGTCGCCGATCCGACCGCCGATCCGGGCGGCGGCGATGCCGGCCCACATCGCCTGTCGCGTGGCCTCGCTGAGTGCTTCCGCCACCGGGTCGGGCGTGCCGACCGAGAAGGTGATCGCCGAGTCGCCGTGCCACCCGTTCAGGGACACCCCGAAGTCGACGCTGACCAGGTCACCGTCGGCCAGCACCCGATCGCCCGGGATGCCGTGCACGATCTCCGAGTTGACCGAGATACAGGTCACGGCGGGGAACGGCGGCAGGCCGAACCCCCCGCCGTAGCCCAGGAAGGACGAGACCGCACCGGCAGCGGCGATCCGCTCCCGCGCGATGCCGTCCAGCTCGATCGTGGTCACACCCGGCCGGGCTGCCTCGCGGACAGTCTGCAGGATGCGCGCCACGACCAGGCCCGCGGAGCGCATCCTCAGGATCTGCTCCGCGGACTTCAGCTCGATCGACGAGCGCCGCGCCATCGTTGCGAGGAGGGGCTCAGGCGAGCTTGGCGTCGAGCGCTGCGGTGATCCGGCCGGCCACCTCTTCGATGGTGCCGATGCCGTCCACCTCGACCAGCAGGCGACGGTCGCGGTAGGTCGCGAGCAGCGGGTCGGTGGCCTCGGTGTAGATCACCATGCGGTTGCGGATCGTGTCGGCGTTGTCGTCCGCGCGACCCTCGAGCTCCGCCCGCCTCAGCAGCCGGTCGATCAGGACCTCGGTGTCGGCGAGGAGCGAGATCACCGCGTCGATGGACTGACCGGTCTTCGCGAGCTCCTTGTCGAGCGCGGTGACCTGGCCCGCGGTCCGCGGGTAGCCGTCCAGCAGCCAGCCGTCCGCCGCGTCGGGCTCGGTGAGCCGGTCGGCGACGATGGCGTTGGTGATCTCGTCCGGCACGTAGCCACCCTCGGCCATGATCCGGGAGACCTCCTGGCCGAGCGGGGTCTGGTTCTTCACGTTGGCCCGGAAGATGTCACCGGTGGAGATGGCGGGGATGCCGTAGTGGGCGGCGATGCCCACGGCCTGGGTGCCCTTCCCCACGCCGGGAGGGCCCATGATCAGCAGTCTCATCTGAGGAATCCTTCGTAGTTCCGTTGCTGCAACTGGCTCTGGATCTGCTTCACAGTGTCCAGACCGACTCCGACGATGATCAGGATCGATGTACCGCCGAAGGGGAACTTGTTGTGCGTGCCCAGCCAGATGAAGGCGATCGCAGGGATCAGCGCGATCAGCGCCAGGTACAGCGAGCCGGGCGCGGTCAGCCGCGACAGCACGTGGGCGAGGTAGCGCTCCGTGGGCTTGCCCGCGCGCACGCCGGGGATGAAGCCGCCGTACTTCTTCATGTTGTCGCTCACCTCGACCGGGTCGAAGGTGATCCCGACGTAGAAGTAGGCGAAGAAGATGATCAGCACGAAGAACATCGCCTCGTAGACCCAGTTGCCCGTGGTCAGGTTGGCGGCGATCCAGTTGGAGACGGGGTTGGGGTTCTCCGCGGTGCCCGGCTGGAACTGCGCGTACAGCACCGGCAGGTAGAGCATGGAGGACGCGAAGATCACCGGGATGACGCCGGCCTGGTTGACCTTCATCGGAATGTAGGTGGTCGAGCCGCCGAGCAGGCGCCGTCCGACCATTCGTTTGGCGTACTGGACGGGGATGCGCCGCTGCGCCTGTTCCATGAAGATGACGCCGGCCATCACGGCGAGGCCGATCGCGAGCACGACGATGAAGACCAGCCAGCCCTGGGCGCCCTCGCGGCTCTCCTTGATGGCCCACAGGGACGCGGGGAACTGCGCGGCGATCTGGGTGAAGATCATCACCGACATGCCGTTGCCGACGCCCCGGTCGGTGATCAGCTCGCCCAGCCACATGATCACGCCGGTGCCGGCGGTCATGGTCAGGATCATCGTGATGATCGGGAAGATGCTCTTGTCGTACACGAGGTCCAGCGAGCAGCCCTGGAACAGCTGCCCGTTCACGGCGAGCGTGACGAAGGCCGTCGAGTTCAGGACGGCGAGCACGATCGTGAGGTAGCGGGTGTACTGGGTGATCTTCTGGGTGCCGGACGCGCCTTCCTTCTTCAGCGCCTCCAGCCGCGGGATCACCACGGTGAGCAGCTGCAGGATGATGCTGGCGGTGATGTAGGGCATGATCCCCAGCGCGAAGATCGCCAGCTGGAGCAGCGCTCCGCCCGAGAACAGCTGGATCATCGAGTACAGCCCGGCCGCGTCACCGGTCGTGGCCTGGGTGCGGCACTGGTCGACGTTGACGATGTTCACGTTCGGCGTCGGAATCGTCGAGCCCAGCCGGAACACCGTCAGGATCAGCAGCGTGAAGAGGATCTTCCTGCGCAGGTCGGGCGTCCGTAGCGCGTTCGCGAATGCGGAGAGCATGTGGTGGACCTACTCCTTACCTCAAAGGCACCGCTGACCGCAGCACCGTCGACATCGCTGCGGCGACAACGCGCAGACAACCCGGTGAACTCTATCAAGCCGCGCCGGACTTTCCCGCATCGAGCCGCCCCGCTCCGTCCCTTGGCCCCGCATTGCCGCCGCCCCGACCACAGAAGCTGCCGATACCTGCCGAGGCTGCCGAAGGTTCAGCAGCCTCGGCGACTTTCGGCAGCTTCTGGTGACCGTGGGCTTCGACGGCGTTCACGCCAGCTCCACCCGACCGCGGATCAGGTCGGGGCGGGCCTGCGCGAAGGCAGCCTCAAGCCTGCGCCGGAGGCCGGCCGGGTCGGCGGGATCGGCCCAGCCCCAACGGACGACCACCCAGCCGAGTTGACGCAACCTGTCCTCCCTGCGCTTCTCCTTCATGACCGCAGCGGCCACCTCCTCCGGAGTGCCGGTGTACTTCACCTTTCCGTCGAACTCGCCGAGGACGCCGCGCGCGGCCCACCCGAAGTCGGTGCGCGCCAACCAGTTGCCGAACTCGTCGTAGACGTTCACCTGCAGCAACGGAGCCGGGACGCCCTGGGAAGCCATCACGACCCGACTCACTGATTCGCCGACGCTCTCGGCGCGGCCGTCCGCGAAGGCGAACGCACGACGCGCCGTACCGACCCCCCGCCGCGAATGCGCCGCGGTCAGGACGGCCGCCATGACGTCCTTGTCGGCCTCCATGTGCAACGCCGCGTCCAGCACCGCGACGGCCCGCGCGAACGGGAGCAGACAGGCCATGTCGATCGCTGTCCTCTCCAGGTTCGTCACCGAGATGCCTTCCAGAAAGACGATCTCCTCGGGAGCCAACGGTGCCCGCCGCGCGTGCAGATGGCGGCCCCTCGACCCATGCGCGTGGGAGCGTCGGATCACCGTGACCCGCCCGAGCATCGGCTCCCAGACGGGCAGCCCGTGCAGGACGCTCGCGCTGCTGTGGCTCAGCACGGTGTCCGGACCGAGGATGGGCGCCGTTCCTGCGATCAGTTGCCGATGGCGGCCGATCACACCGTCCGCGTGGACCTCGGCGTAGGCCCCGTGTCGCACCCTGACCAGTTCGCCGGCTCGGCTGAGCCGTGCGCGGTCCTTGTGGGTCTGCCCCGTGCTCGCCAACCGAGCTGTCCTGTACACGTCCACGGATAGAGTCGACGGCCAGTTGCCGGGTTACGCAACCGCTGCAGCGACATTGACAACACCTCAGGCCGAATTGACAACACCTCGGCCCGCCCCGCCAGCTCTCAGCCCCCCTCCGACCACCCCCCGCGACCACCCCCGGCCGCACAGAAGCTGCCGAAAGTTGCCCTGGCAGCCGAAGGTTCGGCAGCCAGGGCAACTCTCGGCAGCCCTCTTGAACAGGTGGGGACGGCGGGGCCTGAGGGGCGGGTGGGACGGGGGCGAGGACGGGGGTGGGTGGGTGGTGGTAGCGAGCGGGAGTGGGGTGGTGGCGGCCGGTGGCGGAGACGCGGACGGCCCCGGCGAAACGCCGGGGCCGTCGTTGTTGCGTTCGATCAGAGTTCGGTGGCGGTACCGCCGGCCTTCTCGATTTTGGCCTTCGCGGACGCGGAGAACGCGTGCGCGCTGACCTGCACGGCGACGGAGAGGTCTCCGTTGCCAAGCACCTTGACCAGCTGCCCGTCGCGGACGGCGCCCTTGGCCACGAGGTCGGCCGGGGTCACCGCGCCGCCCTCGGGGAACAGGTCGGCGATCCGGGCCACGTTGACCACCTGGTACTCCACGCGGAACGGGTTGCTGAAGCCGCGAAGCTTCGGCAGCCGCATGTGCAGCGGCATCTGCCCGCCCTCGAAGTTCTCCGGGGTGTTCTTCCGCGCGCCGGTGCCCTTGGTGCCGCGGCCGGCGGTCTTGCCCTTGGAGCCCTCACCGCGACCCACGCGGGTCTTGGCCGTGTGAGCGCCCGGGGCCGGACGCAGGTGATGAACCTTCAATGCCATGTCACTCGACCTCCTCGACGGCGACGAGGTGCGGGATCGCCTTGACCATGCCCACGAGCTCGGGCCGGTCCTCGATCACCACCACGTCACCGATGCGCTTCAGCCCGAGGCTACGGAGCGTGTCGCGCTGGTTCTGCTTTCCACTGATCCCGGACTTGATCTGGGTCACCTTCAGCCGGCTCATGCGTGGGCTCCTTCCTCGCGGGCCCGCAGGATCGCGGCCGGGGTGACCTCGGCCACCGTCAGGCCGCGGCGGCGCGCCACCGACTCCGGCTCCTCCAGGCTCTGCAGCGCGGCCACCGTGGCGTGCACCACGTTGATCGCGTTGTCAGAGCCCAGCGACTTGGCGAGCACGTCGTGCACGCCCGCGCACTCGAGCACGGCCCGGGCCGAGCCACCGGCGATCACGCCGGTACCCGGGGAGGCCGGACGGAGCATCACGACACCGGCAGCCTTCTCGCCCTGCACGGGATGGGGAATCGTCCCCTGCACCCGCGGCACGCGGAAGAAGTGCTTCTTGGCCTCCTCGACACCCTTGGCGATCGCCGCGGGCACCTCCTTGGCCTTGCCGTAGCCGACACCCACGGTGCCGTCGCCATCGCCCACCACGACCAGCGCGGTGAAGCTGAACCGGCGGCCACCCTGGACGACCTTGGCGACCCGGTTGATCGCCACGACCCGCTCCAGATACTGGCTCTTCTCCTTCTCGGCGGCCGAATCGCGGCCACGACGGTCTTCACGGCCGCCGCGACGCTGCTCACCGCCGGCACCTGCACCGGCACCGCGGCGCTGGGTTCCATTCATCGCTTGCTTACCTTTCGATCCGTCAGAATCCGAGACCGGCCTCGCGGGCGCTGTCGGCCAGCGCGGCGATCCGTCCGTGGTACTTGTTGCCGGCCCGGTCGAAGACGACGTTCTCGACGCCCGCCTGCTTCGCACGCTCGGCCACCAGCTTGCCGACCTCCTTGGCCTTGGCCGACTTGTCGCCGGCGCCGCCACGGAGTTCCAGCGAGGACGCCGACGCCAGGGTCACCCCGGCGGTGTCGTCGATCACCTGCGCGGCGATGTGCCGGCTCGACCGGAACACCACGAGGCGCGGACGCTCGCTCGAGCCGGCGATCTTCTTGCGGCCACGGGCCTGGCGGCGCAGCCGCGCCGCGGCCACCTCGGCCATGCCCTTGTGGTTCGACAGTGAGATAGCCATCACTTACCAGCCTTTCCGACCTTGCGGCGAACCCGCTCGCCCGCGTAGCGCACGCCCTTGCCCTTGTAGGGCTCCGGCTTGCGGATCTTGCGGATGTTGGCGGCAACCTCGCCCACAGCCTGCTTGTCGATCCCGTACACGGTGAACCTGGTGTTGCTCTCCACCGAGAAGGTGATGCCCTTCGGTGCGTTCACGACCACGGGGTGGCTGAAGCCGAGGTTGAACTCCAGCTGCTCGGGGCTCTTGAAGATCACCCGGTAGCCGACCCCGACGATCTCGAGCTTCTTCTCGTAGCCGGCGGTGACGCCGGTGACCATGTTGGCCACGAGGGTGCGGGTCAGGCCGTGCAGCGAGCGGCTCTCCCGCTCGTCGTCCGGGCGCGTGACCTCCAGTTCGCCAGCGTCGTTCCGGGCGACCCGGATCGGCTCTGCGACGGTGTGCGCGAGGGTGCCCTTCGGCCCCTTCACCGACACGTTCTGCCCGTCGAGGGTGACATCCACGCCCGCCGGGACGGCGATCGGGAGCCTGCCAATGCGTGACATCTGTTCAGCTCCTTCCGCTCACCAGACGTAGGCGAGGACTTCCCCGCCGACGCTCTTGGACTTGGCCTCCCGGTCGGTCAACAGACCCTGGGAGGTGGAAATGATGGCGATCCCCATGCCACCGAGGACCTTCGGCAGCGCGGTGGACTTCGCGTAGACCCGCAGGCCGGGCTTCGAGATGCGGCGCACCCCGGCGATCGACCGCTCGCGGTTCGAACCGTACTTGAGGGTGAGCTTCAGGGTCTTGCCGACCTCGCCGGCGCCCGGCTCGAGCACCTCGAACCCGGCGATGTAGCCCTGGGCCCTGAGGATCTCGGCGATACCCACCTTGATCTTGCTGTGCGGCATGGACGTCGACTCGTGGTACGCCTGATTGGCGTTCCGCAGCCGGGTCAGCATGTCCGCGATCGGATCGGTCATGGTCATGACGTGTGGTGCCTCTTTCTCGCCATGGTTTCCGCTCGCGTCGAGCGGACCTTCAGCGGGTTGTGGTTGGTCCGGATGATCCTCACCAGGACGACTTGATGACGCCGGGCAGCTCGCCCTTGTGGGCCAGCTCGCGGACGCAGATCCGGCACAGCCCGAACTTGCGGAACACGGCCTTGGGCCGGCCGCACTTGCTGCAGCGGGTGTACGCGCGGACGGCGAACTTCGGCTTGCGGGCCTGCTTCACCTTCAGAGCGGTCTTGGCCATTCAGTTCACCTCTTCTTCTTGCCCGTGAACACCGGGCGCTTCTTGACGACCTTGGCGACCTCGTCCGCCGGAGCCTTGAACGGGAAGCCGAGCGCCTTCAGCAGCGCACGCCCCTCGTCGTCGTTCGTGGCGGTGGTCACGAAGGTGATGTCCATGCCGCGCAGCTTGTCGATCCGGTCCTGGTCGATCTCGTGGAACATGACCTGCTCGGTCAGCCCGAAGGTGTAGTTGCCCAATCCGTCGAACTGCCGGGCCGAGAGGCCGCGGAAGTCACGGATCCGCGGCAGCGCCAGGGTCAGCAACCGGTCGGCGAACTCCCACATCCGGTCTCCGCGCAGGGTGACGTGGCAGCCGATCGGCATGCCCTCACGCAGCTTGAACTGCGCGATGGACTTGCGGGCCTTGGTCACGGTGGGCTTCTGGCCGGTGATCGCGGTGAGGTCGCGGACGGCCGCGTCGATCACCTTCGAGTCCCGGGCAGCCTCGCCCACGCCCATGTTCACCACGATCTTCACCAGACCGGGGATCTGCATGACGTTGTCGTAGCCGAACTCGGAGTGGAGCGCGGGCACGATCTCGGAGCGGTACCTCTCCTTCAGCCGCGGCAGGGTCTTGGTCGCAGTGGCGGCCATCAGATTTCCTTCCCGGTCTTGCGGGCGACCCGCACGCTGCGCTGGGCCGTGTACTCGGTCCCGTCCGCGCGGCGCTTGGTCACCTCCTGGCGTTCGTAACCCACGCGGGTCACCACGTCCTTGCCGTCCACCTTCACGACCAACTGCACGTTGGACGCGTCGATCGGCGCCTCGGTGGTGATGATCCCGGCGGCGTTGTTCTGCCGGGTCTGGTTGTTGGGGGTCTCCCGCTTGTGCTTCTTGACCAGGTTCACGCCCTGGACGAGCACCCGGCCAGCCTTCGGGTCGACGGAGATGATCTCTCCGATCCGTCCCTTGTCCTTGCCAGCGATGACCTTGACCCGGTCACCCTTCTTCACATGCATGCTCACAACACCTCCGGCGCGAGCGAGATGATCCGCATGTACTTCTTCTCGCGCAGCTCACGGCCGACCGGACCGAAGATGCGGGTGCCGCGGGGCTCCCCGTCGTTCTTCAGGATCACGGCGGCGTTCTCGTCGAACTTGATGTAGGAACCGTCCGGACGACGGGTCTCCTTCACCGTGCGGACGATGACCGCCTTCACGACCTCGCCCTTCTTCACGTTGCCACCGGGGATGGCGTCCTTGACCGTCGCGACGATCTTGTCGCCGAGGCCGGCGTAGCGACGCTTGGAGCCACCCAGCACGCGGATGCAGAGGAGTTCCTTCGCACCGGTGTTGTCGGCGACCTTCAGTCGCGTCTCCTGCTGGATCATCTGCACTCTCTCCTGGTCACTTGGCCTTCTCGAGGACCTCGACCAGACGCCACCGCTTGGTCGCGGACGTCGGCCGAGTCTCCATCACCCGGACGCGGTCGCCGACGCCGGCCTCATTGGCCTCGTCGTGGGCCTTCAGGCGCTCGGACTTCGTCATGACCTTGCCGTACAGGGGGTGCTTCACCCGCTGCTCGACGGACACGACGACGGTCTTGTCCATCTTGTCGGACACGACGATGCCCTCACGGACCTTCCGCGCGCTGCGGTCGCTCCCGCTCTCGTTGTTCACAGTCTCGCTCATAGTCACTTGTCCTCATCCGGGTCGGGCACGATGCCCAGGTTGCGCTCCTGGATCACGGTGTAGATGCGGGCGATGTCCTTGCGAGCCTCGCGCAGCCGTCCGTGGGACTCGAGCTGGCCGGTCGCCGCGGCGAAGCGGAGCCCGAACAGCTCCTCCTTCAACTCGACCACCTTGGCGTTGAGTTCCTCGCGGGACAGTCCGCGCAGCTCAGTGGCCGTCGTGCTCTTGGCCATCAGATGTCACCTACTTCCCGCTTGATGAAGCGAGCCTTGAACGGCAGCTTGTGAATGGCGAGGCGCATGGCCTCGCGGGCGACGGACTCGTCCACCCCGGAGAGCTCGAACAGCACGCGGCCCGGCTTGATGTTGGCGATCCACCACTCCGGCGAACCCTTGCCGGAGCCCATCCGGGACTCGGCGGGGTGCTTGGTCATCGGACGGTCCGGGTAGACGTTGATCCAGACCTTGCCGCCACGCTTGATGTGACGGGTCATGGCGATACGGGCGCTCTCGATCTGCCGGTTGGTCAGGTACGAGGACTCCAGGGCCTGGATGCCGTAGTCACCGAACGCGAGCTTGGTGCCGCCCTTCGCCATTCCGGTGCGCTTGGGGTGGTGCTGCTTGCGGTGCTTGACGCGACGTGGAATCAGCATGGTCAGGCTCCTGCGGTGGTCTCGGTGGCCTCCGGCGCGGCAACGCCCTCGGCGACGGATTCGGCGCGACGGCGTCCACCACGCTCGGGACGGTCGCCCCTGCCGGGACGGTCACCCTCGCGGCGGGGGCCACGGGCCGGACGGCGCTGGCCGCCGGCGGCCTGCCGGGCAGCCTTCTGGGCGGCGCGCTCGGCGCGGTTGCCGGAGACGTCGCCCTTGTAGATCCACACCTTCACGCCGATCCGGCCGAAGGTGGTGCGGGCCTCGTAGAAGCCGTAGTCGATGTCCGCCCGCAGGGTGTGCAGCGGCACGCGGCCCTCGCGGTAGAACTCCGACCGGCTCATCTCGGCGCCGCCCAGACGACCGGAGCACTGGATCCGGATGCCGAGAGCACCGGCCCGCATCGCGCTCTGCTGCGCCTTGCGCATCGCGCGGCGGAAGGCCACGCGGGCGCCGAGCTGCTCGGCGATGCCCTGGGCGACCAGCTGCGCATCGGTCTCGGGGTTCTTCACCTCGAGGATGTTCAGCTGCACCTGCTTGCCGGTGAGCTTCTCCAGCTCGGCGCGGACGCGCTCGGCCTCGGCCCCGTTGCGGCCGATGACGATGCCCGGACGCGCGGCGTACAGGAAGATCGTCACCCGCTCGCTGCGGCGCTCGATCTCCACGCTGGAGATGCCGGCCCGCTCGAGGGTCTTGGCCAGGTAGCGGCGGATCTTGACGTCCTCGGCGACCAGGTCGGAGTAGTTCTTGTCCGCGTACCAGCGGGTCTTGTGGTCGGTGGTGATCCCGAGGCGGAAGCCATGGGGGTTGATCTTCTGGCCCATGCTCAGGCTCCCTTCTCGGTCTTCGGCTCGACGACGACGGTGATGTGGCTCGCGCGCTTGAGGATTCGGCTGGCCGAACCCTTCGCCCGCGGACGGATCCGCCGCAGGGTCATGCCCTCGTCGACGAACGCCTGGGAGACGAACAGCTCGTCCGCCCGCAGGCCCTCGGTGGTCTCGGCGTTGGCCGTGGCGCTCGCCACGACCTTGTAGACCGGCTCGGACGCGGCCTGCGGCGCGAACTTCAGCACGTCGAGGGCGTCGGTGACGGGCAGACCGCGGACCAGGTCGACCACGCGACGGACCTTGGTCGGGCTCATCCGGACGTGACGCGCGATCGCGTACGAGCCAGGACGATCCCCGAGCAGGGCCGCGCGACGGGTGGGTCGCTCTTTGTTGCTCATGATGAGTATCAGTTCCTCTTCTCGCTGCCTCAGCGGCGGCGCGACTTCTTGTCTTCCTTGACGTGCCCGCGGTAGGTGCGCGTCGGGGCGAACTCGCCCAGCTTGTGACCGATCATCGACTCCGTCACGAACACCGGCACGTGCTTGCGGCCGTCGTGCACCGCGATCGTGTGGCCGATCATGTCGGGCGTGATCATCGAGCGCCGGGACCAGGTCTTGATGACCTGCTTGGTGCCCTTCTCGTTCTGGGCGTCCACCTTCTTGACCAGATGGTCATCGACGAAGGGGCCCTTCTTCAGGCTGCGTGGCATCTGTTTACCTCACCTGTCCAATCAGCGCTTCTTGCCGGACTTCCGGCGACGGATGATCAGGCGAGAACTCGCCTTGTTCTTGTCCCGGGTGCGGCCCTCGGGCTTGCCCCACGGGGTCACCGGGTGGCGACCGCCGGAGGTCTTGCCCTCGCCACCGCCGTGCGGGTGGTCGATCGGGTTCATCGCCACACCACGGACGGTCGGGCGGACGCCCTTCCAGCGGTTGCGGCCGGCCTTGCCCCAGTTGATGTTCGACTGCTCGGCGTTGCCGACCTCGCCGACGGTGGCGCGGCAGCGCACGTCCACCAGCCGCATCTCGCCGGACGGGAGCCGCAGCGTGGCCATCTTGCCCTCGCGGGCGACCAGCTGGATCTTGGCTCCGGCCGAGCGGCCGAGCTTGGCGCCGCCGCCGGGACGCATCTCCACCGCGTGCACCGTGGTGCCGACGGGGATGTTGCGCAGCGGCAGGTTGTTGCCCGGCTTGATGTCCGCGCCCTCGCCGGCCTCGACCAGCGCGCCCTGGGTCAGCCCGTTCGGCGCGATGATGTAGCGCTTCTCGCCGTCGGCGTAGTGCAGCAGAGCGATCCGGGCGGTGCGGTTCGGGTCGTACTCGATGTGCGCGACCTTGGCCGGGACGCCGTCCTTGTCGTAGCGACGGAAGTCGATGATCCGGTAGGCCTGCTTGTGGCCGCCGCCGATGTGCCGGGTGGTGATCCGGCCGGAGTTGTTCCGGCCGCCGGTCTTCGGCTTGCTGGTGACCAGGGACTTCTCCGGCGTGGAGCGAGTCAGTTCGACGAAGTCGGCCACCGAGGAGCCGCGGCGGCCCGGGGTGGTCGGCTTGTACTTACGGATACCCATGAGTTCGTTGTCCTATCTCAGCCTCAGGCCAGCGGCCCGGAGAAGATGTCGATGCGCTGGCCCTCGGCGACGCTCACGATGGCGCGCTTGGTGTCGGAACGCTTGCCCCAGCCCGCGCGGGTGCGCTTGCGCTTGCCCTGCCGGTTGCTGGTGTTGACGCCGGTCACGGTGACCCCGAAGACCTTCTCGACCGCGATCTTGATCTCGGTCTTGTTGGCGTCCGGCGAGACGATGAACGTGTACTTGTTCTCGTCCAGCAGCCCGTAGCTCTTCTCGCTGACCACGGGGGCCAGGAGCACGTCGCGATGGTCGCGGATCTTCAGGTCGCTCACTTCCCGGCCTCCTCGTTCTCAGCATCGTCGGCCACGACGGTGACCTTGCCCTTGAGCGGGCCGGCGACGAAGGTCGCCAGGGCCGCGGTGGTGAACACCACGTCCTCGTTGACCAGCACGTCGTAGGCGTTGAGCTGGTCGACCGCCAGCGCGTGGACGGTCGCGACGTTGCGCAGGCTCAGCCACGCCACGTCCTCGTCCCGGTCCAGCACGACGAGCAGCTTGGTGCCACCGATCTCGGCCAGCGCCTTCAGCGCGGCCTTGGTGGACGGGGTCTCGCCGGTGACGATGCTCTCCACCACGTGGACCCGGCCGTCACGGGCCCGGTCGGACAGCGCACCGCGCAGGGCGGCGGCGATCATCTTCTTGGGCGTGCGCTGGCTGTAGTCGCGCGGCTGCGGGCCGTGGACGACGCCACCGCCGGTCCACTGCGGGGCGCGGCGCGAACCCTGGCGGGCGCGGCCGGTGCCCTTCTGGCGCCACGGCTTCGCGCCACCGCCCGCGACCTGGCCGCGGGTCTTGGTGGCGTGGGTGCCCTGGCGGGCGGCGGCCTGCTGGGCCACCACGACCTGGTGGATCAGCGGCACGTTGGTCTGGACGTCGAACAGCTCGGCGGGCAGCTCGGCCTTGGCCGACTTCGTGCCGAGCACGTTCACGGTGCGGGTCTCGCTCATGCCTGAGCTCCCTTCTTGGCGGCCGAGCGCAGGACCACGAGGGCGCCCTTGGGGCCGGGCACGGAGCCCTTGACCAGGATCAGCCCGCGGTCGGCGTCGACGGCATGGACGGTCAGGTTCTGCACGGTCACCTTCTCGACACCCATCCGGCCGGCCATCCGGGTGCCCTTGAAGACGTGGCCCGGGGTGGCGCAGGCGCCGATGGAGCCCGGCGAGCGGTGCTTGCGGTGCACACCGTGGGAGGCGCGCAG
>NZ_JARKPQ010000154.1 GCF_029975155.1 Propionicimonas sp. | reverse complement strand
GTTGTAGGCGATCGACATCTGGTCGATCTTCGCCAGCAGACGGGTGAACACGTCGCCTTCGCGGGTGTCTTTGGCGACCATGTTCCACAGGTGGCAGACCTCGCGCTGGCCGATGCGGTGGATGCGGCCGAAGCGCTGCTCAATGCGGTTCGGGTTCCACGGCAGGTCGTAGTTCACCATCAGGTGCGCACGCTGAAGGTTCAGACCTTCCCCGGCGGCGTCCGTGGCCAGCAGGACCACGGTGTCGGGGTTGTGGGTGAAGCGTTCGCGGGCGAGCTTGCGGTCTTCGCGGCGGGTGCCACCGTGGATGGTGATGACCGAATCGGCGCGCCCGAACTGGGCAGTGATCTTCGCTTGCAGGTAGTCGAGGGTGTCGCGGTGCTCGGTGAAGATGATGATCTTGCGAGCATCGCCCGAGCCGTCGTGGGTCAGTAGCTGCTCGTCGAGGATGGTGCGCAGCTGCACCCACTTCTTGTCATCGTCTTGCAGCCGGACGCGCCGGGCGACCTTGATGAGGTCTTCGAGAATCGCGATCTCAGCCCGCAACTCGGGGATCGTCTGCGCGGCCGTGGCGAGATCGACAACCTGGTCTGCCTGTTCCTCGAACTGGGCGCGTTCCTCGTCGGTCGTCTCCTCGTCGAAGTCCTCGAAGTCATCGACCGAGAACGCGGGCAGCGCATCGCTCCCGAAGTCGAGCGTGGTCTTGCCTGTCGTCCACTCGTCGATGTGCGAGGAGATGGGGGCGCTGAAGCGGGCGTCGTCGGTGATGCGCTGCATGTCGCGCAGTTTCGTGTCGAGTCGCTGCTGGCGTCGCTCCAGAGAGCGCAGGATGGCTTCGGGGCTGGAGGCGAGTCGGCGTTGCAGCACGGTGAGCGCGAACCCGACGTTGTTGCCGCGCTTCTTGTCCCCGGCCTGGGCGATCCGCTCGGCTCGTCCCATCTCGGTGCGGACGTAGTCGGTGACCTGTTCGTAGAGGTCTCGCTCGGCGGGGCTCAGCTCGTACTCGACGGTGTAGGCCTTGCGTTCGGGGAACAGCGGCTTGCCCTCGAAGGTGAGCAGGTCTTCT
>NZ_JARKPQ010000142.1 GCF_029975155.1 Propionicimonas sp. | reverse complement strand
AACCCACCGAGGTCCACCCCGAGCACCCGCACCGATCCCGAGGACGGAGCGTGCAGACCCGCGATCAGCGAGAGCGCGGTCGACTTGCCCGATCCGGACTCGCCGAGCAGCGCCACCACCTCGCCGCGCGGCACTCTGAGGCTGAGTGAGTGGAGCGCCATCACGTTTCGGCGTCGACGCCGGTAGGTGTACGACACCTCCGCCATCTCGATGGCGTCCTGTCCCCCTGCGGGGGAGGGTTCGACGAGGCCGGGTTCGGTCACCATGAGCGGGCAATCCTCCATCCGAGAGTTGAAGTGAAGACCAGCGCCACAATGAGCAGGGCCAGCGCGACGACGATGATCTGGGTTGGGGCTATGTAGAGACCGGTCCAGCCGAGGATGACAACTCGAGCGAGGGCGGCGGCGCTGGCCGCGGCCACCAGCGCCGTCGCCCACGACAGGCCGAGGAAGACCACCAGCCAGCCCGCCGGCGGTGCTCCGAGGGCACGGACGATCGATGTCGCAGCCGCGAGTGACTCGCGCAGCCCTGATGCTGCCCGCTGGAGCCCGACCACCCAAAGCCCGATGCCGAGGCAGGCCACGAACACCACGAAGGCCGACCAGGAAGGGTGCTGGCCGACCACCGCCTCGATCGCCTGCGCCTTCGTGGTCGCTCCCGGAACGGTCTCGTCGAGCCAGAAGGTGGCATGCGAAGAAGGGGTCGCGTCGGCGAGTCCGGGGAGGAGTGTTCCGGCCGCGGAGCGGGCCCAGATGGCATACCCCTGGGTGCCGATCGAATCGCCGGGATGCCAGGGCCGGCCGATGGCACAGATCCGGACCTGCGCTTCGGTATCCTCGATCTGCGTTTCGTCATCCTCCCAGGCGGGTGAGTCCGACCAGGTCAGCACAACGGTGTCGCCGACGGACCGGTCGAACCGGGCTGCGGTCGCCTCGTCGATCACGACCCCGTCAGGGCACAGTTGCCCGGCGATCAGGGTGCCGCCGAGAAGTCGCGCGGCATCGGCGCCGCGGTCGTCCGGGTACAGCTCTACGGTGGCATTCACCGAGTCACCGTGGGTGCTCCCAGGGGCCAGACTGCTGGTGCTGAGGTCGAACTCGCCCTCGAACACTCCGAGCACCAGTCCGCCGCCGTGATCGGCTTGAGCGCCCACTCGGGACTGGTAGCCCAGGCCGGTTTCGTAGAGCAGGTTGTCGAAGGGGACGCGGCTGACGAACAGCAGGGCGAAGCTGGCCAGCAGGCCGAGAGCCACGAGGACGGCGAGATCTCGCAGGAGTTCGAAGGCGGAGAGATGCCGGGTCAGGACCCGGGTGACGACCGGTGCTGTGGCCATGGTCAATCCCCCCGGATTCGCAGCGCGCTGAAGTAGCCGGCGACGCTGGCGGAGGCCAGCACTGTCAGCAGGAAGGCGTAGGCACCCAGGAGCAGGCCGTCGAGCGCCGGCGGAAAGCAGCTCGCAACCAGCCGGGACGAGAAGCCGCTCCAGGCCAGGAGCACCCCGGCCGAGAGGGCGGCGGCCGAGAAGCCGAATGCTGTGACATGAACCGTCCGGGCACTCGCGGCGACATCGCCGCCGATGTCATGGACAAAGCTCAGGTAGGTGTTCGCCCGGCGCCGGAACACGTCGATCTCTCTCAGGATCAGCAGGCCGACGCCGGCCAGGGCGAAGGCGCCGACGGTCCGGATCAGGCCCAGTGAGTTCGCGGACTGTTCGCTCGCGGTGGCGGCCAGGTCGGCCACGGCGGACACCTCCGGCGGGTAGGCCTCGTCGACATCGGTGGCGTCCAGGCGCTTTCCTACCGGACTTGCGGCGAGGCGGGCGAGGGCCTCCTCGGGAGGCAGGGAGGTGAGCGCCGTCCCGTAGCCGCGGTCGTCCGGTGGCTCCCAGCGCATCAGCAGGTCACCTGGCGCCATGGCGACGTACTGCCACCCCCACTCCCGTACCGCGAGGATGCTGCGGACCCGCAGCGTTACCGAGTTGTCCGGGCCGACGCCCACTGAGACCGCGTCGCCCAGGCCGACGTGGAGATCGCGGGCCAGGTCGGCCGACAGGTCGATCCAGTCGGCCCCGACGCCGGTGGCGGGCCCCGCGACGACCGCCTTGGCCGGCAGCGGCATCGCTTCCGGATGGCAGTTCGGAGCGACAGCCTGGACGCTGGAGCCCAGCGGCTCCACGGATGCCGACCCCACGGCGGTCATCCACAGCGACACCAGGCAGGAGCGGTCGCCCAGCACTCCGGTGAGTTCGTCCGCCACGGTCGAGGGGAACACCCCGCTGAGTACGGTGGTGTAGGCCGCCCGCGAGTACATGCTGGTGTCCATCTCGCGTTGCACGGGGTAGATGAGGCCGAGCAGGCCGGCCAGACCGGCGCCCGTGAGCAGCACGAGCACCAGCCTGGCGAGGTCTCTGCGCAGAGGCCTGGTGTGGAGACGGATCATGAGGAGAGGCGCTGTCAAGGCGTCACTTGTGCGTCTTCACGTAGTCGCTGACGTTGGCGTCGATCGAATGACCTGTTCCGGTGCCGCCGTGGAAGTAGCCGGAACTGACGGCTCTGACCTTGGCTTTCCCCCTGATCTCCAGGGTGGTGCTGCCCCAGAAGTTCTGCTGGCCACTCGCAACCCAAGCTTTCTTCCCCAGGTATGGATCGCTCCTGTAGCTGTAGCTGGCCCCGCCGAGGCCGCTCTCCTTGGTGACCGTCGGCGTTGAGAACGGGCCCTTCGGGAACGACGAGACGATGTGGCCGGTGGCCGGCAGCGGGATGCCCAGGATCTGGGCCTTGAAGGTGATGGTCACGTTCCCTTTCATCGTGGCGCCCTTTTTTGGCGTGCTGTCGCTGACTGAGGTCTTCGCGGTGATCCTCCAGTCGGAATCGCCGACAATGCTGACCCCTGCGTGGGCAACAGGTGCCGAAACCAGGCAGAGTGCGGCAGTTGCTGCGGCGACTTTGATGGGGAGGTGGGGCATGGTGAATCTCCTTTTCTGCGTAACGCATTGAGGGGAGAACCCGGGGTGTGTGTGCTCGGTCCATCGATGGGCCGCTTCGACACTCCCATCCCGCACGACAAAATGTCAAGTAATGATTTACCAATGGGCTGTACGAGACTGTATGAACCTTCTCGGGCCCTGACGGCGAGCGCCCCAGTCCTGCCCACGGTCGCCGGCGTGCTCACACAGTGGACCGAGAACGTCGACCACGACGGTCTGAGTCCACTTTGATGAGGAGATGGGGCGCGAGACGCTGCCATCAGGGCAGAGTGGAGGCGTGAGCGATTCCTGGCCGAGCCCGCCCGTCCCGGCGAACGCCCTCGTGCTGCGCGGACGACGCTTCGACGCCGCGCGTCCGGCGGTGATGGGCATCGTGAACCGGACGCCCGACTCGTTCTACGCCGCGGCCCGCTACACCGACCTCGGACCCGGGCTGGCGGCCGTCGACCGGCTGCTGGCCGAGGGTGCCGACCTGGTGGACGTGGGCGGCGTCCGGGCAGGGCAGCAGGGTGGGGTGGTGGATCCCGCGGACGAGATCGAGCGGGTGCGGCCGTTCCTGCTCGCGGTCCGCGAGCGGCACCCGGACCTGCTGCTCAGCCTCGACACCTGGCGCTCGGAGGTGGCCCTCGCCTGCGCGGACGCCCGGATCGACCTGGTCAACGACACCTGGGCGGGCGCCGATCCGGAACTGGTCCACGCCGCCGCCCAGCTGGGCGCCGGCTACGTCGTCTCGCACACCGGCGGCCTCCCGCCGCGCACCGATCCGGTCGAGGTCAGCTACGGCCCCGACCCCGACGAGGTGGTGCACGATGTGCTCACCACGCTGGCGGACGGGGCCGCGCGCGCCGTGGCGGCCGGGGTCCCGGCTGAGCGGGTGCTGGTCGACCCGACCCTCGACTTCGGCAAGACCACCCGCCACTCCCTGCGCGTGCTGCAGGCCACCGGGGCCGTGGCGGGGCTGGGCTTCCCGGTGCTGCAGGCTCTCTCCCGCAAGGACTTCGTCGGCGAGACCCTCGACCTGCCGGTGGACGAGCGTCTCTTCGGCACGCTCGCCGCCACCGCGATCGCCGGCTGGCTCGGCACGACGGTCTTCCGCGCCCATGACGTGGCCGCGACCAGGCAGGTGGCCGACATGGTGGCGTCCGTTCGCGGCGACCGGCCGCCGGCGCTCGCCGTCCGCGGTGAGCCGCGATAGCGCTCTCTGAGGAGGCCCCGCTCGTTCCTCACGAGCGCTCCTCAGGGCGGATCTACTGATCGAGGGCGTCTCGACAAGCTCGACGAGCGATTCGGAGGACTCGCTCCTCAGGGGCCGGTCCGTCAGGACGCGAGCCGGGGGTCCACCAGGGTGAGGGCGCGACGGACGGCGTCCGTCACTCCGGCGCGATCGGGGTGGGCGATGACCACGCCGTAGACCATGTCCTCCAGCAGCAGGACGTCGTCCGTGGTCCACGCGGGGTCGGCGAGGCCGGCGGCCTGGGCGCGTTCCAGCGGCTCGGCGACCAGGTCCTCGAAGCGGCGGCTGACGGCCTCCGGCACCGTGGCCCGGGTCTCGACCACCATCTCGACGAACGCGCTCGACTCGACCGTGTAGGCCACCAGCCGCCGCCACAGCGCCTGGAAGCAGTCCGGCCCGGGCGTCGAGTCGGCCACCTGCTCCAGTTCTGCGAAGTTGTCGGCGAACACCGCCCAGGCGAGCTCGAGGCGGTCGGGGAAGTGCCGGTACATCACGCCCTGCCCCACGCCGGCGGCCCGCGCGATGGCGCTCAGCGGCACCCGGTAGCCCTGTTCGGCGAACAGCCGGCGGGCCGCGGCGAGGATCGCCGCCCGGTTCGCACCAGCCGCCGCGGGACCCCTATTGCGTGGCTCACGGGCTGCAGGCATGCTGGGGAGTCTAGATCCGGACAGGGTTGTCCGGTTGAGAAGGGTGCGACATGGACGCCTCGTGGGACGACACGGCCGACCTGGTCATCGCCGGCACCGGAGTGGCCGCCCTCGCCGCGGCGATCACCGCGGCGGACGCAGGGCTCATCGTGCTGATGCTGGAGAGCACCGACCGCTGGGGTGGCAGCAGTGCGATGTCCGGCGGTGGCCTGTGGCTGCCGAACAACCCGCTCATGCAGCGGGACGGGGTGGGCGACTCCCGCGAGGAGGCCCTGGCCTACCTGGAGGCGACCGTCGGCGACGCCGGTCCGGCCACCTCGCGCGAGCGCAAGGAGGCCTTCGTGGACGGGGTCGGCGAGTTCGTCGACCTGGCGGAGCGACTCGGCGTCCGCTTCGCCCGAGCCACCGACTATCCCGACTACTACCCCGAACGTCCCGGCGGCAAGATCGGCCGCGCGCTCGAGGCGGAGCCGTTCGACGTGCGCCGGATCGGGGAGTGGTGGGCGTCCTCGCGGGGCCAGGACGGCGTCCCGGCCCCGGTGAAGACCGACGACTTCTGGCTGCTCTCCCGCGCCTGGTCCACCCCGGCCGGTTTCGCCCGCGGCGCGCGGGTGGTGTTCCGGGCGCTGGGGACGGTGGCCCGGCGGCAGCACGCCGTGGGCATGGGCGCGGCGATCACCGCGTCCCTGCTGGAGGTGGCGATCCGGCTCGGCGTGCGGGTGCACCTGGCGTCCCCGGTGGAGGAACTGCTGGTCGAGGACGGCCGGGTCGTCGGCGTGCGGACGACCCGCGACGGCCGGCCGCGGCGGGTGCGCGCCGAACGCGGCGTCGTCCTCGCCGGCGGCGGCTTCGACCACAACGCCGAGTGGCGCGAGCGCTACCAGGGCGTGGACGGCTCGGCGTCGTCCGGGTCGAGGGGCAACCTGGGCACGGCGATCGAGGCGGCCCAGCGGGTCGGCGCGGCCGTGGACCTGATGGACGACGCCTGGTGGGGCGGTTCGATCCCCGCGGCCACGCCGGACGCGTCCGCGGCCTTCCTGGTCAGCGAGCGCTCGATGCCCTACTCGATGATCGTGGACGCCGCGGGCGAGCGGTTCGCGAACGAGTCGGAGTCCTACGTCGACCTCGGCCACCACATGCTCGCCCACGCCGGGACCGTCCCCGGCAGCTGCTGGATGGTCACCGACGCCCGGCACGCGCGCCGCTATCTCCGCTCGTACGCGCTCGACCCACGGGCGGTGAAGGCCATGACCGACGCCGGAATCATGGTCAAGGCGCCGACGCTCGCCGACCTGGCGATGCGGATCGGCATCGAACCTGCCCGGCTGGAGGCCACCGTGCGGCGGTTCAACGGCTTCTGCCGCTCGGGCGTCGACGCGGATTTCGGCCGGGGCAACTCCGCCTACGACCGCTACTACGGCGACCCGCTGGTGCGGCCCAACCCGAACCTGGGAACGCTGGAGAAGGGACCGTTCACGGCCGTCCAGGTGGTGCCGGGTGACCTCGGCACCAAGGGCGGCCTGCTGACCGACGCCGCCGGCCGCGTCCTGCGTGAGGACGGGTCGGTGATCGACGGCCTGTACGCGGCGGGCAACAACTCGGCGTCCGTGATGGGACGCACCTATCCCGGTCCCGGCTCGACGCTCGGCCCGGCAGCGGTGTTCGGCCACCTCGCCGCGCGGCACGCCGCGCGGGCGTGACCGTCGCCGGCGTCTCGACAAGCTCGACGAGCGGTCCATCGGGGGCAGCGGGATCGACGAGCGGTCCATCGGGGCAGCGGGATCGACGAGCGGTCCATCGAAAGGAACAGGACATGGAGATCCCCGGCAAGGTGTTCGTCGTCACGGGTGGCGGCAGCGGCATCGGGAGGGAAGTGGTCCTCGGCCTGCTCGCCCGCGGTGCGCGGGTACGGCGCGTCCAAGGCCGCGGTGAAGCTGCTGACCGAGGGACTGTACGCCGAGCGGCGGCGCTGAGACCGACAGCGACCCCCGTTGCGTACCGAACTCGGTACGCAACGGGGGTCGCTGATCGGAATAGGCTTCCCGGGTGGACCTGCAGGACCTGCGCAAGAACTACGACCGCGGCACGCTCGACGAGGCGGACGCCGGCAGTGTTCCGCTGGCGCTGTTCCAGCGCTGGCTCGCCGATGCCGTGGCCGCGAAGGTGCCCGAGCCGAGCGCGATGACGGTGGCCACCGTCGGTCCGGACGGGCGGCCGTCCACCCGGGTGGTGCTGCTGAAGGCCGCGGACGAGCGAGGTCTGGTCTTCTACACGAACCACCACAGCCGCAAGGGACGCGAGCTGGCGGCGAACCCCGTTGCCGCGCTGCAGTTCCACTGGCCGGAGCTGGAGCGGGTGGTGCGCATCGAGGGACGGGTGGAGCAGACCTCGGCGGAGGAGTCGGACACCTACTTCGCCACCCGTCCGTTGGACTCGCGGATCGGCGCGTGGGCGTCCCCGCAGAGCGAGGTGATCCCCAATCGCGGCGTGCTGGTCGCGAACGCGGCGAAGGCGTCGGCGAGGTTCGGGGTGAACCCGCCGCGGCCCGAGCACTGGGGCGGCTACCGCGTCGTCCCCGACACCTGGGAGTTCTGGCAGGGGCGACGCAGCCGCCTGCACGACCGGGTCCGGTTCCGCCGTGAGGCGGGCCAGTGGGTCAGGCAGCGCCTCGCCCCGTAGCCAGCTGGGCGCGTACGGCGGCCGCGAAGGCGTCCGCGCCGAGAATCCGCCGGGGGATCACGGCGTCGAAGTCCTCGACGGCGTGCAGGAACCAGTGCTCTCGCGTCTCCTCCAGCGTCAGGACAGGCCAGGCGGCGTGCTCGACGGCGACCGCGTCCTCCTGCCCGAACCCGGTCTCGTCGAGCCACAGCTGACGGTGCGTGCCGCCGGCCGCGAGCCGGTGCGGGGCTTCGGCTTCGGCCTGCGCCAGCGCTTGGCGGGTATAGGCGCCCGCGGACCGGTACCAGATGGCCGCCCCGATGAGCACGCTGGGAAGCAGCACCGATCCGAGAATGATGGGGTTGGGGAAACCGATGGTTGCCCGGTTGATCGCGACGAGGACGACGAAACTGACGACGAACGCCCTGACGGTTTGGACGAGGCGGAAGTCGCGCCGGACTCGGGTCGGCGGCTGACGATGCTCAATGCTGGCGGCAAGCGCGCAGAGGTCCGCGGTGGTCACGTCGATGTCCAGGCAGGCGACACGGCGGGGATACAGGGCGGTGCCGGTCGGTGTGAACGAGCGAGTGCCGGTCGTTGGCCGGACGCGGGTGAGGTGCTCGCGGATCGTCGCCGCGAGCCGATCCACGACGGCGTCGCCGATCCGCCGGGGAACGGTCAGGACCGGGCCGGCGTATCGGGGCATGACCAGGATGTGGTCACCGGCGACCGTCACGCGGTGGATGCCCGGCCAGGAGAGGCGCCGGTGCACCAGGCCGACCGTGCTGTTCACGCCCGTGTCGTCGAGCCAGACCCGGACCGTTCCGCGGTCGCGGTAGTCCCGCAGGGCCTTTCGGGCGGTGCGGCGGCGGGACCAGACACGTCGCAGATCGGGCTGAACCGCCATCAGCAGGAGCCATGCGACCGCGCCCACGATCAGGCCGATCCCGGCGGGACGGCGACCGGGATCGCCGAGAAGCACGCCGACTCCCCACCCGGCGATCGTACCGAGAAGTGCGGTCGCACAGAGCCCGATCACCCAGAAGTAGGCCCGGCCGCGCGCGTCGCTCGCGTTCTCCTCAGCAACCCCTTGGGCGAGGTCCACCGCATCCTCGGGCGTGGGGGTGAACTCGAGCACGGGCCGAGCGTATCGCCCGGAAGCGTCACCAAACGGTCCCTGAGGAGCTTGCGGGCGAGGAACGAGCCCGGAAGCGTCACGAAGGGTCGTGGACGTGCGCGCGTATCCCGGCCACGAGCGCGTCCACCTCGAAGCCGGCGCGTCTCGGAATGACGTGTGCGGCCCCGGGACCGGTGTACACGAACACGTGCTCGTCGGTCTCCGCCAACTGCGTGATCGTGGCCCACGCGACGTGGGTGGAGCGGTCGCCGGCCGCGACGTTCAGGCCGTCCTCGTCCAGCCAGAGGCGCCGGGTCGCTCCGGTCTGCTCCAGGGCAACCCGGGCGCGCAGCCGGGAACGCCGGCGCTGCAGCCATCCGGCGACGACCCCGCCGCGCCACTCCCACCAGCCGGCGAGCACGCCGACAACCACGTCCAGGAACTCGGTGCCGCCGGCCAGCAGCAGTTGCCTGCCGAGCAGCAGCGGCAGCGTCGAGACCGCGAACACCACCAGGTAGACCGCGCCGCCGGCGAGCCACGCCCCCACCAGCCGGGTGCGCCGCCGCCGGGCCTCGCCCTCCGGGGAGTCCGCCGACTGCCGGTCGGCGAATGCCGCCAGGTCGGCCACGGTGAGCGTGTACTCGAGCACCGCGTCAGGCTACCGGCTCACACACCGGGGACGCCGAGCGCCCGCAGTCGGCAGCGCAGGTGGCCATAGGTGTCGGTGCCGGCGAAGTGGACGGCGTTCAGGCCCGCCTGCCGCGCCCCCCGGACGTTCACCGCCATGTCGTCGACGAACACCGCCTCCTCCGGCTCGACCCCCAGTGTCTCCACGATGTGGGTGAAGAACGCCGGATCGGGCTTGGCCAGGCCGACCTGGAACGAGTGGAACTGGTGGTCGAAGTGCTCGTCGTAGGCCAGGTTCGCCAGCATGAATCCGCCGCGGTAGCTCTGCTGGTTCGTGGCCAGCGCCGTGATCACACCCGCCGCGCGAACCCGGTCCACTAGCGTCAGCATGACGTCGTCCAGTTCCACCCGGTACCAGACCTCGAGGATGTCGTCGGCCGTGCAGTCCCGCCCGTCCCGCTCCAGCAACTCGGTCAGCAACTCGCGGAGGTCGACCTCACCGGTGAGCGTGGTCTTCTCGTGCCGGAACGCGTCGTGGATGAACCGGGGTCCACCGAGCCGGGCCATCTCCTTCAGCCATCCCCTGTGGGGGTACTGGGTGACGCCGTCGGCGTCCATCAGCAGAGCACGGACAGGTGGACGGGCTGGTCTACTCACAGTCTCCATCCTCGGCTCTCCCGCACGTCGAACGGAAGCGCCACTCAGGCGGGCTCGGGGGCCGGGCGGACGGCCGGGTGCTCGATCTGCTCGACCGAACGGGCGGCGCCCTTGTCGGCGCTCAGGGCCATCGCGGCGTACACCCGCAGCGCGGGCGAGACCACCCGGTCGCGGTTCCGCGGCTGCCAGCCGAGCTCGTCGCGGCGGGCGCGGCGCTCGGCCAGCGTGGTGTCGTCCACGAGCAGGGTCACGGAGCGGTCCGGGATCGAGATCTCGATCAGGTCGCCGTCCTCGACCAGGCCGATCGTGCCGCCGGCCGCCGCCTCGGGCGAGACGTGCCCGATCGACAGGCCGGACGAGCCGCCGGAGAACCGGCCGTCCGTGATCAGCGCGCACTGCGGACCCAGGCCCAGGCCCTTGAGGTACGACGTGGGGTACAGCATCTCCTGCATGCCCGGGCCGCCCTTCGGGCCCTCGTAGCGCACCACGACCACGTCGCCGGGCCGCACGCGCTTGCCGAGGATCGCCTCGACGGCCTCCTCCTGGCTCTCGGTGACGACCGCCGGACCACGGAAGGTCCACTGGTCGGCAGGCACGCCGGCGGTCTTCACGATGCACCCGTCGACGGCGAGGTTGCCCTTGAGCACCGCCAGGCCGCCGTCCGCGGTGTAGGCGTGCTGCACCGACCGGATGCAGCCGTCCTCGTTGTCCGTGTCGAGCTCGGCCCACCGGTTGGTGGAACTGAACGCCTGGGTCGTGCGGACGCCGCCCGGCGCGGCGAACCACAGGTCGGTCGCCTCGGGCGAGGCCGTGCCGCTGCGCAGATCCCAGGTGTCCAGCCACTCGGCCAGCGAGCGCGAGTGGACGGCGTGGACGGACTCGTCCAGCAGGCCGCCGCGGCGCAACTCGCCGAGGATGGCCGGCATGCCGCCGGCCCGGTGCACGTCCTCCATGTAGTACTTCGTCGTATTCGGTGCCACTTTCGACAGGCACGGGGTCACGCGGGAGAGTTCGTCGATGTCGGCCATGGTGAAGTCGACGCCCGCCTCGTGAGCGGCGGCCAGGATGTGCAGCACGGTGTTCGTCGAACCGCCCATGGCGATGTCGAGGCGCATCGCGTTGGCGAACGCCTCCTTGGTGGCCACCGAGCGCGGCAGCACCGACTCGTCGTCCTCGCCGTAGTAGCGGTTGGCCAGCTTCACCACCAGGCGTCCGGCCTCGAGGAACAACTCCTTCCGCGCGGCGGCGGTGGCCAGCGTCGAGCCGTTGCCGGGCAGCGACAGGCCCAGGGCCTCGGTCAGGCAGTTCATCGAGTTGGCGGTGAACATGCCCGAGCAGGATCCGCAGGTGGGGCAGGCGTTCTGCTCGATCTCGGCGATCTGCGCGTCGGTGACCGACTCGTCCACCGCCTTCACCATGGCGTCGATCAGATCGAGCCGCAGCGAGCCGCCCTCGTCCGGTGCGCCGGAGACCACCCGGTCACCCAGGATCCGGCCAGCCTCCATCGGGCCGCCGCTGACGAACACCGTGGGGATGTTCAGCCGCAGCGCGGCCAGCAGCATGCCCGGGGTGATCTTGTCGCAGTTGGAGATGCAGACCAGGGCGTCCGCGCAGTGCGCGTTCACCATGTACTCCACCGAGTCGGCGATCAGCTCGCGGCTGGGCAGAGAGTACAGCATGCCGCCGTGACCCATCGCGATGCCGTCGTCGACGGCGATCGTGTTGAACTCCCGGCCCACGCCGCCGGCCTCGGCGACCGCCCCGGCCACCAGCTGGCCCATGTCCTTGAGGTGGACGTGCCCCGGCACGAACTGGGTGAACGAGTTGGCGATCGCGACGATCGGCTTGCCGAAATCAGACTCGACCAGGCCGGTCGCGCGCCACAGGGCGCGGGCTCCGGCCATGTTGCGGCCGTGGGTGGTGGTGCGGGAGCGCAGGGCAGGCATGGAGGACCTCGATTCGACTACAGCCCAACCAGCGTAGTCCGCGCGCTATTCCCGGCCCAGCCGTCTCGACCGGGCCGCTCGGTCACCCCCTCGGGGGCTAACGGAGCGGCGCCGGGGAGGGCTAGTCTCGAACAGTTCGGTTCTGCGTTGGCTGTGAGGGGTCATGGTGGCACGCGAGAGCAGGGGTGTCGTCCGTCGCATCCTGGCCGGCAGTCTGCTGGTCGGTGCGGCGGTCTTCGGCAGCGCCGCGCCCGCGTCCGCCGACTGGCTCGACACCGAGGACCGGCTCACCACCGGGGACGGGACGCGGCAGTGGCCGCAGGTCTCCGGCTCCCGCCTCGTCTACGCCACCGGCTCCGACATCCGCGTCCAGGACCTCAACAGCGGTGCCGACCGGTTGCTCACCCCGGACCACGCGGCCAGCGGCCGCCCGGCGATCTCGGGCGAGCGCGTGGTGTGGCCGCAGTCGGGCAGCACGGCCGGCATCTGGTACGCGAACCTGGACACCGGTGAACGCCGCCGGCTGGACGTCCTGGCCGGCGAGGACGTCGCCATTTCCGGCACGCGGGTCTGCTACACGCGGGCCGGCCGGGTCCGGGTGTTCGACCTCGCGACCGGCGCGGAGTCGGCCGTCTCGCCGGACGCGGCGAACGCCGGTCACTGCGACCTGTCCGGCAGCACGGTCGTCTGGCAGGACGACCGGGCCGGCGACGCCGACGTCTACGCTCTCGACCTGACCACGGGTGCCGAGTCGAGGCTCACCAGCGACCCCGCGGCCCAGACGCTCCCGCGCATCGACGACCACGTCGTGGTCTGGCAGGACGGGCGTGCCGGGACCACCGCCGTCCACGCCTATGACCTCGACACCGACACCGAGACCAGTCTGGCCGCCGCGGGCGCCCAGACCGCTCCGGAGGTGTCCGACGGCCGCGTGGTGTGGACGGACGAGCGGCACGGCCACGGCAACGCCGAGGTCTACCTGTTCGATCTGGCCGCCGGCGTGGAGGTCAGGGTCACCCAGGACGACGGCTGGAGCGACAGCCCCACGATCTCGGGCGACCGGGTCGTGTACGCCGATGTCCGCGGCGCGGGACGCCAGCTCTACCTGCGGACGATCACCCCACCCCAGCTGTCGGTGGCGCTCGATCGCACCGGACCGGCCCCGGTGGTGACCGGCCGGCTCGTCGGCACGGGCGGGGCGCCGGTGGTGGCGGCCACCGTCCGGCTGGAGACCTCCACGGACGCGAGGACGTGGCACGACGTGGACGCCGTCACGACCACGGCCGGCGACGGCAGCTACGAATTCGCCGTCCCCGATGTCCCGGAAGCCGGCTGGCTGCGGGCGAGGTTCGCCGGCCGCGAGGAGATCGCGCCCGCGGTCTCCGAGGCCGTCCGAACCGTTGGCTGACCCTCTCTCGGCGGACGGGGGACGCGGCTCAGTCGGCGAGCAGTCGGCGGAGTAGCCGGTCGGCGGCGGCCGAGGCCTCGTCCGGGTCGTCGGAGAGCGCGGCCAGCGCCGAGGCCAGGGTGTGCACGGCCAGCAGGCCGAGGGCGGTGTCCCGGTCGTCCGGTTCCGGGTGGCCGGGCCGGCCTCTGCGACCCGCCACCAGGTCCGTGGCCGACCGCCACGACTGCGTGAGCAGCGGCATCAGCTGCTCCCGGGACTCCGGATGCCGCAGGGCGTAGAGCGTCACCTCGAGCGAGAGCAGCAGCATCGACCGCGCGTCCGGATCGGGGGCGGTGACGGCGTAGGCGCTGGCCAGCTCTGCGTCCGACTGCCGGGCCGACCAGGCGGCGTCCTCGGCGGCGAGCTGCCGGGTGATCTCGGCGAACAGCTCCTCCTTCGACCCGAACTGCGAGTACAGGGCGCCCTTGGTGTACCCGGCCTCGGCGGCGATGTCGCCCACGGACGCGCCCTCGAAGCCACGCTCGGCGAACACCGTCCGCGCCGCGGCCAGCAGGCTGGCCCGGGTGGCGTCCGCCTTGGCCCGGCGGCGCTGGTCGCCGGCCATCCGACCGAGTTCGGACGAAGCGTCCGCGATCTCCCGCGACGCCGCGCGCAGGCTGGTGGCCAGTTGGTCGCTCACCTCGGCTCCGGCCTCGGTCAGGCCCTGCTTGAGGGCGCGACTCAGCAGGGCGGTGGCGTTCGCCAGCGCTTGCGTCGCCGTGCCCAGCTCCGCTGCCGCGTCGCCCACCGGGCGCCCCTTCGTGCTCATGCCGTTCACCTTACCGTACCGATATGAATCCGAATTGCATACCGGTATGAATCTGATACCGTACGGTATGTCACGACGGTATGGAGGTGCCATGAGGGAGCTGGAGGTGCTGCGGGTGCGGGGGCTGCGCAAGCAGTACGGGTCCGGACGGAAGGCCGTGCAGGCCAACGCCGGCATCGACCTGGACGTGGCCCGGGGAGAGGTGGTCGGCCTGCTCGGCCACAACGGCGCCGGCAAGACCACCCTGGTGAACCAGGTGGTCGGCCTGGCCCGCCCGGACGCCGGCAGCATCCGGCTGGCGGGCGTGGACGCGATCGCCCACCCCGAGAAGGCCCGGCGGCTGGCCAGCGTGCAGGCACAGGCCAACGTGCCGATCACGGGCCTCACCCCGCGGGTCGCGGTGGAACTGGTCGGCCGGATCCGTGGCGGCGGCCGGAGGGAGGTCCGCTGGCGCACCCAGGACCTCCTGGAGGCGCTCGACCTGCTGCCATGGGCCGACACGCCCGCCGAGAAGGTCTCCGGCGGCGTCGCCCGGCTGACCGCGTTCGCGATGGCCGCGGTCGTCCCCGGCCGGCTCGTCGTGCTGGACGAGCCCACCAACGACGTCGATCCGGTGCGCCGGCGGCTGTTGTGGGAGCAGATCCGACGCCTGGCCGACGCCGGTGCGGGCGTCCTGCTGGTCACGCACAACGTGCGGGAGGCCGAGCGGGTCGTGGACAGCCTGGTGATCCTCGACCGCGGCGCGGTGGTCGCCGCGTCCACCCCGTCCGCGTTGACGGTCGGCCATCGCGACACCCTCGTGCTCGAGCTGGACACCGCGCCGGACGAGGAGCTGCGCTGGCCGCCGGGGATCACCGCGGGCCCGTCCCACCGGCTACGGGCGACCGCCCTGGTGCCGAGTGCGCGGGCCGCGGAGCTCGTCCGCTGGGCGGGCGCCCAGGTGGCCGCCGGACGCGCCGAGCGGTACGCGCTCGCACCGGCGTCCCTGGAGGACGTGTACATCGACCTGGTCGGCCCGGGCGCCGCACCGGTCCTCGACCTGGAGGAGGTCGGCTGACATGACCGCGATCGTGAGCCAGACCTGGCTGCTGGTGCAGTGGCAGGCCCGGCGGCTGACCGAGGCGCTGCCGCTGCTGGTGGTGGTGCAGATGCTGCTGTCGGTGTCGACCATCTACGGCTACGGCATGCTCGCCGGCAACCCGACCGGGGCCGACGCGCTGTACCTCGCGACGGGTGCGCCGACGGTGGCCCTGATCACCGTCGGCCTGGTGATGACGCCGCAGATCGTGGCCCAGGCCAAAACCGAGGGCAGCCTGGACTGGCTGCGGACGCTGCCGGTGCCGCGACCGCTGTTCCTGCTCAGCGACCTGCTGCTGTGGACGGTGCTCGCGCTGCCCGGCGTGGTGCTCGGGGTGTTCGCCGGCGTCTGGCGGTTCGACGTGCACCTGGCGGTCGCGCCGTGGCTGGTGCCGGCCGCGATGGCGATCTCGCTCACCGCGGCGGCGGTCGGCTACTCGCTGGCGACCCTGCTGAAGCCGGCCCTGGCGAACCTGCTCACCCAGGTGCTGGTGTTCGTGATCCTGCTGTTCTCGCCGATCAGCTACCCGGTCGAGCGGATGCCGCAGGCCGTCCAGGCCGTCCAGGCGTTCCTGCCGTTCCAGCCGATGGCCGAGGTGATGCGCGCCGGACTCGCGTCCCAGGACTTCACCGTGCCCCCGCAGTCGGTCGCCGTGCTCGTCGTCTGGTGCGGGCTGTCCCTGGTCGGCGCCACGCTGGCCCTCCGCAAGCAGGCCTGAGCCCTAGAGGTCGACGGTGCCGGAGACGACCGTGCGGACACGGCCGCCGATCCAGATCTCCGTCCCGTCGTCGTGGACGAAGATCTCGCCGTGCCGGCCCACCTCGGCGCCCTGCGTGGCCACGTAGGCCGGCGGGACCACCCCGCGCGCCCGCAGCCACTGGGCGGCGGCCGCGTTCAGGCTGCCGGTCACCGGGTCCTCGGTGTGGCCGACGATGCCGCGCACCTCGTAGGCGTAGGTGTCCGGACTGAGGCCGACCAGGCCGAGGTAGTCGTGGGGTCCGAGCCGGGTGCGGTCCACCCAGGCCCTGCGGACGGCGTCCGCATCGGCCAGCTCGACCATCATCCACGGCGGGCCGTTGTCTCCCCACTCATGGGCGACCCAGTCCGTGCGGAGCATGCTGAGCGCCTCCTCCGCGATCGCCAGGTGAGCCTCGTCCAGCGGGCCGGAGCGCCGCCGCGGCGGGGCGGCGAAGGCGAGCCGGTCCGCGTCCCTGCGCACCCGGACGAGCCCGGCCGCGCACTCCTGCACCACCGTCCCGGCGTCGCGCGGACGACCGCCCGCGGCCAGCCAGGCGTGCGCGGAACCGAGGGTCGGGTGCCCGGCGAACGGCAGCTCCTCCGCGACCGTGAAGATCCGTACCCGGTAGTCGGCTCCCGGCGCGGTCGGGGGCAGCAGGAACGTCGTCTCGGAGAGGTTCGTCCATGCGGCGAACTCCTGCATCGCCGCGCCGTCGAGCCCGGCCGCGTCGTGCACGACCGCCAGCGGGTTGCCGGTGATGCCGCCGTCCCCGAAGACGTCGACCTGGGTGAACCGCCGGTGCATCGCAGTCCTGTCGCCGGGAGCCTGCTTGGTCCGAGCCTGCCGAGCCTCAGTCGCCGAGCCCGGTGCCGAGGGTGCGGGCGGTCAGGATCCACTCGTGGTCGGCGGGGACGAGCTTGAGCTGGCCGGCGACCTCCTGCAGGGGCACGAGCTCCGTCCCCTCGCCGCGAGCGGCCACCATCACCCCGAACTGCCCGGACGCCACGGCGTGCGCCGCCGCCGTCCCCAGCCGGGACGCGAGCAGCCGGTCGGCCGCGCACGGGATGCCGCCGCGCTGCACGTACCCGAGGATCGTCACCCTCGACTCCAGCCCCGTGGCGGCCTCCAGCTCGCGGGCCAGCTTGAACGTGTGCTCGCGCTGCTCGTCCTCGACGTTGGCCAGGTGTGCCTTCGCCGCGCGGGCCGCCTCGGGAGTCTTCGCTGCCCGGACGAGCAGCTGGGCAGCCTCGTAGTCGGCGGCGTCCTGCACGTCGCGGGCGCCCTCGGCGACGGCGACGACGCTGAACGTGGAGCCCTTGTTCAGGCGGTCCTTGATGGTGTTGGCCACACTCGCGACCGAGTAGGGGATCTCCGGCAGCAGGATGATGTCGGCGCCACCGGCGATGCCGGCGCCGAGGGTCAGCCAGCCGGCGCGGTGGCCCATGATCTCGGTGAGGATGATCCGGTGGTGGCTGTGCGCGGTGCTGTGCAGCCGGTCGATGGCGTCGGTGGCGATCTCCATCGCGGTGGCGAAGCCGAAGGTGGTGTCGGTGCGGGCGATGTCGTTGTCGATGGTCTTGGGCAGGGTGACGACGTTCAGTCCGGCCTCGGACAGCCGGAGCGCGTTCTTCGCCGTCCCGCCGCCGCCGAGCAGGATCAGGGCGCTCAGCCCCTCCTTCTCGTAGTTCTCCACGACCTGCGGCCGCATGTCCCGGATCTCGCCGTCCACGGCCATCTTGTGCACCTTGTCCCGGCTGGTGCCGAGGATCGTGCCACCGATGGTGAGGATGCCGGAGAGCGCACCGGAGTCCATGGGGGTGTACCGGTTCTCGACGAGTCCGCGGATGCCGTCGCGATAGCCGAGAAGCTCCCAGCCGTTCTTGATCGCGGCTTTCCCGAACCCCCGGATGGCGGCGTTGAGTCCGGGGCTGTCGCCGCCGGCGGTGAGGATGCCGATCCGCTTCTTCGCCTGCGCCATGTCCGTCTCCCTTGCTCGGTGTGGTCTCAGGCTAGTGCGGTGCGCGTGGCGGCGACAGCCGCGGTTGCCGGGAGGTGTTTCACTTGGGGTACCACGTCGTCGTCCGGGAGGCCCGCCATGCGTCGTCGCATCCTGCCCGTCCTGCTGGCTCCGCTGCTCGCGGGCCTTGCCGCCTGCGGGACGTCCGCGCCGGTGACCCCGGCGACCTCGCCCGTCCCGAGCCCGACCCTGAGCAGCGCCGCGCCGACGCCCAGTGCGACGCCCACGCTCACGCCGACGTCCCCCACGCCCACCCCGACCCAGGACGAGGGCGCTGCGCTCGTGCTGCGCGGTGACGGCCTGGGCGCCTACTCGTTCGGCGCGAAGCAGGCGGACGTGACCGCCCTGCTGGAGGATCAGCTCGGCGAGCCGGAGGAGAGTGCCCAGGGGGTCGGCTGCGAACTGGACGACAACAGCCCGTGGACCCAGACGGTGTCGTGGGGCACGTTCTGGGTCGAGTACCACGGCAAGAACTCGTCGAAGAAGTCACCACGGACGCTGGCCGCCTGGGGCGCGAACACGGACGCCGAGCTGCCCGAGCCCCTGGTGCTGGCCGATGGCGTCCCGCTCGGCCTGACCTTCTCCCAGCTCAAGGCGAAGTACCCGAAGGGCAAGACCGTGGACCTCGGCCTGGGCGACGGCAGCAAGCGGTTCATCCTGCCGAACAAGATCTTCTTCGTCGGCTCCGGCAACCAGCCCGACCGCGTCCAGGCCGGCGCCTTCGGCATCTGCGAGTAGCCGGCGGGACCCGCTCTGTCGCCGCGGCGAACGCCGTCATCCCGGCGAACGCTGTCATCCGGCCAATGCTGTCGGTCCGGCGAATGTTGTCGTCCGGCGAGCCGTCGTCCCGGCGAATGCTGTCATCCGGCGAATGCTGTCATCCCGGCGAACGCCGGGATCCCGTGCACCGGTCTGGCAACGCGACCACAGGGATCCCGGGTCGAGCCCGGGATGACGAGAACTCGCTCCCTGAGGAGCCGCGAGCAACGAGCGGTGTCACGAAGGGCCCCGTCCCTAGCTCGTACCCCACACAGCGGTCGCGCCGGCGTGGCCGACCACGACGATCACGACGAGGCTGGCCAGCGCGGACACCACGGTCAGCAGCGCGGCGGTGACCAGCAGCGGGCGGCTCTTGCCTCGTCCGGCCAGCACGAGCGCCAGCGAGGTCACGGCGAGGGCTGCGGCCGGCCATGGCGCGAGCAGGCCCCAGGTGACGTGGGTGCCCAGCGTGCCGGGGCCGGCCTGTGTCCCGCCGTTCAGTGCCTCGCCGGTGATCCGCGCGCCGATCGTCGCCCCGAGGGCGACGAAGGCGCCGAGCGCGACCAGTGAGCCGTAGCGCTTCCTCGCCCGGGCGGACACGGCGATCACCAGCGCGCCCAGGGCGGCCAGCGGCAGCAGCACGACGGCGCCGTGCACGACGAGCGGGTGGAGCGGCAGGCCGAAGAATGTCATGGTTGATTCTTCAATCAGCCAGGGAGGGGATTCAACCTCTCAGCGAAAGACACAGCTCACTCTGGGTGGATTCAAAGCCGACATTCATCAGATAGGACGCCAGTTCCGGGCTCGTCGGCCGCGCGACCAGGCGGTCGAAGCCTGCCTCCGTGAACACCCTCGTGCCCCTGCCGTACAGCCATTGCCCGATCCGCGAGTCGCGATAGGCGTGCATCACGTAGTCCAGCCGCAGGTGCAGCGTGGTGCCGTCCGGACGTCCGATGAGCGCGCCGGCGGGCAGTCCGTCCCGGGTGAGCACGAGGGCGAAGTCGCCGGGGTCCGGCGCGTCGAACTCGGGATGGAAGGTCGCGATGTCGGTGGCGTGGGAGCGCAGGAAGTCCAGCAGGAAGGGTGCGTCCGGGGCGATCGGCACCGCGCCCAGATCGCGGTTGGGGGCGAACTCCTTGCGGAGGAACCAGATGTTCAGCCCGGCCACGGCCGCGTTGGTGATGATGATCGGGATCGACGGCAGCAGCGCCCCGTAGACCACGAAGACCACCGACCCCACCAGGGACACGATCCGCAGCCGCACCACTGACGTCATCGCCAGCGAAGCGACCACCAGTGCGGACGCGACGTAGCCGACCAACTCCACCGGCGAGAATCCCACCGGCCCACCGTATCGGGAGGAGCGGGGAGCCTTGTCCACCTTCTAGAGTGCACAACCCTCCGCGTTGCAGCGGGGACAGGTCTGGAGTTCGCCCGACCACCCGTGCATGGCGAGCGCGACGGCGACCTGCCGCGCGACCCCACACGGGTCGCCCACCACATGGGCCCAGGTGAACCGGAGTGTGAACAGTCCCGAGAAGGCGTGCAGGTTGTCCCGGTCCATGTCGGCGAGCCGGGCCAGGCCGCGGTGGTGGATGTCACCGTCGAGTTCGACCAGGACGCCGTACTCGCGGTACCAGGCGTCGCAGAGGTAGCGGGCCGCCGGGCGGACCCGGCGCTCCGCCGCAGGCAACCCGTGGGGACGTTCCACCGAGCGCAGGTAGCGCCGCTCGAGCGGGCTGTCGATGCCGGCAACGACATCTCCGAGGATCTCGGTCACCAGAGCACGGTTCGGCAACCGGGAGGTGCCGTTCACGACGCGCAGGATGTCTTCCGGTCTCGCCCCGTGGGAGCCGATCGCCTCGGCGAGCAGCGCCGTCACGCCATCGGGGTTCAGCGATCGGGCGAGGTCGACGACGGTCTGGGGGAGGCGGGTCCGGGGCGGCTCGCCGAGGCCGAGCCGGTCGGAGCGGACGAAGCGCCACCGGTCGTCCCGGTCCACCCGCCCGCCGCGGCCAACGAAGACGGCGATCTGGTCCGGCGGCTCCCGGACGAGGCCCTGCAGATGGCCCGCGGCCTCCTCGCCCAGCACCGCCGGAGTTCCGCCGAGGAGCACGCCCGCCCAGGCGCGCTGCAGCCAGCTGTCCTCGCTTGTCGCGTAGACGCCGCGGGACACGCGCCGCCACGTGCCCTCGGCGACCAACCGTTCGATGACGCGGTCGCTCAGCCCGTAGCCATGCACCTGTTCCCTCGACAGGACTCCCGCCTGGAGCGCGGCGAGCTCCCGCAGGCCGGCAGGCATGGTCGTTTTCGGTATCACGCCGGTCATCTTCGGCAGCGGGGCCTGAATCCGGTCAGGGAATTTCGATGCTGTGGATAACCGGGAGGGTTGTCCACAGTGTTGGGTGGCCAACCCTCCGCGTTGAGATCAGCTAGCGTCATTCCCGTGCCGCAGCTGCCCACTGATTCCGCACCCGCCGCGCCGGGCGGCCCCGGCTCGACCCGCGCCAGGCTCCGGCTCGGCGCGGTGCTGCTGCTGGGCCTGCTGGCGGTGCTCTACCTCGCGCTGGCGATCCGGCTCTACTTCTTCACCACGACGAACGCTGTGACCGGTGGCCTGCTGGGGCTCGCTCTCGCCGCGGTCGGCATCCTGTACGGACTGCTCACGCGGGCGGTCTTCCGGCAGTCGAGGGTCGGGCACATCGTGGCGATCGTGGTCTGTGCCGCGGCCGCGGTCCTGTCGATCGTGCCCGGCATGGCGTGGCCCGACTGGCTCGCGCTGGGGACCAACGCCATCGCGTTCGTCCTGCTGCTGGGCTGCGTCCCGCGCCGCGCGGCGCGCTGACGTTCCGTCGACCGCGTCCGTGGGGTAAGGATGGACACCATGCCCCTCGATTCCACGAATCCGCTCGCGTCCCCGTCGACGCTGCCCTTCGAACTGCCCGACTTCACGACGATCCGCGACGAGCACTACCAGCCGGCCGTCGAGGCGGGCATGGCCGAGCACCTCGCCGAACTGGCCTCTCTCGCCGCGGGCGCGCAGCCGCCGACGGTGGTGAATGTGATCGAGGCCTGGGAGTCGTCGGGACGGCTGCTCACCCGGGCGCTGAACGCCTTCTACACCAAGCAGCCGGCCGACACGAACCCCGTGCTGGACGCCGTCGACGAGGCGATCGCACCCCAGCTCGCGGCCCACATCGATGCGATCTATCTCGACCGGACGCTGTACGACCGCGTCGCTGCCCTGGCGACGCGGGCCGAGGCCGGTGAGGTGGAGCTCGACCCGGCGTCCGCGTACTGGCTGGAGCGCAAGCTGCTGGCCTTCGAGCGCAACGGCGTGAACCTGCCCGAGGCCGACCAGGCCAGGCTGCGCGAGCTCAACTCGCGGATCGCCGAGCTCCAGTCGGAGTTCGGACGCAGGGCGCTGGCCGGGCTGAACGCGGGTGCGGTGCTGGTCACCGACGCCGCCGAGCTGGACGGTCTGAGCGAGGCCGAGATCGCCGGGGCGCGGGAGCGCGCCGCCGAGCAGGGCCACGCGGACGGCTGGCTGATCGAGCTGGACAACACCTCCGGCCAGCGTCCCCTGGACGTGCTGAAGGACAGGGCGCTGCGGGAGCGGCTGCACCGGGCGTCGGTCTCCCGTGGGCTCGGCGGTGAGTACGACACCCGCCCGCTGGTCGTCGAGCTGGCCCGGCTGCGGGCCGAGCGGGCGAGTCTGCTCGGCTTCCCGAACCACGCCGCCTACGTCGCGGCGGACGGGTGCGCGCGCACCGGCCAGGCGGTCTGGGACCTGCTGAGCACACTGGCGCCTGCGGCGGTCGCCAACGCGCGCACCGAGGCGGCCGAGATGGCCGAGGTCTGGGGACGGATCGCTCCCGGCGAGCCCCTCGCCGCGTGGGACTGGCAGTACGTCGCAGAGCTCGTCCGCACCGAGCGCTACCAGCTGGACGCGACGCTGCTGCGTCCGTATCTGGAACTGGAGCGGGTGCTGCACGAGGGGGTGTTCGCGGCGGCCAACGGGCTGTACGGAATCACCTTCACCGAGCGCGACGACCTGATCGGGTACAACGATGAAGTACGCGTGTTCGAGGTGAAGGAGGCGGACGGGACGCCGGTCGGGCTGTTCGCCGCCGACTTCTACACCCGTCCGGGCAAGCAGGGCGGCGCGTGGATGAACAACATGGTCGACCAGAACCACCTGCTCGGCCAGATGCCCGTGGTGACCAACAACTCGAACCTGGTGAAGCCGCCGGCCGGTGAGCCGACGCTGATGACCTGGGACGACGTGATCACTTTGTTCCACGAGTTCGGCCACGCGCTGCACGGGTTGTTGTCCGATACGCGCTACCCGTCCCAGTCGGGCACCGAAACGCCGCGGGACTTCGTGGAATACCCATCCCAGGTGAACGAGATGTGGGCGCTCGACCCCGAGGTCCTGCCGCGGTACGCCGTCCACCACGCGACCGGCGAGCCGATGCCGCCGGCGTGGGTGGAGACCCTGCGCGGCTCGACGCTGTTCCAGCAGGGCTTCAAGACGACCGAGTACCTGGGCGCGGCGCTGCTGGACCAGGTGTGGCACCGGACGCCGCTGGCCGAGCTGCCCACCGACGTCGACCAGGTGGAGGTGTTCGAGCGCGCGGCGCTCGCGTCCGTGGGGCTGGACTTCGAACTGGTCCCGCCGCGCTACCGCTCGACGTACTTCCGGCACACGTTCGAGGGCGGCTACGACGCCGCGTACTACTCCTACATCTGGTCGGAGGTGCTGGACGCGGACACCGCCGCGTTCATCCGCGCGAACGGTGGCCTGACCCGGGAGAACGGCGAGCGGTTCCGCCGCCACCTGCTGGCCCGCGGCAGCTCGGTGGATCCGATGGACTCCTTCCGCGACTACCGCGGCCAGGACCCCGACCTCGCCCACCTGCTCCAGCGCCGCGGCCTCGGCTGACCGGCGCAAATCGGGGACAGGTCCCATTCCCGTTCAGTGGAAGTCCGGGGACAGGTCCCATTCCCGTTCAGCCCGCCCAGGCGGTCACCGGTAGGGTTTCCGCGTGCGTTACGTCTCCACCCGAGGGCTGCCCGACGATCCCCGTCCCGGCTTCTCCGACATCCTGCTCGAGGGGCTGGCGCCGGACGGCGGGCTCTACCTGCCCGAGGCCTACCCGCACGCGGACGAGGCGACCCTCGCGGGCTGGCGGGCACTGCTGGCCACCGAGGGCTACGCGGCCCTTGCCGACGCGGTGGTGGGGCTGTACGTGGACGACATCCCGTCCGACGACCTGCGGGCGCTGTGCGAGCGCGCCTACAACGACCGTGTGTTCGCGACCGCCGACGTCGTTCCGGTCACCGCGCTGGACGGGGGGCTGTGGCTCGCCCATCTCTCGGACGGGCCGACGGCGGCCTTCAAGGACCTGGCCATGCAGTTGCTCGGCCAGCTCTTCGAGTACGAGCTGGAACGGCGTGGCCAGGAGCTGAACATCCTTGGCGCCACCAGCGGCGACACCGGCTCGGCGGCCGAGTATGCGATGCTCGGCCTGGATCGGGTCCGGGTCTTCATGCTCACCCCGGCCGGGCGGATGACGCCGTTCCAGCAGGCGCAGATGTTCAGCCTCGACGACCCGTCGATCGTGAACGTGGCGGTCGAGGGGGTGTTCGACGACTGCCAGGACCTGGTCAAGGCGGTGGCGTCCGACCTGGCGTTCAAGCAGCGGTACGCCCTCGGCGCGGTGAACTCGATCAACTGGGCACGGCTGGTGGCGCAGGTCGTGTACTACATCGCGGCGTGGCTGCGGGTCACCACCGCGAACGACCAGCGGGTGTCGTTCTGCGTGCCGACCGGCAACTTCGGGAACATCATGGCCGGCCACGTGGCGCGGATGATGGGTGTGCCGATCGACACCCTGGTGCTGGCCACGAACGAGAACAACGTGCTGGACGAGTTCTTCCGGACGGGCGTGTACCGGGTGCGCGCGGCGAGCGAGACCCACGCCACGTCGTCGCCGAGCATGGATATCTCGAAGGCGTCGAATTTCGAGCGGTTCGTCTTCGACCTGCTGGGCCGGGACGCCACGCTGGTCCGTGAGCTGTTCGCCGTCCGGCTGGTGACCGATGGCTTCTTCGACCTGTCGGGGACGCCGGAGTTCGCGTCCCTGCGCGAGCGGTTCGGGTTCGTCTCGGACTCGTCCACCCACGCCGATCGGCTGGCGAACATCGCCGAGGTCTGGAAGCGGGACGGGGTCCTGGTCGACCCGCACACCGCGGACGGGGTGAAGGTCGCTCGCGAGTTCGTCGACCCCGGCGTCCCGATGATCGTGACCGAGACCGCGCTTCCGGTGAAGTTCGCCGAGACGATCCGCGAGGCGACCGGACGCGAGCCCGCCCGCCCCGCCCGCTTCGCCGGCATCGAGGACCTTCCCCGCCACGTCGTCGATCTCCCCAACGACGCCGGCGCCCTGAAGGCCCTGATCGCCGCCCGCGTCGGCAGCTGAACGGCCGGGGACAGGTCCCATTCCCGTTCACCCGAAGCACCGTCCGGCTCCATCCACAGGGCCCGGATCCGTCGCACGACTTATCCACAGATTTGCTCCAGGCCAGGCCGCGCGACGGCTGCACCGGCCTACGCTCGCGTCCCAACACACGGACGTCAGGAGGGCGGCATGGCTCGACGAGCGAGGCAGCGAGCGGAATCAGGGATCTACCACGTGATGCTGCGTGGGGTGAACCGGGATGCGGTCTTCCTTGAGGACGACGACTATGACCGGTTCCTCCAGTGCCTCGCCGCAGTTCGCGAGCCGTCCGGCTGTCGGATCCTGGCCTACTGCCTCATGCCCAACCACGTGCACCTCGTGCTGCGCACGGTGGACGAGCCGGTCGGCGCTGTCGTCCAGCGGGTGGCCGTCCGCTATGTGGGGTGGTTCAACCGGAAGTACGAGCGGGTGGGTCATCTTTTTCAGGAGCGGTTCAAGAGCCTGCCGGTTGAGGACGACGCCTATCTGGTGGCGCTCGTCAGATACGTCTGGAACAACCCGGTTCAGGCAGGCCTGGCAACGTGTCCGGATGAGTATCGCTGGAGCAGCCGGCGAATCCTCGGCACCGGGTTGTCGCTCGTCGACGAGGACCACCTGATGAAGCTGGTCCCGGACGGGGCTCTGGACGGTCCGGTCACGGTCGTGCCGCGCTGGGAGCCTGAGCCGACCGGACGTCGTCCCCGTCACACCGACGCAGAGGTGGTCGAGTTGCTCGGACGCTGCTGTGGCGTCACCGGACGGGAGGGCTTCGTCAGTCTGGACACCGCTGCTCAGGCTGCTGCCGTCCGTGCCCTGCGGATGCGCTCGGTGTCGTATGCGCAGATCGCAGAGGTCACCGGACTCAGTGCGTCGCGCGTCCGGCGGCTGCAGGTGGGCACCGCGTCCCCGGCTGTTGAAGCGGCGGGCTGAGCGCCAGGCGCCCTGCGGGGATGAACGGGAATGGGACCTGTCCCCACCTGCGGGGGTGAACGGGAATGGGACCTGTCCCCGGGTTGCGGGCGACGAAGGCTAGACCAAACCCTGAGGTCCGGCGCGCGACACTCCGGGCCGGGTTGCCTTTTGAGTCGTAGGCCTTGGATCATGGCTTGGTGCTCGATCCAGCCGTGCGTCCCCCTGCACAGCCGGCCGGTGGCGAGCTGAGCAGACAGGCGACCGAGATCCTGACCCAGGCGCAGAACCTGGCTGACCAGCTACGCACCGAGGCCCAGGCTGAGGCCGACGCTGTGCGCGCAGAAACCGTCCGCAACCGGGAGCTGAACGACCAGCTCGCGCGCGAGGTCGCCGAGCGTCGCGCGGCGGCCGAGGAAGCGATGACCGCCGCAGCGGCCCGGCTTGACGAGGCCAGACAGGACGCGATCACCCTCCTCCAGGACGCCACCGAGCAGGCCGGCCTGATCACCCAGACCGCCGAGCGCACCGCCGCCGAACTCCTGGCCGCGGCCCGCGCCGAGACGGAGCAGATCGTCCAGGAGGCCCGGATCAAGGCCGCCACCGTCGCCAACACCGCCAAGCGCACCGAGGCAGAGGTGCACCAGCGGCTCGACGCCCGCGTCGCGTCCGTCGATGCCGAGCTCACCGACCGCCGCCGCGCGCTGGAGTCCGAGGAGGCCCAGCGCCGCGACCTGCTGGACGCCGAGCTGTCGGCCATGCGCGCCCACGTCACCGAGGGCCTGGAGCAGCAGCGCGCTGAACTGGACGCAGAGGTCGCCCGGCTGCGCGCCGAACTGGCCGCCGACCGGGAGCGCTTCGAGACCGAGACCGCCGAGCTGAAGGCGAACGCCCAGGCCGAGCGGGAGGCCCTGGCCGCCGAGGCCCAGGCAAGGGCGGACGAGCAACTGGCCGCCGCCGCCGCCCACGTCGCCTGGACGGAGCAGGCCATGGCGGAGCTCCGCGCCAGCGTGGCGGCCGAGGCCGACGCCGCCCGCCGGCAGCACCACAACGAGCTCGCCGAGCACGTGCGCTCCGTCCGCGAGCAGGCACAGCTGGCGTTCACCACCACCAGCCACCGCAACCAGGCCGCGATCGCCGAGGCCACCGCCGTCGCCGAGGATCTGCAGGCCCGGGCCAGGGCAGTGCTGGAGGCCGCCGAGCGGGACGCGGCCAACACCCGGCAGCAGGCGCAGGCCGAGGCCGACCGGACGCTGGGCACGGCCCGCTCGGAGGCCCGCGCGCAGATGGAGCGGGCCGAGCGCCGCCTCGCCGAGGCCGAGGGCGGCGCCAAGCTGATCCGCGAACGCACGGCCGCCGACCTGGAGAAGCTGCAGCGCGAGACTTTCGAGGCCGCCCGGACGAGCCGGGACGAGGCCGTCGCCCTGCTCACGCAGGCGAGGACGGAGGCCGACGCCATCCGCACCGAGGCCCGCGCGATGCTCGACCGGGCCCGGGCCGAGGTGGCCCAGCTGGCCCGCCGCCGGGACGACATCAACGCCCAGCTCGGGCACCTCTCCGGCGTGATCGAGGCGCTGGCCGTCTCCGAGCGCCCCTCCCCATCGACCCAGCAAGCAATGGAAGAAGGATCATGACGCAGCAGAACCCGGGATTCCGGACGGTGATGCGTGGCTACGAGCCCGCGGAGGTCGATCGCGCGGTCGCGGAGCTGCGCAAGGCACTCGACCAGGCTCGCGCGGAGGCCGGCACCGGTTCGGTCGCGGTGACCAAGCTGAACTCCCAGCTCGCCCAGCTGGAGGAGCAGACGGCCAACTACCGCGCCCGGATCGCCGCGCTCGAACAGGAGCAGAAGGAGACCGCGCCGCCGTCCTTCACCGACCTGGGCGCCCGGATCGGCAAGATGCTGAAGCTGGCCGAGGACGAGGCCGCCGAGCTGCGGTCCAAGGCCAAGGCCGAGGCCGAGCGGCTGGTGAGCGAGGCGGAGGCCGCGGCCGAGCAGGCGCGCACCGCCGCCGACCGCTACGCGGCCGACGTGACCAACAAGGCGGACGCGGAGTCGACCCACGTTCTCGAGGCCGCCAAGCGGCAGTCGGACGAGATCCTCGACTACGCCGACCGCGAGGCCACCGCCCGCCGCGAGGAGGCCGAGGCCGTCTACGAGCACCAGCGGGCCCGCGCCGCGGCCGCCGCCGCCGATTTCGAGAAGACCCTCGCCGAGCGTCGCGACCGGGCCGCCGAGGAGTTCGCCGCCCAGATGCAGGTGAACGAGCAGGCCATCGCTCGCGCCCAGGAGCGCCAGGCCGCGATGGACGCCGAGGCCGACCGGACGCTCGCCGACGCGAAGGCGCAGGCCGACGCGCACCTCAAGGCCGCTCGCGAGGAGGCCGGCCAGCTGGTCGACGCCGCCCGTCTGTCCGCGGAGAAGATCCGCCGCGAGTCCGAGCGCGAGCTCCAGGCCGCGACCGCCCGCCGCGACGCGATCACCGCGCAGCTGACCAACGTCCGGCAGATGCTCGCGACGCTCGGCGGTGCGGCGATCGTCAACCCGCTGGCCGAGCCGGAGGCCGCGGCCGAGGAGGCCGACGAGCAGGACGAGGAGTTCGAGGAGGTCGAGGCCGAGGACGCCCAGGGCGAGCTGATCGAGCTCGAGGGCGACATCGACGAGGAAGAGGACGAGGACGACGCGGAGGCGGAGGAGGCCGTCGAGCAGGAGACCCTGGCGTGAAGCACCGCTACCTTGGCAACTCGGGGCTGAAGGTCTCGGAGATCTGCTACGGCAACTGGCTCACGCACGGTTCGCAGGTCGAGAACGAGACGGCGGCGAAGTGCGTCCACGCGGCTCTCGAGGCCGGCATCACCAGCTTCGACACCGCGGACGTGTACGCCAACACGGTCGCCGAGAAGGTGCTCGGCGACGCGCTGAAGGGCGAGCGCCGGGAGTCGCTGGAGATCTTCACCAAGGTGTACTGGCCGACCGGTCCGAAGGGACCGAACGACTGCGGCCTGTCCCGCAAGCACATCCTGGAGTCGATCAACGGCTCGCTGAAGCGGCTGAAGACCGACTACATCGACCTCTACCAGGCGCACCGCTACGACCGCGAGACGCCGCTGGAGGAGACCATGCAGGCCTTCGCGGACGTCGTCCGGCAGGGCAAGGCGCTCTACATCGGGGTCAGCGAGTGGGACGCGAACCAGATCCGCGAGGCCCACAGCCTGGCGAAGCAGCTGGGCGTCCAGCTGGTCTCGAACCAGCCGCAGTACTCGATGCTGTGGCGGGTGATCGAGGAGTGGGTGGTGCCCACCTCGACCGAGCTGGGCGTCTCGCATATCTGCTGGTCGCCGATCGCCCAGGGCGTGCTGACCGGCAAGTACCTCCCGGGCCAGCCGCCGCCAGCCGGTTCGCGCGCCACCGATACCAAAGGTGGCGCGGCCATGATCCAGCGTCACCTCAACGACGACGTCCTGGTCGCCGTGCA
>NZ_JARKPQ010000140.1 GCF_029975155.1 Propionicimonas sp. | reverse complement strand
CACCACTCGTCGTCCCGGCGAACGCCGGGATCCCTGCACCGGTCTGGCAATGCGGCAACGGGGATCCCGGGTCAGGCCCGGGATGACGAGAAGAAGCACCACCCGTCATCCCGGCGGACGCCGGGATCCGTGCACCGGTCTGGCAATGCGGCAACAGGGATCCCGGGTCAGGCCCGGGATGACGAGGGGCAGCGGCCCCACTCGTCGTCCCGGCGGACGCCGGGATCCCTGCACCGGTCTGGCAATGCGGCAACAGGGATCCCGGGTCAAGCCCGGGATGACGAGGAGCACATGCATTAGGAGGGCGACAAGCAGCGGCCCGGGAGGACGAGAAACAGCGGCCCGGGTGACGCGGTCCGCTCAGGGGATGTCGGAGCCGAGGCCGTGCTTCTCTTTGGCCTTCCGGGCGAGGTCCTCGTAGGGCTCGCGGATCTTGGAGATGTCCTTCTCGTCCAGCTCCTCGAGGTCGAGCAGGGCGTCGTTCGCACCCTCGATGGCGCGGATCAGCTCGTCCAGCTTGGTCTGGATGGCGGCGGTGTCCCGGTTCTGGGTGTTCTGAATCAGGAACACCATCAGGAACGTGATGATCGTCGTCGACGTGTTGATCACCAACTGCCAGGTGTCGCTGAACCCGAACACCGGACCGAGGACCGCCCACAGCACCACCAGCGAGGTCGCCCCGATGAACGTGGTCGCCCGGCCCGCGAACTGCGACAGCGCATTCGCGACGGTGAGGAACCAGCTCTTGTGCTCCACGCGCACCTCCCCTCGATGAGGGTGGGCCCTCCGCGTTCTCGCCGTGCGTGCCGTCGCGGAGGCCGCACCCAGCCTAGAACGTCGCCTTGCCCCCGGTGACGCCGAGGATCGTCCCGGACACGAAGCTCGCCGTCCGCTCGGACGCGAGGAACACGAACGCGGGCGCGACCTCCGCCGGCTGGCCGGCCCGGCCCAGCGGGGTGTCAGAGCCGAACGTCGCCACCTCCTCCGCGTCCCGGGTGGCGGGCTGCAGCGGCGTCCAGATCGGACCCGGTGCGACGGCGTTCACCCGGATCCCCTTCGGGCCGAGCTGCTCGGCCAGGTTCACCGTGATGCTGTTGATCGCCGCCTTGGTCGCCGCGTAGTCGAGCAGCTGGACAGACGGCTCGTACGCCTGGATCGAACTGGTGTTGATGATCGCCGAACCCTTCCCGAGGTGGGGCAGCGCGGCCTGCGACAGCCACAGTACGGCGGCGAAGTTGAGCTGCAGCACGCGTTCCACCAGGTCCGGCTCGAGGCCCTTCAGCGTCCCCGAGTCGCCCTTCGTGAAGTGGAAGCCGGCGTTGTTGGCCAGGATGTCCAGCCCGCCCAGACCCGTGACGGCGGCCTCGACGGTCTGGCGGCAGGCGTCGCGGGTGGTCAGGTCGGCCGCGATGCCCACAGCGGTGCGTCCGGCCTGCTCGATGAGGTCGAGGGTCTCCCGGGCGTCCGCTTCCTCCTCGGCCAGGTAGCCGATGGCGACGTCGGCGCCCTCGCGAGCGAAGGCGATCGCCACCGCGCGGCCGATGCCGGAGTCGCCGCCGGTGATCAGCGCGCGGCGTCCGGTCAGCAGGCCCGAACCGGTGTAGCTGTCCTCGCCGTGGTCGGGACGGGGACGCATCTCCCCGGTCAGCCCCGGCGGCTGCTGCTCCTGCGGCGGGAAGCCCGACTTCTGCTCACTCATGCCCACCGCAGTACCCTCCGGAGCAGTCGTCCAATCCGCTACCGTGCCGCGATGAGGACCACGCCGGGGCTGGACGACGCCTTCGACCGCGCGGCCGGGCGCTACGACCTGATGACCCGGCTCAACCCCGGCTACCACCGCCACCTCCGGGCGGCAGCGAGGGTGCTCGCCGAGCGGCTGGGCGGGCGCGGGGACCTCGTGCTCCTCGACCTCGGCTGCGGCTCGGGATCGTCCACAGCGGCGCTGGTCGAGGCCCTACCGGAGGCTCGGGTGGTGGGCGTGGACGCGTCCGAGGGCATGCTCGACCAGGCGCGGACGAAGGCGTGGCCGGCCGGGGTGGAGTTCGTCCACGCCACGGCGGAGACGCTGCCCGGCCTGGGGCTGCCGCCGGCCCAGGGGGTCCTGGCCGCGTACCTGTTCCGGAACGTGCCGGCGGCGGGCCGGGACGACGTGCTCGGCATGGTGCGCGAGCAGCTGGAACCCGGCGGGTGGCTGGTCGTCCAGGAGTACTCGGTGGCCGGCCGACGGCGTGCCGGGATCGTCTGGTCGCTGGTCTGCTGGCTGGTCGTCGTGCCGCTGGCGTTCGTGCTGCGCGCCCGTCCGAGCCTGTACGTGTACCTATGGCGCAGCGTGCGCGGGTTCGACGGCACGGACGCCTTCTCCGCCCGGCTGGCGGCGGCGGGCTTCACCGACCTCGTCCGCCTCGACGTGGACGGCTGGCAGCGCGGCATCCTGCACACCTGGGTGGCCCGGCGCCCCGCGAGCTGAGGCCAGGGGTTGTCCGGCCGTCCGCGTGGGTATTGCCTGTAGTCCACGCGACAGCAGGGAGGACGATGTCGGACGAGCGGACGGAGAGGCCCTGGCCCGAGCGCAACGAGACCCCCGCGGAGCGCAGCGACCGGAACTGGAGCGAACTGCTCCAGGAGCTGCGGGTGACCCAGACCGGCATCCAGATCCTGTCGGGCTTCCTGCTGACGATCCCGTTCCAGTCCCGCTTCGCCGAGCTCGACCCGGCGCTGGTGGCCGTGTTCCTCGGCGCCGTCGCCTCCGGCACGCTGGCCACGCTCTTCGTCGTCGCGCCCGTGCCGCTGCACCGGCTGCTGTTCCGGCGCCACGTGAAGGACCTGCTCGTCGACTCGTCCGATGTCCTGGCCAAGATCGGACTGGCCCTCCTCGCGGTCACCGTCGTACTCGTCACCGCTCTCGTCTTCGGGTTCGTGCTCGGCACGACCTCCGGCCTCGTCGCGGCGCTCGTCGGCGCGGTCGTATTCCTGGGCGCATGGCTCCTGCTACCCCTGCTGCTGCGCAGCCGTCCCCGGATCGGAGAGGACACCTGATGAAGACCCGCGAACCCGGCCCCGTCGTCGGCGCGCTGACCACCGCCTGTGCGGTGGCCGGCTCGATCCTGACCAACCCGACGTCGGCCTGGTACCGGTCGCTGCGCCTGCCGCGCTGGCAGCCGCCGCCGGCGGCGTTCCCGCTGGTCTGGACGACGCTCTACGCGGCCATCGGCGCGGCTGCGACCCGCACGATCGCCGGCCTGGAGGAGGGCGGACGCCAGGCGGACGCCGACCGGTTCAAGGCTGCCTACGCCGCCAACCTCGTGCTGAACGCGGCATGGAGCGGGGTCTTCTTCCGCGCGCACGCGCTGCGTCCGGCCGTTGGTGTCGCAGCCGTGCTCGCGGCGAGTGCCGCCGACCTCGCTCGCCGCGCCCGTCCGACCGGGCGGGCCAACACCACGCCGTTCCTCGCCTACGCCGCCTGGTGTGCCTTCGCCACCGCGCTGTCCGCCGCCGTGGCAAGGCGCAACCGGGCCTGAACAGTAAGGGGACGGGTCCTTTACCGTTCACGCTCCACTCCCATAGATCGCTGGTCACCCCCGCAGTTCGCTGGTCGGGCTTGTCGAGACCGGCGCCGTGTCTCGACAGGCTCGACGATCGGCGGGTCGTCCGGGTGAACGGGAAAGGGACCTGTCCCCATTTTCCGGTCACTCCAGAGATCGACGAATGGTCAGGGGACGGCGAGCTTCGCGGCGGCCTCGCTGATCGAGTGGCCGAGCGGACGGAACGGTGGCGGGGCGAGGTGCTGGTGGCGTCCGCCCACCCACAGCTCAAGGGACGGCAGGTCGGCGAGCGCCGCGACCACCGGACGCAGCCGCGCCGCGTCCTTGCGGCGGTACAGCGAGCTGACGGCCGCGTGGGCGCCGACCTTCCCCGCGGCGTCGCGCCATGCCTCCGCGGGCAGCTGCGAACCCAGATAGACCGTGGCGATCCCGGCCCGGCGGGCCGCGGTGGCGAACGCCAGCAGGCCGAGTTCGTGGTCGACGCCGGGCGGGGCGCCGACGAGGACCGTCCGGCCCGAGGCGGGCTGGCCGGCGGCCTCGTAGGCCGCGGCGAGCCGGCGCATGACGAGGTTGCTCACCAGGTGCTCACCCGCGACGGACACCTCGCCGCTCGCCCACGCCCGGCCGAGCACGGTCATCGCCGGCATCAGCCACTCGTCGACGACGGTCTCGAACGACCCCCGGGCGAACTGGGCGTCCAGCACCCGCGCGGCCGCGTCCCCATCCAGGGCCGCCGCTGCCGCCACCAGTTCCCGCTCGCCATGCGGTCCCGCCTCGTCCTGCCCGCGGCGCGCAGACTCGACGGCGGCCTCGCGGGGCGACCAGCCCGCCCGGACGAGGCTGTGCATCAGCCGGATCCGCTCCAGGGCGGCCTCGTCGTACAGCCGGTAGCCCGCGGCGGTGCGGTGCGGCGCGACCAGGCCGTAGCGGCGCTCCCACGCCCGCAGCGTGTGCTCGGGGACCCCGGTGAGCTCGGCGGCCTTCTTGATCGTGACCATGACCGTCCGAGGGTACCGGCGAGTTCACCACAACGGCGAGAGTCGTACGCATTTTGTCTAAGGTTTACCGCTGAAGTCTGTTCAAGCTGTGGGGTAACTGGCATCGTTTTTGTACAAGGTTTGGGATGCAGGTTTCGGGGGCAGGAGTACGCAATGAGGGATCGAGTTCGCCAGGTGGCGGTCACCGCCGCCGCCGTGTGCATGGTCGTGGGCACGCTGTTCGGCGTCGGCGTGATCGGCACGCGGGTCGAGGAGAGCTCCGGCGGCAGCCTGTCGGCGACCGCGACGCTGCTGGCACCGGCTGTTCGCGCGTTCTCGATCTGGTCGGTGATCTACGCGGGCCTGATCGCCTACGTGGTCTGGCAGTGGCTGCCCGCGAACACCGCCTCGCCGCGGGCCCGCCGGATCGGCGCCCTCGCCGCGCTGACGATGGTGCTGAACGGCGCCTGGTTGCTGGTCACGCAGGCGGGCTGGCTGTGGGTCAGCGTCATCGTGATCGTCGCCCTCGTCGCCACGCTGGGCGAGCTGATGCGGCGGCTCGGTCCGCCGCGGCACGCCTCCGCGGTCGAGAAGGTCGTGGTGGACGGCACGTTCGGGCTCTACCTCGGCTGGGTGGCGATCGCCACCGCCGCGAACATCACCGCCGCCCTGGTCGCGTCCGGGGTGAACCCGCCGCTGCCGGTCGCGGAGCTTCTGGCCGTCGCCGTGCTCGCGGTGGCTGCGGCCATCGGCGCCGTGCTGGCCCGCGTGCTGGACGGCCGGATCGGCGTCGCCCTGGCCATGGCCTGGGGACTGTCCTGGATCGGTGTCGGGCGACTGACCGGCGAGCCGGCATCGACGCTCACCGGCGTCGCTGCCGTGGTGGCCGCAGCAGTTGTGCTGACCGTCACCGGCTTGATCTGGCTCGGACGGGCGGGTCAGCTTGTTCCCGTCCACGCCAACCAGTCCGGGGGCGCCCGATGAACGCCGACGTCGACGACCTGGTGGTGCTCCTCGATGAGCACGACCGCCCGATCGGACAGGCCGACCGCGCGGCCGTGCACACCCGCGACACCCCGCGGCACCTCGCGTTCTCCTGCTACCTGTTCGACGACGCCGGACGCCTGCTGCTCACCCGCCGCGCCCTGACCAAGGCCACTTGGCCGGGGGTGTGGACGAACTCCTGCTGCGGCCATCCCCGTCCCGGTGAGGCCGGCGAGGCGGCCGTGCGGCGGCGGGTGTCCCAGGAACTCGGCGTTTCGGTCGACGACCTGAACCTGGTCCTGCCCGACTTCGGCTACCGCGCCGTGGACGCGTCCGGGACCGTCGAGAACGAGACCTGCCCGGTCTGGCTCGGCCGGGCGCGAGGCACGCTCACGCCCGACCCGGCGGAGGTCTGCGAGACCGCCTGGGCTCCCTGGGACGACCTGCTCCGGATCGCCGACACCGTGCCGGCCCTGCTCAGCCCGTGGTGCGCGCTGCAGCTGCCGCTGCTGGAGAATGCGATGCGGAAAGTGGGCGCGGCATGACCCTGATCCACTCCTCAGCCTCGCAGGTCGGTCATCTCGTCGCGCGGGACGACAGCACGGTGGCCGCGGTCGAAGCCGTCATCGACGCGACCCTCGACTCGCTGCGGGCGAGGTGGGCCGACCTCGCCGCGGCCGTGGTGCCGCGCGAGGGCGTGCTGCACACCGACTCCGTGCTCGACCTGCTCGAGACGATGGTCCGCTCGGGCGGCAAGCGGTTCCGGCCGCGGATGGCCCACTGGGGCTGGGTGGCCGCCGGCGGGCACCGCACCGGCGCCGGGCACGAGGACCTGGTCACGGTGGGCGCGGCGCTGGAACTGCTGCACGTGTTCGCGCTGATCCACGACGACGTGATGGACGGGTCCGAGACGCGCCGCGGGCGCCCGTCCGTCCATGCCAGCGCGCGCGGCCAGCACGTCCAGCGGCACGGCATCGGGGACGCGCAGCGATACGGCGAGAACATCGCGATCCTGGCCGGCGACCTCGCGCACAGCGAGTCCGGATTGCTGGTCGCCGCGCTGCCGCGTCCATTGCAGGAGCTGTGGCGAACCCTGTGCATCGAGCTGATGCTGGGCCAGGGCCGCGACCTGGTCGGTGCCGCCAACGGCCGCCGCGACCTCGTGCACGCCCGTGAGGTGGCGCGGGTCAAGTCCGGCGCGTACACGGTGTGGCGGCCGCTGCAGCTGGGCGCGATGGCCGCCGGGGCCGGACCGCGCACGCTCGTCGCACTCGAACGCTACGGGGTGGCGGTGGGGGAGGCCTTCGCGCTGCGCGACGACGTCCTCGGCGTGATCGGCGACGCGCAGGCCATGGGCAAGCCGGTCGGGGACGACCTCCTCGCGGGCAAGCCGACCGTGCTGATGGCGTTGGCCGCGGAGCGATTCTCGCCCCGCTGGCAGCGCGCGTTGCGGCGGGCGGCCGGCGGGCACGCGTCCCGGTCGCTGGTGGCTGCGCTGCAGGGTGAGTTCGTCCGGTCGGGCGTGATCGCCGATGTGGAGGCCATGATCCGGGACGCGGTCGCGTCCGCGTTCGTCGCCCTCGACGACCCGGCGATCGACGCCGACGCCGCGTCCGGGCTGGAGTCGCTGGCGCGCCGGGTCGCCTGGCGGGACGCATGAGCACCCCACGGAGTTCTTCTCCTCCGCTGCGCTCCCCCGAACAACTCTGCGGGGACCCCGCATGAGCCGCGTCGCGGTGGTCGGAGCCGGCCTTGCCGGACTGTCCGCCGCGGCCCAGTTGATGGGCGACGGCCACGACGTGGTCGTGCTGGAGCGGGAGGCCGAGCCGGGCGGGAGGGCCGGCACGCTGAGTCAGGACGGCTTCACCTTCGACACCGGTCCGACGGTGCTGACCATGCCGCACCTGCTCGATCGGGCGTTCGCGCGGCTGGGGACGTCGCTGGAGTCGGAGGTGCCGCTGCGGCGCCTCGACCCGGCCTACCGGGCGGTCTACGCCGACGGCTCCGAACTGCTGGTGCGCGCCGGCCTGGCCGACCAGGTGGCGGAGTTGCGCCGTCGTGGCCTGGCACGCGACGCGCAGGCGTTCGGTGCCTTCGTCGACTGGCTGCAGGACCTCTACTCGACCGAGATGCCGCACTTCATCGAGCGGAACTTCGACTCCCCGATGGATCTGCTCACCCGCCCGTCCGCTGCGGCGAGGCTGATCCGGCTCGGCGGCTTCGGCAGCCTGCAGAAGGCCGTGGCGAAGCGGATCGCCGACCCGCGGCTGGTGCGGCTGTTCACCTTCCAGGCGATGTACGCCGGCCTCGCCCCCACCGACGCGCTGGCGATCTACGCGGTGATCACCTACATGGACTGCATCTCGGGCGTGTACTACCCCGAGGGTGGCATGCACCGGGTGCCGGTTGCGCTCGCCAGGGCGCTGGGCGCGGCCGGCGCGGAACTGCGGTACGGGGCGCCGGTCACCGAGCTGCTCACCGACGCGACCGGCAAGCTGGCCGGGGTGGTCGCCGGGGGCGAGAAGCTCGCCGTGGACGCGGCCGTGGTCACCCTCGATCTGCCGACGGCCTACGCGCGGCTCCTTCCCGACCTCACCCCGCCCCGGGGCCTCGCCCGAGCGGCCTGGTCGCCGTCCGCGCTGGTCTGGCACGTGGGGGTGAAGGGGCTGCCGGACGCCGGGGTCGCCCACCACAACATCCACTTCGCCGAGTCCTGGGATGTGGCGTTCGACCAGCTGATCAGGCGCAAGGAGCTGATGGGCGACCCGTCCCGCTTGGTCACCGTGCCGAGCCTGGACGCCGACGTCGCGCCGGACGGCCACAGCGCGCTGTACGTGCTGGAGCCGGTGCCGCACCTGGGCGCGTCGGTCGACTGGACGCGGGAGCGTGGCCCGGCGCGGGAGCGGCTGCACCGCTTCCTCGGGGCCAACGGCTACCCGGACGACGTGGTCACCGAGCGCCTGGTCACGCCCCTGGACTGGGCCGAGCAGGGCATGGCGATGGGGACGCCGTTCAGCCTCGCCCACACCTTCGGCCAGACCGGACCCTTCCGTCCGGCCAACGTCGAGCCGCGCCTGCCCGGCGTGTTCTTCGCCGGCTCGGGCACCACCCCCGGCGTCGGCGTACCGATGGTGCTGATCAGCGGCGAGCTGGCCGCCGAGCGCGTCCGGACGTACCTGGGCGCGTCGCGCCCACCCACCGTCGTCCCGGCCGCAACCACCGTCATCCCGGGCTCGCCCCGGGATCCCGTGCGGCCGGCTGGCCGACGGCGAGGCACCATGACTCCCGAACTGACCGCCGGCTACGCCGAATGCGCCCGCCTGACGAGGACGTACGGCACCACGTACTACTGGGGCGCCGCGCTGCTGCCGGCCGCGCAGCGGCGGCACGTGTACGCGGTCTACGCGCTGTGCCGGCTGGCCGACGACATCGTGGACGCGGACGGCGCCACCACCGTCCGCGGCTCTGCCACCGCTCAGCAGCTGGCCGCCTTCCGGGCCGGCTTCGCCGCTGCGCTCGCCGGCGATCCGCCGGACGCGACCCTCGCCGCGATCGCGCACACCGTCCATGAGACCGGTATCGAGCGGGAGTGCTTCGACCGGTTCTTCGGCGCGATGGAGCTCGACCTGGCTGTCTCCGGCTATCGCACCTGGGCCGATCTGTGCGGCTACATGGAGGGCTCGGCCGCGGTGGTCGGAGAGATGATGCTGCCCGTCCTGCAGCCACTCACGCCGGACGCGAAGGCGCCGGCCCGGGCGCTGGGGTTCGCGTTCCAGCTGACGAACTTCCTGCGCGACGTCGGCGAGGACCTCGACCGCGGCCGGGTGTACCTGCCGGCCGACGACCTGTCCCGGTTCGGTGCGGACCCGTGGCGGCGCGTGGTCGACCAGCCCTGGCGTGAGCTGATGGCGTTCGAGATCGCCCGCAACCGGGAGCTGTACGAGGAGGCCCGCACGGGCCTGCTGATGCTGCCGCCGGCGTCCGCGCGGTGCGTGGGCACGGCGCTGGACCTGTACTCCCGCATCCTGGAGCGGATCGAGTCGCGCGGCTACGACGTGTTCTCCGGCCGCGCGCGGGTGCCGACCTGGCGCAAGGCGGTGACCGCGGCGTCCGTCCTTGCCACTGGACCGAGGCAGGTGGTGGCATGAGGGCCGAGTACCTGCTGCTGATGGCGGCCTGCGTGGCGATCACCCTGCCGCTGGAGTTCTGGCTACGGGCGCGGGTGTACCGACGGCCCGTCCGCCTGCTGCTGGCGCTGGCGCCCGCCCTGGTCGTGTTCTACGTCTGGGACGCCGTCGCGATCTCCCGCGGCCACTGGGACTACAGCCCCTTGTCCACGATCGGCGTGCTCCTGCCGGGGTCCGTGCCGGTCGAGGAGCTGGTGTTCTTCCTTGTCATCCCCGTGTGTGGTCTGCTCACCTACGAGGCGGTCGGGACGGTGCTGCGCCAACGGTCCCTGAGGAGTGGGCGTGAGATCCCGGGTCAAGCCCGGGATGACGGTGGGCTGGGGAGCGAGGCCCCCCACAGCCGGTCCCTGAGGAGCCGGCGGGGAACGAGCCGGCGTCACGAAGGGCCCGTCCCCGAGGACGACCATGCCTGAGTACACCCTCGCCACGCTGGCCGCGGTGATCGGGGTCGTCGCCGTCGAACTGCTCTGGGCGCGCACGGGCATCTTCCGCACGGTCCAGTACTGGCTGGCGATGGCGATCGTGTTCTTCTTCCAGGTGCTGGTGGACGGCTGGCTGACGAAGCTCTCCGACCCGGTCGTGCGGTACGCGCCGGAGCACTTCCTCGGCGTCCGGTTCCCGTTCGACATCCCGATCGAGGACTTCGGCTTCGGCTTCGCCCTGGTCACCGCCGTGATCATCGCCTGGAACGTCGCCGGACGCCGGGAGCAGGAGACATGAGGCCCTGGCGTCCGGGACGGGACCGCCGCGCCGTCCGTTACGTCCCGCCACCGACAAACGGGGACAGGTCCCATTCCGCGTCACTTCCCGAGACCCCCACGGTCGCGGTCGTCGGCGGCGGCATCGCCGGGCTGGCTGCGGCGACCGGCCTGGCCGAGCGCGGCGTCCGGGTGGTGCTGCTGGAGGCGGCGGACACCCTCGGTGGCCGGGTCCGGTCGTGGCGGGTCCCGTTGCCGGACGGCGGGACCGGCACGATGAGCCGCGGCTTCCACGCCTTCTTCCGCCAGTACTACAACCTGCGGGCGCTGCTGCGCCGGGCGGATCCAGCCCTGGAGCGGCTGGTCCCGGTGGCCGACTACCCGCTGCAGCTGGCCCCGTCCGACGGTGGACAGCCGGTGGTCGACTCCTTCGCGAAGGTGCCGCGCACGCCGCCGTGGAATCTGGTGGGCTTCGTGGCGCGGAGCCCGTCCTTCTCGGTGGGCGACCTGGCCACGGTAGACGTCCGCGAGGCACTGGGCCTGCTACGGGTGCGCTTCCCGCGCACCTACTCGGAGCTGGACGGGGTGAGCGCGGCCGAATTCCTCGGCCGGCTGCGCTTCCCCGGGACGGCCCGGCACCTGGCACTGGAGGTGTTCGCCCGCAGCTTCTTCGCCGACCCACGGGAGTTCTCCGCGGGCGAGCTGGTCGCGATGTTCCACACCTACTTCGTCGGCTCGGCGGAAGGGCTGCTGTTCGACGTCCCCGACGACGACTACGACACTGCGCTGTGGGCACCGCTCGGCCGCCACCTGTTCGGTCTGGGCGCGGAGGTGCGCACCGGCGTCCGCGTGCTCGGGCTGGAGCCGGGGGACCGTGGCCTGGTCGTCGCCACGAGCGACGGTGAACTGGCGGCGGATGCGGTCGTCCTCGCCCTCGACACGCGGTCGTTGCAGCACGTGATCGGCGTGTCCGGCCGGCTGGGCAACGCCCCGTGGCGAGAGCGGATCGCCGCTTTGCGTGCCGCACCGCCGTTCGGTGTGGGCCGACGGTGGCTCTCGGGGCGGCACCCGGAGGTGGCCGCCTTCCTCGGCACGAGCGGGTACGGTCCGCTGGACAACGTGAGCCGGCTGGACGCCTTCGAGGCCGGTGCCGCCGGGTGGGCACGGCGCACCGGTGGGGCGGTGGTGGAGGTACACGGGTACGCGCTGCGCGAGCCGTCCTCGGCGACCCGGGACGAGTTGTGGCGGCAGGCCGCGCGGGTGTATCCGAACCTGGCCGGGGCTCCGGTCGCGGCGGAGGAATGGCTGGTCGCGGACGACTGCCCGCTGGTCGACCTGTCTCCATGGCACCTGCGTCCCACCGTCGCGACGCCGGACCCGCGGGTGGTCCTGGCCGGCGACCTGGTCCGCAGCGAATGGCCGATCGCCCTGATGGAGCGCGCGGCGACCACGGGCTGGCAGGCCGCGAACACACTGCTCGCGCACGTCGGCCGCCGCGGCCACGAGCTCTGGTCGCCGCCCCTGCGCGGCCTCCTGGGCTGAGCAACCCCACTCCCTGAGGTGGCCGCGGGCGCAGCGAGTGGCCGTCACGAAGGGCCACGCGAGCGTGCCAGAACCCCTTCGCGGGTATGGGAAGGCATCGAGAAGGAGGACCCATGCCCAAACGCGATCCCGGACCGTCGGTGAAGGACAAGGAGATGTACGAGGCGCTCCGTGATGACGGCGCCAGCAAGGAGAAGGCCGCGCGCATCGCCAATGCCGCCGCGGGTACGTCTCGGAAGTCGGTCGGGCGCAAGGGCGGCAGCGCCAAGGACTACGACGAGCGCAGCAAGGACGAGTTGTTGAGCCGCGCCAGGGAACTCGGCATCAAGGGCCGCTCGAAGATGTCCAAGTCCGAGCTGGTGGACGCCCTGCGCAACCACTGACCGCGTAGATCCTCCCGGCCCCGCGTCATCCTGCCGCACCGCGTCATCCCCGCCCGCCCTCCGTCACCCCGGGCTTGACCCGGGATCCCCGCACCAGGTTTCCCAGGTCGGCGCAGGGATCCCGGCGTTCGCCGGGATGACGGTGGGCGGGCGGTCGGCGCAGGGATCCCGGCGTTCGCCGGGATGACGGAGGGCGGGCGGAATTGCACGCTCGATGGCCAGAGTCCTTCCGAGAGCCGCCGTTGAGGGCATCGAGAGTGCAATTCCTCGCAAGCCCTGGTGGCTCAAGGCGGGCGGTGGCCCTTCGTGACGCCCGGCTCGTCCCACGCGAGGCTCATTACCCATGGCGCGCAGCGTGTGATCGGGGGTAAGGAGGAGCATGGACGCAACCAGGCGCACGTGTGACGCGGTCGTGGTCGGCTCCGGACCGAACGGCCTCGTCGCAGCCAGCGCGCTCGCCGAAGCCGGCTGGGACGTGGTCGTCCTGGAAGCAGCGGACGAGGTCGGCGGGGCCGTCCGCAGCGGAGAGGTGACCGCGCCCGGCTACATCACGGACCTGTACAGCGCCTTCTACCCCCTCGCCGCGGCCAGCCCGGTGATCGCGGGCCTCGACCTGGACCGGCACGGGCTGGAGTGGGTGCAGGCGCCCGTCGTCCTCGCCCACCAACTGGAGGACGGGCGGACGGCCGTGCTGAACCAAGACCCCGAGGAGACCGCCGCCGGACTGGACTCCTTCGCCGCGGGGGACGGCGACGCCTGGCTGAGGCTGTTCGCCCAGTGGCGCGGGTTGCGAGACGATCTGCTGGCCGCACTGTTCACGCCGTTTCCCCCGGTCGGGGCCGGATCACGTCTGTTCCGGCGGCTGGGCGCGTCCGGGACGCTGCGGCTGGCGCGGCTGGCGTCCATGCCGGTGCGTCGGCTCGGTGAGGAGCGGTTCGCCGGTGCCGGGGCGCGGCTGCTGCTCACCGGCAACGCGCTGCACAGCGACATCCCGCCGGACGCGGCGGGCAGCGGCCTGTTCGGATGGCTGTTGTGCATGCTCGGCCAGGACGTCGGCTTCCCCGTGCCGAGGGGCGGCGCGGGCCGGTTCTCGCAGGCGCTCCGCGCGCGGGCGGAGTCGCTGGGTGCGGAGGTACGCACCGGCACCCCCGTGACGGAGGTCCTGGTCTCTGCCCGGCGGGCGACCGGCGTCCGGCTTGCGGACGCGACGGTGATCGGTGCGCGGGCGATCCTGGCCGACGTGCCCGCGCCTGTGCTGTACGACGATCTGATGGCGGACGTCCCGCTGCCGCGGCGGCTGCGCGACGACCTCGCGGCCTTCGACTGGGACCACGCCACCCTGAAGGCCAACTGGGCACTGCGCGGACCGGTGCCGTGGCTGGGTGACGGCAGCAGGGCCGCGGGCACGGTGCACCTGGGGGTCGACCTGGACGGGTTCGTCGACGTCGCCGCCGACCTGAGCGTGGGCCGGCTGCCGCGGCGACCCTTCGTCCTGTTCGGACAGATGGCGGTCGCCGACCCCTCCCGGGCGCCGGAGGGCGGCGAGTCGGCGTGGGCGTACACGCACCTGCCGCGGCGGTTCGCGTCCGATGCCGCGGCCGTCGCGCACCACCTGGCACGGGTCGAGGACGCGATCGAGCGGGTGGCGCCGGGCTTCCGCGAGCTGGTGGTGGCCCGGTACGTCCAGTCGCCGGCGGACCTCGAGGCGGGCAATCCCAGCCTCGTCGGCGGAGCCATCAACGCGGGCACGGCGGCCATCCACCAGGAGCTGGCGTTCCGGCCGACGCCGGGCCTCGGCCGTCCGGAGACCCCGATCGACGGGCTGTTCCTCGCCAGCGCGTCCGCCCACCCCGGCGGAGGCGTGCACGGCGCCTGCGGCTGGAACGCCGCTCGGGCAGCGCTCGCCGCGAACGGACGCCTGGGCGCGGTGAAGAACGCCCTCGTCCGGACGGCCTGGGAGCGCCTGCTCCGCGCTGAACGGTAAAGGGACGGGTCCCTTTCCATTCAGTTCTTCGCCCCAACCTGGGGACGGTTCCCCTCTCTTGGCCCAGTCTCAGCCGATCATTGACCGAAAGTGGACCGAATGAGGAACCGTCCCCGGAGCCGATCGACGCCGGGTGGCTGCCAGTTTTCCCGGGCTGTCGGCGGATGGAAGCCGCCCGGCCGCTGGGACTACCGGGTTCCCCGGCATACGAAGCCCGAAATCGCCTGCACAAGCCGAAGAACGTGGCAGGCAGCCGAAAGCGGCGACGAGAACCGATCCGCAAAGCCTGGAAGGCTGGCAGTCGGCCGAGCGAGAAGGGACCCGTCCCCTGCTGTTCAGGCAATGCGTTCCTCCCGGTGGTGGCCCTCGGCGAGCAGCGCGAGGCGGTGCAGGGTCTCGCGGTTGCGCGGGCCGAGCAGCAGGTGTCGGACGGGCAGTGGGACGAGCCGGCCGGGTCCGGAGACGGCGTCCTCGGTGATGGTGACCACGCTGCGATCCGGGCCGTCCGGACGGATGCTGAGATGGACGTGCGCCTCGCCGGCGGGCCAGCCGCGCGCGGTGAGCACGAGGTCCGAGCCTTCCTCGACCCGCTCGACCCGGGTGAAGTCCTGGATCAGCAGGGGCCACAGCCCGAAGGAGTGGTGCACCCTGGCGCCGGCGGCGGGCCAGTCGGCGTCCACGTCCCGCACGCGGGAGGCGCCGACCACCCAGTTCGCGTACGACCAGCCGTCCGCCAGGACGCCCCACACCGCGGACGGCGGCGCCGCCACCTCGCGCGAGATCGTCGGCCCGGGCTCGCGGGCGTGCTCCGCCGGGTTCGCGTCGCGCGTCCGCACGGTCATCGCCTCCTCCGGCCGGGTTGCCCCACAGGTACCCGGAACCCGCGCGGATCACGCCGGAGTTCGCGAGGATGGATGCGACGGAAGGAGCCACCATGGACGAAGCCGGACGCACCCTGCGGCTCGTGTGGCCGCAGTGGCAGGGGGCCGGGACGCCAGCTGTGCGCGAACTGGCTCCGGAGTTCCCGTTCGGCGTGGCGCGGCGCGGCTACGTGGTCGGCTCGGCCGTGCTGGCGGCCGTCCTGCCGCCGCACGACGGCCCGACCGCGACCGTCCCGGTCACCATGGGTGACGAGGGCCTCACCGAGCGGGACGGCATGGAGGCCAAGGCCGTCGTGCTACGCCAGCTGACCGCGGCCCTCGACCTCATCGGACAGCACCACCCCGACCGGATCCTCACCCTCGGCGGCGAGTGCTCGGTGAGCGTCGCCCCGTTCGCCGCGCTGGCCGCTCGCTACCCGGACGACCTCGCCGTCCTCTGGATCGACGCACACCCGGACACCGGCACGGGGGCCAGCGCCTACCCGGGCTACCACGCGATGGCCGTCACCGCCCTCACCGGCCACGGCGATCCTGACGTCCTCACCGCGCTGCCGGCCACCCTGCCGTCCGAGCGGGTGGCACTCGTCGGCCTGTGCGAATGGACGGACGACGACTATCCCCGGATCGCCGAATGGGGCCTTGCCTCGTTCGGCCCGGACGCCCTGCGCACCACCACCGCTCCCGTCCTGGACTGGCTCGCGGCCACGGGCTGTCGGCACGTGGCGATCCACTTCGACGTCGACACGATCGACAGCGACGAGTTCCGGCTGGGCCTCGGGGCCGTCCCCGGCGGACTGACCAGCGCCCAGGTCCGCCGGATCGTCGCCGATGTCAGCGCCGCCGCGGACGTGGTGGGATTCACGATCGCCGAGTTCATCCCCAGGCAGGTGATGCACCTGCAGCAGGTGATCGCCGGGTTCCCGCTGCTGGGTTAGCCGCTGGTCGCGCCTGTCGAGACCGTGGGTGGCGTCTCGACAGACTCGACGAGCGGTTATGGGGTGCGGTGAGCGGTTGGGAGAGTGGTGGTGGGGGCGCGACGAGCGGTTATGGGGGTGCGGCGCGGGCATGAGGCCCTTGCGTCATCCCGGGCTCGACCCGGGATCCCGTTCGATCCCCAGCAGCTCCAGCACGGCCTGCTCCAGGGCCGCCTGACGAGCGTCGGGTGTGCGGTACGACTGCGACGCGGCGTCCGCGATGGTCGCGCCCGACTCGTACTCGTCGACGATCCGCGGGTCGATGTAGGCCGACTTCGCCACGGCGGGGGTGTTGCCGAGGTAGCTCGCCACCGCACCGATCGCGGCCTTGACGGCCCGCTTCCGGGACGCGGCCGACGTCCCCTTCTCCTCGCTCAGCGCCAGCACCTCCGCGGCGATCACCGTGGCGTGCCAGGTACGGAAGTCCTTGGCGGTGATGTCGCCGCCGAAGAGTTCCGCGAGGTAGGCGTTCACCGTCCCGGACGCGAGATCGACCCAACCCGACCCGTTCCGCCAGGCCAGCAGCCGCTCCCCGCCGGGACGCCGCCGCATCACCTGCAGTGCCTCGATCACCTGCGGGTCGTCGATCAGCACGTGATGCTCGATCCCCGACTTGCCGACGAACCGGAACGCCAGCCCGCCGCCATGACGTCGCACGTGCCGCCGCTCCAGCGTGGTGAGCCCGAAGGAGCCGTTGGCGTCCGCGTAGGCGTCGTTGCCGATCCGGAAGTAGCCCAGATCGAGCAGCCGGACGGCGGTCGCCGCGGCCCGCTCCACCGGCATGCCGGCCAGGCCGAGGTCGGACGACACCCGCGTGCGGGCCTCGGGCAACCGCAGTGCCGCGGTAGCCACCCGGTCGAACTTCAGCTTGTCCCGCAACTCGCGCCAGCGCTGGTGGTAGAGGTACTGGCGCCGGCCGGCCGCGTCGACGCCGGTGGCCTGAAGATGGCCGTTCGGGACCGGACAGATCCACACGTCCTGCCAGGCGGGCGGGATCACCAGCGAGCGGACGCGCTCCACGTTCTCCCCGGAGAGCGGTTCTCCACGTTCATCGAGGTAGCGGAACCCCCGTCCGGAGCGGCGTCGCGTCCAGCCGGGGGAGTGGGGGGAGACCCGGCGCAGTCTCGGCATCCTGCCTCCGGTCTACTCGCCGGCGACGTCGTCCCGAGCCTCGTGGACGAGCCGGTCCACCACGTCTTCCTCCCGCGCGACCAGCTCGACGAGCTCGTCGCTGAACCCCGAGCTCGGATCACCCGGCTGGGCGTACAGCGGTGCGCTCGCGATGGCCTCGTCGACCCGGGTCAGTTCTTCGGCCAGCTGCCGCAGACTCTCACTCATGGCCGGGAAGTACCCCGTCCCGCCTCGAACGAAGCCGGGGTTCCGTCCTGAACAGAAAGGGGACGGGTCCCTTTCCGTTCAGCTGAACAGAAACGGACCCGTCCCCTTTCCGTCCGGGTGGACCGAGTGAGGAACCGTCCCTGGCTTTCGGGTCAGCTGCCGGCGGCGCGGCGGGCCTCGTCCTTCACCTCTTCGGCGGAGTCGCGGGCGGTGTCGGCGACCTCGGCCGCCGCGTCAGACACCACGTCCCGGACGTCGCTGACGGCGGCGCTGCCCTCCTCCTGGACGGCGGCGGCGGCCTCACCGGCCGACTCCTTCAGGTTCTGGACGGCCTCCTTCGCCGGACCGGCGAGATTGTCGGCCACCTCCCTGGCCGCGGCGGTGACCTGGTCGGTGAGCGGCTGGGCCTGCTCCTTCACGGCCTGGGCGAGTTCCTGCTCCTTGCGGGACGCAGGGAACGCCGCGGCGATCAGCAGGCCGATGCCGAACGCCACCACCCCGGCCGCGACGGGATTGCCCTGGGCCTGCCGTCCCGCCTGGTGGGGCAGCTCGGCCACGCCGTGGCCCCACTGGGAGGCGCGCCCGGTGACGTCCTCGGTGGCGCCCCGGACGTCGGCGGCGAGTTCGTGGGCCTTGTCCGCCGCTGCGTCGCGGACGTCCTCCGCCGTGCCGAGGATGCGGTCCAGCAGCCGGCCGCCCGCCCGCTTGGCCTTCGCCACCTGCCGGTGCGCGATGTGCGTGGGGTTGGCCTGGTCGGCGAGCGCGTCGACGTCGTCGGACAGGTTCGCCCTGGTCTGTTCGATCTGTGCCCGGATCACGGACGGGTCGCTGGTCATCGGTTCTCCTCTTCCTTGCCCTTCACTGCATTCGGGATCTTGCTGACCGTCTCCGCGGTCTGGGGCAGGCCGCGCACCCGGGCCAGCTCGTTGCGTCCGACGACCGCGAGGATCGCGGCGATGATCGCCCACACCACGGCCACCACGACCGCGGACCAGGCGTTGCCGATCGCCAGGCCCAGTCCCCACCACAGCGCGATGGAGAGGAACAGGATCGCCAGGAAGCCGCCGACAGCCGCGCCAGCGAGCAGCCCCGCACCCTTGCCGGCGCGGGTGCCGGACTCGCGCAGCTCCGCCTTGGCCAGCTCCACCTCCTGCCGCAGCAGGGTGGACAGGTCGCGGCTGACGTCGCCCATCAGCTCGCCGATCGACCGCTCCGGCTCCCGCCGGGCCGGGGTCGCGGCGCCCGGCACCACCGGGTCGCTGGACGTCGTCACCGCAGGTCACCGCCCGCGTCGGCCCGGTCGTAGCCGTAGGTCTGACCGGTGGTGCCGCCGCCGTAGGTCGGCACCACGGCGACGAGCCGGGGAGCGGGGACGTCCGTCGCCTCCGCCGCTGCGGTCGCCGCCCGGGACGGGGTGACGTCCCTGCCGGCCATCAGGCCCCGGCTGAGCCGGCCGACGACCACGCCGGCGACGGTCGCCCCGGCGAGGAACACGAACGGACGGCGCCGCGCGAAACGCCGGACCTCCGCCAGCACATCGGACGCGTCGGCGTTCGCCAGCCAGTGCGACAGCTCGCCGCCCCGCCGGGACGCCTGCTTCGCCAGCGCCGTCACCGGACCGTCCTGCTCGGACTTCGACGCCATCTCGCCCAGCTCACCCGCCAGTGCGTGCAGCAGGTCGGCCAGCTGCTGCTTGCCGGTGCTCGCCTGCTCGCGGAGCTGCCCGCTGGCCTGGTCCCACAGGCCCTGGAACTGGGCGCGAGTGTCGCCCGCCAGCCGGGCGAGTTCGTCCCTGGCCACGTCGGCCACGTCGGCGCCGCGGTCCCGCGCCGCGTCCTTGACGTCGGAGGCCTTCTCGACGGCGGTGTCCTTCACGTCGGAAGCCTGGTCAGCGGCGTGTTCGACGACGTGCTCTGCCTTCGCCCTGGCGTCGCCTCCGCCGCCAGCCGCGTCATCCCGGGCTTGCCCGGGAAACCCCGTGGTGGGGTCGCCGGACGGGCTCAGGGGATCCCGGCGTTCGCCGGGATGACGGGAGGAGGGCACGTCATCCCGGCCCCCGCGCACGTCATCCCGGGCTTGACCCGGGATCTCCGCGTCACCTACCGGCTCGGTGTCGTCCAGACCGTAGGCCGGGTTGGCGACGGCGGGGTCGACGTCGCCGAGGTCGGGGTAGTTGCGGTCGCTGCCCGCGCCGGAACTCAGGGTGTCCTCGGGCACCTGGCCGGGCACCCTCCGTCCGGTGATCGGGTCGAGCCTGTCGTTCGTCATGGTCTTCTCCTCGTCCTGCTGCGCCGACGGCGTCGGATGCCTGTGCTCCCCACTAACCGGCTCTCTCGGAACAGGTAACTGGGCAACACTTCTGAGGTTCGGGGGCGCGATTCACACGTCCGTGATGAACACCGGTTAAGGACCGGTGAAGAAGGGCACTTCTCTCGCCAGACGTCGGGAGCGGAGGTTGGAGATGAGCAGGATCCACCTGGCAGGAGCGGCGCTCGCAGTGGCGACCGCACTGGTGGCGACCGGATGCGGAGGTGGCCCGAACACCGGCGGCAAGGCGACGCCCGGCGCGTCCGCGTCGAGCGTCTTCAGCAAGGACGTCACGGGCACGCTCAGGACCAGCGGCTTCAACCCGTCCGACGAGGTCGGCCAGTCGCGCGCCGACTTCGCGGCGAGCAAGCTCGGCGGCCTGAAGGTCGACATGGACACCACCAACTTCGACCCGCAGAAGTTCGCGGCCCGGGCGGCGGCCGGCCAGGCGCCGGACCTGATCCAGGTGGAACGCAACGTCGTCGCCACCTTCGCGGCGAAGAACCTGATCATCCCGCTCGATCAGTGCTACGCCCTGTGGGGCGTCACGCCGAACCAGCAGTACTACCAGTCGACGATCGACGACGTGACCTACGACGGCCAGGTGTTCGCGGTGCCGCAGCCTTCGGCCAGCGCTACTTCATCGAGGGCACCGCCTCCGTCGGCCTGAAGGGCTGACGCCGCCCGACCAACGGTTGGTGGGGTTGGCGGCAGGTTCTCCCGGCGGGCGCTGCGGGTACAGTGGAGGGACGGCGATGGGGCTCGCCGACAACCGCGAACGCTGACGGTCCCTACCTCGGATGGAGGGACGCCCATGAGCGCAGCCGGCTATGTCATTCACCCACCAGGGACAGTCACCACCCGCGGTCCTGCCGCACCGACGCTGCTCGGCCCGTCCGGTCCCGAGCGGACGGCTGTCGTGCAGCCGGCCTGCATCGAGGACCTGCACCTGGACGCCGTCGTCGCCGCCATGGCGCCGGGTGAGTTCCAGCGCGCGGTGTGGCTCAGGCCCCTCCGCGACCCGGAGCAGATCCGCTACCGGCAAGAGGTCGTCCGCGACCTGCAGCGGACCGATCTCCGCGCGGCGGCCACCTCGTTCGAGGCCGCCGTCGCCGCCTCCAGGAATGCCATCGCCGCCCGTGCGAACGCCCACTACCGGATCCCCGCCGACCTCGACACGCTTGAGGCGATCCGACGGTTCACGGCGGCCGTGCGCGACTTTCGCGCCCGGCTGGATCACCTCCGGCCACGGTCCGCCGGGCTGACCGGTGTCGCCGAATGGCTGGCCGACTACGAGCGCAGCCAGCCGTTCGGCGACCTGGCAGAGGGTTGCGCGGCCTCGCTGGTCGAGGTGCGCGGCCCCGCCGTGGAACTCGGCATCCAGAGCGGCACCGTCTGGGCCGCCCCGGACGGCGGCCGGCAGCCGTGGGGCGAGCAGGTCGAGTCGTTCTTCGCCCGCTTCGCCACGCCGGACGGGGACGCGAGCCCCGCCCCGGCGCGTCCGCGGCGCTACCTCAACCACGTCGAGGCCCAGGCGATCGGGCTGGTTGCCGAGCTCATGCCCGAGGCCTTCGAGCGCCTGCACCGGTTCGCGACCGCCCACGCCCACTTCCTGCCCGACGAGCTGGACCACCTGGGCGAGGAGCTGCGTTTCTACCTCGGCTTCCTCAAGGTCGCGGACGGGCTCGCCGCCCGCGGCGTCCCGTGGTGCCTGCCGCAGGTCCGCGAGCCCGGTGGCGGCCCGCTCGACCTGAGCGGCTTCGTCGATCTCGCCCTCGCGCTCAAGGCCGGCCCGGACGACCCGCTCGTGCCGAACGACCTGGCCCTGCGCCCGGACGAGCGGCTCGTCTTCGTCACCGGACCCAACCAGGGCGGCAAGACCACCTATGTCCGTGCGGCCGGGCAGCTGGCGCACCTCGCGTCGCTGGGCCTGCCCGTGCCTGCCAGAGCGGCATCCCTGCCGGTGCTCAACCCGGTGCTCACCCACTTCCCGCGTCCGGACGACCCGGCCAACCAGCGGGGTGGTCTCGCCGACGAGCTGGTCCGGTTGCGCGACCTGCTGGACGCGGCGGACGGGTCGGCGCTGCTCGTGCTCAACGAGCTGTTCTCGGCCACCACGGCCGAGGACGCGCTGCAGCTGTCCGGACGCGTGCTCGGCCGCTTCGCCGAGGCGGGCTGCCGGGTGCTGTGGGTGACGTTCCTCGAAGAGCTGGTCACCGCGACGGACGGCGCGGTCAGCATGGTGGGCCAGGTCGCGTCCGACGACCCCACCCGGCCGACCTTCCGGTTCCGCGCCCAGCCGCCCGCCGGCCGCACCCACGCGGCCGCGCTGGCCGCCCGGCACGGCCTCTCCGGCGACGATCTGGCCCGGAGGCTGCGATGAAGGTCCAGCTGCTGTTCCCCGACCGGGACGCCGACCTGGGCACCACCCTCCCGGACGGCGCGGACGAGCTGATCGCCGACCTCGACCTCGACTCGGTGTTCGAGGTGATGGTCCCCGAGCGGCGGTTGCAGGGCCTGTGCCCGGCCGTCCTGCTGCGTCCGCTGGTCGATCCCGCGCAGATCGCCTGGCGCCAGCACGTCCTCGCCGACGCGCTCGCCGACCCGTCCGCGATCCGCGCTCTCTTCGACCTGTCCGGGCGGGCGCTGGAGAGCCAGCACTCGATCTGGATGTACGCCGGGCGGACCGCCGACTCGCTGCTGTCCCGCTCGATCCACGGCCTGCGGGCGCTGCTGCCCCTGCTGGGGGAGCTCGCCGGGTTCGCCGCGCAGCACCTGCCGTCCGTCCGCTCGCCCGGGTTGTTCGGGCTGTACCGGCGACTGGTCGAGGAACTGGACGCCGGGTACCTCGACGACATGGCCGCGCTGCTGACCCGGCTCGAGTTCCCGCAGGGGGTGGTCAGCAGGGCGCGCCTGGACGAGTCGGGGCTGCTCGGCTCGCTGGAGCTGCTCGCCCCCCGTCCGGGACGGCGGCACTGGTGGGCTGCCCTCGGATTCACCCCGCCGGGCCAGCCCCGGTTCACGATCGCGGACCGCGACGAGGCCGGGGCGCGGGCGCTGGCCGAACTCCGCGACGACGCCATCCACGACGTGGCCGTCATCCTCGGCCGGGCGAACGACCACGTCGTGGCGTTCTTCAGGCAGCTGCGCTGGGAGGCCGGCTTCTACGTCGGCTGCGTGCAGCTGCACGAGCGGCTCGCCGAGATCGGTGTGGGCGTCTGCTGGCCGGAGCCGGCGGGCGAACGCGACGCGCTGTCCGCCTCCGGGCTGTCCTGTCTGAGCCTGGCCGTCCGGACCGGCGCGCCGCCGGTGCCCAACGACCTGACCGGCTCGCGGGTCGGCCTGGCGGTGATCACCGGGGCCAACCAGGGCGGCAAGACCATGTTCCTGCGCAGCATCGGCATCGCGCAGCTGTTCCTCCAGGCCGGCATGTTCGTGCCGGCGAGGGCGTTCCGGTCGTGCCCGGCGCCCGCGGTGCACACCCACTTCCGGAGGGCGGAGGACGACGACCTGGCCAGCGGCAAGCTGGCGGAGGAGCTCGTCCGGATGAGCGCGATCGTCGACCGGTGCCAGCCGGGCGACCTGCTGCTGATGAACGAGTCCTTCGCCTCCACCGACGAGGTGGAGGGCACCTGGATCGCCGCGGACATCATCGACGCGCTCCTCGACCACGGCCTGCGGCTGGTCGTGGTCACCCACTTCGCCCGGCTCGCGCGGCACTACCTCGACCGGCCGGGCACGATCTTCCTGCTGGCCGAACGGCAGCTGGACGGGACGCGCAGCTTCCGCGTCCTGCCCGGGCAACCGCAGGCCACCAGCCATGGCATCGACCTGTACGAACGCCTGTGTGAAAGGACACCGACATGACCGACATCTACCTGTGCCGCCACGGTCGCACCCAGCTCAACGTCGCGGGGCTCCTGCGCGGACGGCTCGACCCCGACCTCGACCTGGTGGGTCACGCGGAGGCCCGCGACCTCGCCGCCGCGCTGCGGGACGTGGGCCTCGTCCGGGTGATCTCCAGCCCGCTGAGCCGGGCGGTGGAGACGGCGACCCCGATCGCCGAGGCCGCCGAGGTGGAGGTCGAGACGGACGAGCGGCTCGCCGACCGCGCGTACGGCCGCTTCGACGGCACGCCGGCGGCGGACGTGCTGGCCGACTACGGGTCCTTCGATGCCGCGCCGGGCGTGGAACCGTCCGCTGCGGTGGCCGAGCGCGCCCACGCCGTGGTCGCCGAGCTGGCCGACCTGGGCGAGGACGTCGCGGTCGCCGTGGTCAGCCATGACGCCGTGATCCGGATCCTGCTCGACACCCTGACCCCCACCCCCGGCCACACCGAGCACGTCCAGCCCCGCACCGGCTGCTGGAGCCTCCTGCGCCACGACGACACCGGCTGGCACCTGATCCGCGCCAACAGCAAGGACGACCCCATCGAGACGGCCCTGGCCGTCACGCACCAGACCGGTCTCTGAGGACCGGTTTGGGGTGGGGTTGGCGCTCGCTGCTCCACCAATACCGTTCGTCGAGCTTGTCGAGACGCGCTCGATCAGTGGATCCGGGCTAGGGTGTGCGGCGGGTGATGGATCCCACCCGGGGCAATCCCGAACCGCCGACCGGCTGATGGTTCCTGTACGTCCTTGGCGGGCGCGCGGGAGTTCGGCGCCCCTCTGAGCGGAGGTCGATCCGTGCCGTTCCACCACGTGCCGCAGCCCAGTCCCGATCGCATGGCCCCGGTGGCGGGCCAGCCGCTGGTGGTCGGTGTGGTGCCGGGTCAGTCCGAACTGGTGGCGCTCACCGCGTCGGCCTGGTCGGACGCGCTCGGCGGTGTGCCGCTGTACTTCGGCTACGCGGACGAGTCCCGGATCGTCGACGAGGAGTACGCGGACGGCACCGTCCGGCACTCGGATCTCGACCCCGACCAGGCGGACGACTCCTGGCAGCAGCGCGAGCGGGACATCACCGCCTTCCTCGGGCGCGCACTGGCCAGCCACGAGGGTCCGTGGGAGTTCCGCTACCTCGCCGGGCGTCCCGACCGGGCGCTCACGCACCTGGCGCGGGCCGTCGAGGCGTCCGCGATCGTCGTGGGCGCGAAGCGGCTGTCGTCCACCGACCGGCTGCGCGAGTTCATCGCGGGTTCGGTGGCGCTGCGGCTGTCGCGGCACCAGCACCGTCCCGTGCTGATCGTGCCGCTCTCCGTCGTCGACTGGAAGGCACCGACCCCGTGGTGACCCGGCCGCAGGACGGCCATTCCATCCCCGGCCTGCGGATGCTGCGCATTCCGGTGCGTCCCGCGTGGCTGGGGGTGATCCTCCTCGGCGGCACGGTCGGCACGTCCGCCCGCGCGTGGCTGGAGGGTGCGTTCCCGGCCATGCCGGGGGAGTGGCCGTGGACCACCTTCTGGATCAACGTCTCCGGCGCGCTCGTGCTGGGGGTGCTGCTGGAGGTGCTGGCCGAGACCGGTCCCGATCGAGGCTGGCGCCGCGGGTTGAGGCTCGGCGTGGGCACCGGCGTGATGGGTGGCTACACCACGTACAGCACGTTCGCGGTCGAAACGGCGCAGTTGGTCCATTCCGGGGCATGGCTGGTCGGTCTGGGCTACGCGCTGGGCAGCGTGCTGCTCGGCCTTCTGTGCGCGTTCCTCGGCGCCAGAGGAGTGCGGCGGCTGCTGCGCCGCTACCGGCTCGCGAAGGGGGCGATCCGATGATCCCGTTCCTGGTCGCGCTCGCCGGCGGGTTCGGCGCGGTCGCGCGGTTCGTGGTCGACTCGGAGGTCGCCCGGCGGACGACGAACCGCGGCATGCCCCTGGGCACGGCCGTGATCAACGTCACCGGGTCGCTCCTGCTCGGCGTGATCACCGGCTGGTGGGCCACCCACACCGGCGACCCGGAACTCAAGCAGTTGCTCGGCACCGGCTTCCTCGGCGGCTACACGACTTTCAGCACCGCCTGCGTGGAGGCCGCGCGGCTCGCCCGGGGCGGCCGCGGCTGGGCACTGCTCGTCCATGCCGGCGGCATGCTGGTCCTCAGCGTCGCCGGCGCCGCACTGGGGTTCTGGCTGGGCAGCCTGTAGCCGTCCTGACGACAACCGTGCGTCGAGCTTGTCGAGACGCGCTGGTGGGCCCTTCGTGACGCGTCCGGTCCCGCTGCACGCTCCCTGAGGAGCGCCCGGAGCTTGCGGAGGGCGGTCACGAAGGGCGCTGCGCCGCTGGACTACCGGGCCAGACCGTAGGGCAGGGCGGGACGCTGGGCCTCGATCTGGACCAGGCGGTTGTACTTCGCCACCCGCTCGCCGCGGGCGGGGGCGCCGGTCTTGATCTGGCCGCAGCCGGTGGCCACCGCGAGGTCGGCGATGAACGTGTCCGGGGTCTCGCCGGAGCGGTGGGAGACCATCTGGCCGTACCCGGCCGCGTGGCAGATCCGCATCGCCTCCAGGGTCTCGGTGACCGTGCCGATCTGGTTCACCTTGATCAGGGCGGCGTTGGCGATCCCGTCGGCGATCGCCGCGGTGATGATCGCCGGGTTCGTGCAGAAGTTGTCGTCCCCGACCAGCTGGACGCGGTCGCCGAGCTCGGCGGTGAGCTGCTTCCAGCCGTCCGGATCCTGCTCGCCGAGGCCGTCCTCGATGCTCCAGATCGGGAAGCGGTCCAGCATCTCGGCGTAGCGGGCGATCAGATCCGCGCTGGACAGCCGCACCTGGTTCACCGTGTAGCCGCCGTCCGACCAGAACTCGGACGCGGCCGGGTCGAGCGCGATGCCCACCCCGTCACTGCCGGCGGCGTAGCCGGCGTCCCCGATCGCCGCGACGATCAGCTCCAGGACCTCCTCCGGCTCGGCGAGGTTCGGCGCGAACCCGCCCTCGTCGCCCAGCCCGGTGGCGTGTCCGCCGGCGACGAGCCGCTTCCGCAGCGCCTGGTACACCTCCGCCCCCGCGCGGACGGCTTCGCGCATCGACGGCGCGCCGAGCGGGCAGACCATGAACTCCTGGAAGTCCAGCGGGTTGGGGGCGTGGGCGCCGCCGTTCAGCACGTTGAAACAGGGCACCGGCAGGCGGCGGGACGCACCGGTGCCGGGCAGCCACTCGTACAGCGGCGACCCCGCGGCGGCGGCGAGCGCCCGGGCCAGCGCCATCGACGTCCCGATGATCGCGTTGGCGCCCAGCCGGGCCTTGTTCGGGGTGCCGTCCAGGTCGCGCATGGCCTGGTCGACCTCGGCGAGACCGGCCCATTCGCGTCCGGCCAGCCCGGCGTTGATCTCGGTGTTCACGTGGGCGACGGCCTGGCTGACGCCCGCACCGCCGAACCGGGCCGGGTCCCCGTCGCGGAGTTCGACGGCCTCCCGCGTCCCCGTCGACGCGCCGGACGGCACCCCGGCCTCGGCCACCGTCCCGTCCGCGAGGCCGACCGTCACCGAGAGCGTGGGACGCCCGCGGGAGTCCAGCACCTCCAACGCCTGCACGCTGCTGATCTCGAAACCCATGACCGTCCCCTTTCGCTTCGCCGGCTCCACGGTGGAGCCCGGGAGGGGTGCAGCCCGGCTGGCCGCGAAGGGTGAGGTGAAAGTGAGCGAAAGCCCCACCTCCATGTCCAGCCGGACTGCACATGAGGTAGGGACCGTTGGCCGCGGGCACGGCAGTTTGAGTAAGGGCGAGCCCCACCGCCCACTGCCGACTCTAGTCGACCCGTCGCGTCAGGGGCGACCACGGTTACCATGTGTTCCAGGCGATGGGGCTCGCCTCAACCGCACCCTGCTGACGGTCCCTGACGAGAGAAGGACCGGACACGCATGGGATCGTTCTCCCCTGACCTGGCCACGATCGCCGGGATCGCGCGCCGTCACCACCTGACCGACATCGACCGGCGTTGCCGCACGGCACAGCAGCAGGCCGCCGAAGGGCTGGTCACGGTCGCCGTCCTCGGCCGGTTCAAGGCCGGCAAGACCACGCTGCTGAACCAGCTTCTCGGGGAGGACCTGCTGCCGGTGCAGGCGATCCCGGCCACCGCCGTGATCACCCGGCTGCGGTTCGGCCCGGCCCTGCGCGTGTCGGTGAAGACCGGGACGGGGGCGCCGTTCGGCATCGAGCCGGCGGAGATCGGGCACTGGGCCACCGAGACCGGCAACCCGTCGAACCACCGCGGCGTGGAGTGGGTGGACGTGGCGTCCCCGGCGCTGGCCGACCTCGCCGGACTGGTCCTGGTGGACACTCCGGGGACGGGGAGCTCCTGGAAGCACAACACCCGCGCGAGCCTGGACTGGCTGCCGAACGTCGGCGCCGCGATCCTCGCCGTCAACGCCACCCAGCCGCTCGCCGAGGACGACCTGGAGCTCCTCGAACTGCTCCACCCGCACACGCCGCGGATCCTGATCGCGCTGACCAAGATCGACCTGCTCACTGAGCACGACCAGCGAGCCGTCCTCGAGCACGTCAGGACGCAGCTCGGCCGGCGGCTGCCCGTTGCGCCGTCCGTCCTGCCCGTGTCCAGCGCCGCCCGGCACCGGCCGCAGCGCGAGCGGCTGCGCAGGGAGTTGCGGGAGCTGAGCGACTCGGCGACGGCCGCGGCGACCGACCTCGCGGCGTACCGGTCGGTCCGGCTCGCCACCGAGTGCCGGACCTACCTGGAGCTGGCCCGGCTCGCCGCGACGACCCACGCCGAGGCGATGGCGCAGTTGCGCGGTGCCCTGGACGCGGAGAGCCGGCGCCTGCCGAGCCTCACCCGCCAGGCGCGCGCCCAGCTCGAACCGGTCAACCGGACGATCACCGCGCGCTGCCAGGCGATGGTGGGGGAGGCGCTGCCGGCCACCGCGTGGCGGGTGCAGCGCGATCTCGCCGGACGCCTGCCTGCGTGGCGGGGCTCTCTCGCCGCCGAGACCGCGCAGTTCCGGGACTGGCTGCGGCACGCGCTCCGCGACGCGGCCACGCCGTTCGCCGCGGCCTGCGCGGACGAGCTCGGACCGCTCCTCGACCAGGGCCTGGAGCCGGCGGAACGGATGGGGGAGGCCTTTCTGCAGCGGCTCGGCCGGCTCGTCCGCGAGGCGACCGGCGTCGGTCTCGACCTCCCCGTCCCGCAGCCCGTCCGGACGCCCGTGGAACCGGTCGACGTGATGGTGAGCGCGGTCTTCGACAGCCATCTGGAGCTGCTCTCCTGGGCTCTGCCGATGGCGCTGCTGCGTCCGCTGGTGCACCGGCACTTCCTGCGGATGGTGCCTGCGCAGGTGGAGCGCAACCTCGCCCGCACCGGCTACCGCACGGCAGCCGCGGCGAGGCGAAGCCTCGAACAGAGCCTGGCCGACCACGTGGCCGCCCTGCGCGAGGCCGAGCTCACGTGCCGGCAACTCCTGGACACGCAGAGCACCGACCTCCCGGCGATCGAGGCGGACCTGGCCTCACTCGACGCGACGGTCGGGACGGCGGCGAGTGTCATCCCGGCGGACGCCGGGATCCGGTGAGTCCGTGTAGGGACCGTTCGGGGATCCCGGGTCGGAGCCCGGGATGACGGCTTGGGGTGGTCTCTCGTTGTCATCCCGGCCCGGGATGACGGTTTGGGGTGGTCTCTCGTCGTGTCATCCCGGCGGATGCCGGGATCCCGTGAGTCGGTGTGGGGACTGTTCGGGGATCCCGGGTCGGAGCCCGGGATGACGGAGAACTCAGTCGAAGCCCGGGATGACGGGAGAACTCAGGGGCGCAGCACGACCTTGATGTAGCCGTCTTCCTTGTCGCGGAACTTGCGGTAGGCGTCCGGCGCGTCCTCCAGCGGCAGGTGGTGACTGGGCAGGGTTTCCACGCCGAACAGGTCATCGTCGGCGTAGAGCAGGTCGAACAGCTCGTCGCTCCAGCGGCGGACGTTCGCCTGGCCCATCCGGATCGTCACCTGCTTGTCGAACAGCCTCATCAGGTTGAGCGGGTCCGCGGCGCCGCCGTACACGCCGGACAGTGACACCGTCCCACCCCGGCGCACGGCGTCCAGCGCCGTCTCCAGCGCGGCGAGCCGGTCAACCCCGACGCTCTGCATCAGCGCGGACGCGACCGGTTTCGGCATCGAGGTGACCACGTTCGCCGCCGTCTCGGCCACCGGCGAGCCGTGCGCCTCCATGCCGACGGCGTCGATCGTCCGGTCGGCACCGCGACCCCGCGTCAGCTCGCGGATCGCCGCCGCCACGTCGTCCACGCGCGACGCGTCGATCACCTCCACGGCATGGGTCTCGGCCATGGCGAGCCGCTCCGGCACGAGGTCGACCCCGAGCACGCGTGCGGCACCCTGTTGCCACGCGCACCGGGTGGCCAGCTGACCGACCGGGCCCAGCCCGACGACAGCCACCGTGTCCCCGGGCTGGATGTCGGTGTACTTCACCGCCTGCCACGCGGTCGGCAGGATGTCGGAGAGGAAGAGCCAGCGCTCGTCGGGACCGGTCTCCGGCAGCTTGATCGGTCCGTACTGCGCCTGCGGGACGCGGACGTACTCCGCCTGCCCGCCCGGCACCTGGCCGTAGAGCTTGGTGTAGCCGAACAGTGCTGCGCCCGTCCCGAACGCGGTCACCTGGGTGGTCTCGCACTGCGACTGCAGGCCGTGGGTGCACATGAAGCAGACCCCGCACGAGATGGTGAACGGCACCACCACCCGGTCGCCCGGACGCAGCCGGCCCACCTCGGTGCCCACCTCCTCGACGGTGCCCATGAACTCGTGACCGAGCACGTCGCCCGGAGTCATGAACGGGGTGAGCGGGCCGTACAGGTGCAGGTCCGAACCACAGATCGCCGTGGACGAGACCTTCACCACGACGTCCGTCGGCTGCTCGATCCGCGGATCCGGGACGTCAGTGACCTGCACGTCCGCCTTGCCCTGCCAGGTGACTGCGCGCATGGGTTTCCACTGCCCCTCGTCCCGGTGGCCCAAACCCGTCCCCGCCGATCTCCCGTCGGTGAGAGCAGAGCGGCGGACGGGTACTTCTGCGGCACACGACGAAGGAGGTGGGAGTGCGCGGACGGTGTGTCGCGGCCGGCTCGCTGGCGTTCGCGCTGCTGGCCGGGTGTGGCGACGTGGCCACCGACGATGCCGTGGCGGCGGCCGTGGCCTTCGTCCGCGCCGCTCCGGCCGAGGCCTGTGGACTGCTGGCGCCCGAGACGGCCGAAGCGGTCGCTGACCGCGCGGACGCCGACTGCGCGCAGGCGCTCGGCACCCTCGACCTGCCCACGGCGACCGGCGTCCGTCAGGTGGAGGTGGCCGGGGAGAGCGCCCAGGTGCGGCTGGAGGACCAGGTGCTCTTCCTCGCCCACTTCCCGGACGGCTGGCGCGTGACCGCGGCCGGCTGCGTCCGGGACGACCCCGATCCCGCAGTGCCCTACGAGTGTGAGGTGGAACCGTGAAACTGGCCAGGGTGCTCTTCGTCACCTACCTGTCGATGATCGGCGCGGTGCTGATCGCGGCGTTCGTGATCGGGGCCGCGTCCCGATGAGACGCTGGAGTCTGCGGGACAACTCGCTCTCGATCGTCTTCGGTCTGCTGCTGCTCGCGACGCTGATCGCGCAGGCGTTGGTCGGGCTCGCCGGCTACAACCAGGCAGCCCGCACCGAGGGACTGGCCGAGATCGACCTGTGGCGCTATGTCACGTCGTCGTCGTTCGCGGTGGACGTGGCCGAGAACTGGCAGTCGGAGTACCTGCAGTTCACCCTCTACATCCTGCTCACGGTCTGGCTCGTGCAGCGTGGGTCGTCGGAGTCCAAGCAGCCGGAGGACGTGGGTCTCGGCGACGAGAGGGAACAGCGGATGGGCGCGTTCGCCGAGCCGGACTCGCCGGCTCCCGTTCGTGCCGGTGGGCGGTTGGCCAGCCTGTACTCGGCCTCGCTGACCCTGGTGATGGCGACGATCTTCCTGCTCTCCTGGGCCGCGCAGGCGGTCACCGGACGGGTGGCGTACAACGAGGAGCGGCTGCGCGATCTGCTCGACCCACTGTCGCTGGGCGCGTACCTGCTCAGTCCCGACTTCTGGGGCCGGACGCTGCAGAACTGGCAGTCGGAACTGCTGGCCGTGGGCTCGATGGCGATCTTCGCCGTCTTCCTGCGCCAGCGCGGATCACCGGAGTCCAAGCCGGTCGGCGCCCCCCACTCCGAGACCGGCTGACGTTCCCCCGCCCCTTCCTGTCATCCCGGCTCCCTCACCTGTCATCCCGGGCTTGACCCGGGATCCCCGATGGCTGAGTCGCTAGTCAGGCGCCGGGGGTCCCGGCGTCCGCCGGGATGACAGGTGAGTCGTGGCTGCCGGGCTTCGCGGCATGTTGTAGCTGTTGCAGTCAGGACGGTGGGTAGGGCCAGGTCGTCTGGCGAGGCTGGCGGTCAGGGTCGCGAGATCCCGGCCGTGTCGTCATCCCGGGCTTGATCCGGTGTCATCCCGGGCTTGATCCGGGATCCCGTGACCTGCGTTGCCAGTCAGGCGCCGGAGGTCCCGGCGTCCGCCGGGATGGCGATCCCTGAGGGACGGCCGTCACGCACAACGGCACGGGCAGGTTGGCGGCCGCGCGGGTCGGGGTAACGAAGGCCCATGTCCAGCACCTCGCAGCCCCGCGACCGTAGCCGTCCCGTCCCCGTCGTCCCGGCCGACTCCCCGACGGAGCTCCCGCCGCGCGGCTGGCGGCAGATCGTCGTCCGCGGCTGGAAGGAGTCGTCCGCGGACCAGGTGCCGCTGCTCGCCGCCGGCGTGGCCTTCTTCGGCTTCCTCGCCCTGTTCCCCGCGCTGATCGCGTTGACGCTCGTCTACGGACTGATCGCGGACCCGGCCACCATCTCCGGACAGCTCGGCAACCTCACCAGTTCGCTGCCCGCAGAGGCGCGGACGCTGCTGGAGACCCAGCTGCGGCAGCTGGCCTCGGCCCCGGCGCAGGGGCTCGGCTGGGGCCTCGCGCTGAGCCTGGTGGTGGCGCTGTGGAGCGCGTCCGGCGGTGTGGGCAACCTGGTCACGGCGATCAACATCGCCTACGACGAGCAGCGCACGCGCGGCTTCGTGAAGGAGAAGCTGGTCGCGCTCGGCCTCACCGTCGGAGCCGTCGTGTTCATGGTCGTGCTGATGGCGCTCGTCGCCGGTGTGCCGGTGGTCCTCGAGGTGGTCGGTCTCGGCGGCGGCTGGCGCTGGCTGGCCGAGGCAGTGCGCTGGGTGCTGGTCGCCGTCCTGGTGATGGGCGCGTTGGCCGTGCTCTACCGGGTCGCTCCCGACCGGGACGCGCCGACGTTCCGCTGGGCGTCGGCCGGCGCGGTCGTCGCGACCGTGTTGTGGCTGCTCGCCAGTGTCGGCTTCTCGCTCTACGTGACGCTCTTCGGCAACTACGCGAAGACGTACGGCGCCCTCGCCGGGGTCATCGTGCTGCTGCTGTGGCTGTGGATCACCAGTTACGCCGTGCTGCTCGGCGCGGAGATCAACGCGGAGGCGGAGCGGGCGGCGAAGGCCTGAGCCCGGACGCTCAGCCCAGCAGTTCGAGCATCTGCAGCGTGGAGCCGCCGCCGTCCAGCACGTCCGCGAGCTTCGCGTTGAAGGTGGCGTTCGCCGGATCGCTGAGGTGGGCCTCGAACGCCGCCGCGTCCCGATAGCGCTCCACGACGACCATCGCGCCGCCGTCGCCGTCCAGGTAGGCCTCGAACCGTAGGTTCCCGGGCTCGGCGCGGACGACCTCGCCGTACTCCAGCAGCAGCGCGGACGCCGCGGCCAGCCGGTCAGCCGGCACCGGAATCGTGGCGATCAGGTCGATCTGGTGCATCGTCGCCTCCTCGAGGATCCTGGCCCGGAGTCTAGCGACCCGGTGAACGGGAATGGGACCTGTCCCCGGGTTGGCCGGGGACAGGTCCCATTCCCGTTCACTCAGGTCAGAGGACCGCGCGGACGGCGGGGTAGTGACAGGCGACCTGGTGGCCGGGCTCGACCTCGGTCGGCAGCGGCACCTCGACGGCGCAGCGCTCGGTCGCGATCGGGCAGCGCGTCCGGAACACGCAGCCGGACGGCGGGTTCTGTGGGCTGGGCAGGTCACCGCTGAGCAGGATCCGGTCGCGGCCGCGCCGCGGCTCCGGCACGGGGACGGCGGACATCAGCGCCTGCGTGTACGGGTGCATCGGCCGCTCGTAGAGGGTGTCGCGGTCGGCGACCTCCATCATCTTGCCGAGGTACATCACCATCACGCGGTCGGAGATGTGCCGCACCACGCTCAGATCGTGCGCGATGAACACGTAGGCGAGGTTCTGCTCGGCCTGAATGTCCTCCAGCAGGTTGATCACCTGCGCCTGGATGGACACGTCCAGCGCGGAGACCGGCTCGTCGCAGACCACCAGCTTCGGCTTCAGCGCCACGGCGCGGGCGACGCCGATCCGCTGCCGCTGGCCACCGGAGAACTCGTGCGGGTAGCGGTTGTAGTGCTCGGGGTTGAGGCCGACCCGTTCCATCAGCTCCTGGACGGCCTGCTTCACCCCGCCGGCCGGCTTGACGCCCTGGATCTCGAACGGTGCCGCGATGATCGCCCCCACCGGATGGCGCGGGTTCAGCGAGCCGTACGGGTCCTGGAACACCATCTGCACCTGCCGGCGCAGCTTCCGCAGATCCTCGCCCTGGAGGTTGGTGACGTCGCGTCCCTCGAACTCGATCGTGCCACCGGTGGGCTCCAGCAGCCGCAGCACCGTCCGGCCCGCCGTGGACTTGCCGCAGCCGGACTCGCCCACCACGCCGAGGGTCTCCCCGGCATCGAGGCTGAACGTCAGTCCGTCCACGGCCTTCACCGGTGCGCCCTCGGTGCGCACGAGCTTCTGGTTGTAGGTGGGGAAGTACTTCTTCAGGTCTGTGACAGCGAGCAGGCTCACGGGTTCCTCCTAAAGCCTCGGAGCGATCTGCTCGGTGAAGAGTTCCGCCCGCTTGGGCACCGGAATGTGGCATCGGGAGTCGTGCTTGGGATACGACTCGACCAGCTCCGGCACCACCTGGTCGCAGGCGACGGAGGAGAACTCCCGGAACGCGCAGCGTGGGTGGAAGGCGCACCCCGGCGGGATGTTGATCAGGGACGGCGGGTTGCCGGCCACCGGGACCAGCCGCTCCTGCTTGAGCCGGTCCAGCCGGGGCATCGAGGTCAGCAGCCCCCAGGTGTAGGGGTGGTCGGGCTGATGGAAGGCGTCGTCGACCTCGGCGTACTCCACGCACTTGCCGCCGTACATGACCAGCACGTCGTCCGCGATCTCCGCGACCACGCCGAGGTCGTGGGTGATCATGATGATCGCCGAGCCGAACTCGGCCTGCAGGTCGCGCATCAGGTCGAGGATCTGCGCCTGCACAGTCACGTCGAGCGCGGTGGTGGGCTCGTCCGCGATCAGCAGTTCGGGGTTGTTGATCAGGGCCATCGCGATCATCGCCCGCTGCCGCATGCCACCGGAGAACTCGTGCGGGTACTGGTCCACCCGCTTGTTGGGGTTCGGGATCCCCACCCGGGCGAGCATCTCGATCACCGTGGTGCGTGCGGCCTGCTTCGACACGTTCTCGTGAACGCGGATCGCCTCGGTCAGCTGCTGTCCCACGGTGTAGTACGGGTGCATCGCGGACAGCGGATCCTGGAAGATCATCGCCAGCTTGCGGCCGCGGAGGCTGCGCAGTTCCTCGTCCGAGACCTTCGTCAGGTCCTGGCCGTCCAGGAGGATCTCGCCGCTGATCCGGGCGCGCGACCCGCGGTGCAGACCCATGATGGCCAGCGACGTGACCGACTTGCCGGAGCCGGACTCGCCGACGATGCCGAGGGTCTTGCCCTTGGCCAGGTCGAACGTCAGCCCGTCCACGGCCTTGACCACGCCGTCGTCGGTCGGGAAGTGGACCTTCAGGTCGTTGACTTGCAGGAACTTTTCCATCAGGCCACCTTCACCCTCGGGTCGATGAAGCCGTAGGCGATGTCCACGAGCATGTTGGCGATCACGATGAAGCTGGAGACGATCATCACCATCGCGACGATCGTCGGCAGGTCCATGTTGGTCACCGAGTGGACGGCCAGGTACCCCAGGCCGTGCATCGAGAACACGCTCTCGGTGATGATGGCGCCGCCCAGCAGGCCGCCCAGGTCGAGGCCGGCGGCCGTGACGATCGGGGTGAGGGCGGCCCGCAGACCGTGCCGGAAGATCACCGGCCACTTCGCCACGCCCTTGGCGTTGGCGGTGCGGATGTAGTCCTCGCTGAGGGTCTCGATCATGTAGGCGCGGGTCAGTCGCACGTAGCTCGCGGCGAAGAAGAACGCCAGCGTGATCCACGGCAGGATCAGGTTCTGCGCCCAGCGGAACGGATTCTCGGTGAACGGGACGAAGTTGGGGATCGGCACCCAGCCCCACTTGATGGCCGGGAACGTCAGCAGCACGAGGCCGACGAAGAAGGTGGGCAGCGAGAAGCCGACCAGCGCGGCCCCGACGATGCTGCGGTCGGGCCATCGGCCCTTGTTGAGGGCGGCAACGATGCCGCCGCCGACGCCGATGAGCATCCACAGGGTGAACGCTCCGATGGCGATCGAGATGGAGATGGGCCAGGCCTCGGCCACCATCTCGTTGATCGTGCGGTGCTGGTTGGCGGAGTAGCCCAGGCACGGGGCCGGGCAATGGACGATCTGTTCGGGGTACTGGGCGCGCAGTTCCTCGCTGTTGGGGAAGTCCCGGCCGACGAACAGTCCGGAGACGAACTTGCCGTACTGGACGAGCACGGGCTCGTCGTAGCCCAGGGCCTTGCGGTTGCCCTCGAGGATGGTCGGCGTGCAGTTCTTCCCGCAGGTGTACCGCGCCGGGTCGATCGGCGAGGCGTAGAACAGCGCGAAGGTGGTGGCCGTGATCAGGAAGACCATGGCGACGACCGACACCAGCCGCCGGACGATGTAGTAGAACACGCGATCTCCTCGCAAGGTGCTGGGGGTGCGCCGCGTGACGCACCCCCAGCCCTTCAGTCACTCAGTGCTTGACGCTGACGTTGGCGATGTCGTAGTAGCCCGTGAACGTGGTGTTCACGACAGCGCCCTGCACGTTGCTGCCGTGCACGAACACGAACTGATCGTTGATCAGCGGGATGATCGCGAAGTGCTTGGTGACGACCTCGGTGTCGAGGGCTCCCCAGGCCTTGTCAGCCTCAGCGCCGGTGAGCGCCAGCGCCTTGTCGATGCCGGCGTTGAATTCGGCGTTGTCGAAGTAGCCGTAGTCCTGGCCGGGGCCACCGGCGGAGATCTGGCTACGCGAGTCCAGCAGCTGCGGGATCACCGTGGAGGCGGACGGGAAGTCCGCACCCCAACCGGCCCAGTACGCGTCGTACTTGGTGGCCGAGTCGGGCGACTGCAGGGTGCCGTAGTACTGCTCGGCGGGAATGCCGATCAGGTTGACCTGGAACCCGGCCGCGTCCCAACCGGTCTTCAGGCCGGCGAACACCTTGTCGAGGGTGTCGTTCTTGCGGTACGCCACGTTGATCTTGACCGGGAGGGTCAGGCCGGATCCCTGCAGGATCTCCTTGGCCTTCGCCGGGTCGCCCTTCTCACCCGCGGGCAGCGGAGTGTCCGGGAAGGCGGACAGCGCGGGGTTGATCAGCGAGTTGGTCGCCTTCACGACCTCGTCGCCACCAGCAGCGGACACGTAGGCGCTGCGGTCGGTGGCCAGGGCCAGAGCCTCGCGGGCCTTGTCGTTGCTGAACACCTTGGACTTGTAGTTCGGCACCAGGTAGCGGGTGTAGGGCGAAGCCACGACCGTGTACCGGCCCTCAGCGCTGGTCACGTTGGACATGGCGGTCACCGGCGCGTTGTCCATGGCGATGGCGTTCTTGTCGTCACCCTGGTCGGCGATCAGCCGCTCGTACATCGTCTCCTGGGTGAGCGACTCGTCCCACACGATCTTGTCCGGGTAGGCCTTCCGGAACGGGTCGGTCGCGGCGTCCCACTGGTCGTTGCGGACGAAGGTGCCGCCCTTGTTGCTCGTCCAGTTGCCGTCCAGCTTGTACGGGCCGTTGGAGAAGATCTGGAAGTTCGACTTGTCGCCCTGGTCCTTGTCCTGGCGGAACGCGCCGAACGCAGTCATGGTGATGGCCTGGTTGAAGTCACCGGCGGGGTTGGCCATCTTGAAAGTGATGGTGCTCCCGTCGCAGGTCACGGCCTTGTCGTAGAGGTCCTGGCCGGTCTTCTTGTACGGGCCGGCGTACTGCGACGAGCCGTCCTTGTTCTTCGGGATGTCGAGGTACTGGATGGCGTAGTTCGGGCCACCGGTGATCACGTCGACCGCGAAGGTGCGGGAGATGCCGTACTTGAAGTCCTCGCAGGTGACGGGCTTGCCGTCCTCCCACTTGATCCCGTCCTTGATGGTGAACTTCCACTCCTTGCCGTCCGCGCTCACCTGGCCGGTGTCGGTGGCGGCGTCCGCGATGAGGGTGGCCGGCTCGCCGTCCTTCGCCACAGGGCCGAAGGTGGTCAGCGTCCGGGTGAACATCCGGTTGCCGTACTCGATGTTCACGCCGACGTACACGCGCTGGGGATCCCAGTGCTCGGTCGCCGTGCCGGACAGGATGTGCAGGGTGCCGCCGGCCGTGGCCGCTCCCGCGGCCTCCGTCGAGCCGCCACCGCCGCCGGTGGTGCCACCACCACCGCAGGCGCTGGCCGCGAGTGCCAGCGCCAGGGTCGTCGCGACACCCGCGACGATCTTGATGCGCTTCATGGATTCTCCTTTGTCGTTGTTGCGGAGTTCTTGTGAGGGCTGCTCTGGGTCACTGGCGGTCCGCCTTGGGGTCGAGGGCGTCGCGGAGACCGTCGCCGAGCAGGTTGAACGCGAGCACCACCAGGAAGAGCGTGACGCCCGGGAAGATGAAGTAGGCCGGATCCGACGTGGCGTAGTGCACGGAGTCGTTGAGGATCGAGCCGAAGGACGGGGTGGGCGCCTGGATGCCGACGCCGAGGAAGCCCAGCGCGGCCTCCGTGGCGATGTTCTGCGGCATGATCAGCGTGGTGTACACCAGGATCGGCGCCCACAGGTGGGGCAGCAGCTCGGTGAAGTAGATCCGCATTCGCCCGGCGCCCAGCGAGCGGGCCGCCTCGACGAACTCGCGCTCCTTGAGCGAGAGCACCTGGCCGCGGATGATCCGGGCGAAGTAGGGCCAGCCGAAGAAGCCCATCACGAGGATCATGAAGACCATGGACGCCGGGGTGCGCTCCACCCCCATCGCTGCCTGGAGGACATCGATCACGATGGTCGAGAGGGCGATCAGCATCAGCGTCTGCGGGAAGCTGAGCACGAAGTCGATCACCCGGGAGAACAGCCAGTCGACCTTGCCGCCGGCTGTGCCGGAGACGATGCCGATGATCACGCCGATCACCACGGAGACCAGCACCGCGAGCGTCGCGACGGTCAGCGAGACCGTGAGGCCGGAGATCACGCGGGAGAAGATGTCGCGTCCCGTGCCGGGCTCGACGCCCATCCAGTGCGAACTGGAGACGCCGCCGAGTGGGCCTTTCGGCAGCGAGCCGAGACCGCCCACGAGATCGGTGTTGGAGCTGTACGGGTCGATCCAGCCGAGCTGGGTCATCAGCGGGGCGAAGGCGGCGAGCAGAACGAAGAAGATCGCTGCGCCGAGGGCGACCATGGTGACCTTGTCCCGAACCAGTCGCGACCGTGTGATCTCCCACGGAGTGCGCCCGGCGATCGGGACCGCGCCGTCGCGTGCATCGACGGCGGTGATGTCTGCCATCCGGAAACCCTCTTCTCACCCGAGCGCCTGGCCAGACACACTACTGTCCGTCCACCCTCGCGGGCTTGCGTAATCTAGCACGCCATTTGAGCGCACCGAAGAGCGCTGGATCGGCCAGCGACAAGCGTAATCAGAGCGTTACCAATGTCTGCTATTCACTGCACGCTGAACAACCGGGACCCAAATCAGCGCAGGTCGGTCTCGTTCAGGAGTTCCTGCGGACGGTCCGCGATCACGGGCGACTCGCCCGCCGGATGCCACTCGACCGGTCTGCCCTCCAGTTGCCCCGGGCTCGGAGAGATCATCCGGACCGCCGCGGTGGTGATCTCCTGCACCCGCGTCTCCACCCGGTGCCGCAGGCCGACCAGTTCGGGGTCGGAGGTGGCCGGGCCGTTGAGTTTCAGCCACAGGGCATCACCCTCGGCGAGCCGGACGGCGTCGTCGTGCAGGTCCGCGAGGGTGCCGTCGAACGTGGCGGCGGCCTCCGGGCCGAGCCGCTGCTCGACCTCGATCACCGCGCGCATCGCCCGCGACCAGTAGCCGTCCGAGCGGAGGGTGGTCGCACTGTCGACGGCCTTCAGGACGTCCGGCACGAACCAGGACGCGACTAGATTGGCCAGCCACAGCGCCGCCGCGAGGGTCGCGAAGCCGAAGATCAGAGGCATGGCTGCGTCCGCTGCGTCGCGCGCGGCGACCGTGATCACGAGGATCATCGTGAGCGGCACCGCGAGGGCGGCCGCGACGAGGTACCGGGGCGCGCGCAGCAGCATCATCCAGGGGTGCCACGCGCGCGCATCCGCCACCCGCCGGCCGGTGAGCGCGGATCGTTCGGCCAGCTCGGCCTCAGCCGGCCGCAGGCCGGCAGCCAGCGCCGCCGCGCGGTCGCGGCTGCGCAGGGCCTCGTCGCGCGCCGCGGGAACGAGCCGCGGCCGGGGTGTCGTCATGGCTACCTCCGGATCGGGTGGTGTCTCCCATCCTGCCCGCCGGGCTGAGTGCTGTGGGGCCGAGTTGTCCACAATTCGTGTATGGAGGGGTTCCGCGGGCGCATGCCCGAGTCCCAGCCTTGGCAGGTGCGAACTCCCCGTCCCTGGATTCTGCCCACCGCCCCCACCTCGGGCACAGACCTGAGGGCCAGCGGCATCTCGGTGTCGATGCTCCGCACGCAGGTTGCCTGCGGGACGCTGCTGCGGTTGCGTCCGGACGTCTACCTGGCCGCCGCCCAGTGGCCGGAGGGCGCACGCGAACAGCAGATCGTGCTCGCCCGGGCGGAGCAGGTGCTGCATCCGGCTGCCGTGATCAGCCATGCGTCGGCGGCCTCGCTGTGGGGCTTCCCGCACCCTGGCTTCGGCGACTGGCCGTCCGAGGGCGTCCACCTCACCCGGGTCTCCGGTGCCCGGCGCTCCCGGGAGGGCGTCACGCACCACCTCGGCGCACTCCCGGCGTCCCAGGTGGTGCGGGATGCCGGGGGTGCCGGGTCACGACGGCGGCCAGGACCGCGGTCGACCTCGCCGACGGGCAGGAACTACCCGAGGCGCTGGTGCTGCTCGACTGGGCCGCACGGTTGGCGTGCGAGGGATTCGTCACGCAGGCCCGGCGCCGGGACTACCGAAATCCCCAGCACGTCGCCGCCGCTCGGGACCTGCTCACCGACGCCGCCAGGACCGTCCGCAGCCGACGACTGGAGCCGGTGATCGCGCTCGTCGAGCCGAGCCGGGAGTCGGCCATCGAGTCGTTGTCGGCCGGCTACTTCGAGCTGGCGGGGCTGCCGCGGCCACTGTGCCAGGAGCCGGTCCGGACTTCGTACGGCACCCTCTATCCCGACTTCCTGTGGCCGGAGCACCGGCTGATTGGCGAGGCCGATGGCGCGGGGAAGTACGACGAACGAAACGCCGTGGTGCGCGAGCGCGAGCGAGAGGAACTGCTGCGCCGGCTGGGCTACCGCGTCGTCCGTTGGCTGGGCAAGGAGATCATGGCGCATCCGGCGCTCGTGGTGGAGCGGGTCGCGCGCGAACTGGGCCTGTCCTGATGACGCAGGGCTCATGCCGAGGTTCGTGCTACGTCAGTGTCGTTATGAGTGGTCGTGGATGCGGCATAACGACTCTCGCGTAGCACGGACGTGGTGGCGACGGTCCGGCCCTCCCGATAGCGACGCTGGCGTAGCACGAACGGTCGGTGGATCATTCGACCCGGATGCCGATGCGCGCCGCCAGCATCGGGGCGAGGTCGAGCAACTGGTCGATCGTGACGGTCGCCCCGCGCAGGCCGGCCAGGTCGCCGATGTCGGCCAGCGTCGCGCCCCTGAGGTCGACGTCGGTGAGCGTGGCGCCGGCCGGTTCGAGCCGGCCGATCCTCGTGCCGGGCAGGGCGACGCGATTCACGGTCGCACGACCCAGGTCGAGCTCGTCGATCACGCAGTCGGCGAAGACGACGTCGGTGAGCTTCGCGCCCCGCAGGTTGAGGTAGCCCAGCTTGCAGTGGGAGAAGCGGACGTTGCGCCACATGCTGTCGTACAGCTCCGCGGATCCGATCCGGCTCTGGCTGATCTCGACGTTCCGCCACGACGACTCGCGGCCGCCCAGCGCGACGACCGATACCTCTTCGAGGACCGAGCCGACGATGGATGCACCGGGCGCGATCCACTCCGCCGCCGCCAGCTGCGCGACGCGGGACGAGCCGAGTCGCCGTCGGCCGCTCCAGACGAGCGTGTCCGTGCGCAGGTCCCGGACTTCGGTGTCATCGAGGTCGGCGTCGCCGTCCGCCACGTCAGCGGGGTCTGCCGGCACCAGCGCACCCAGCCGGACGGCGGTGAGCCGGGGCTGCGCCGGTCCCGTCCGCTCTGCGCGCGTTGTGCTCTCCGCCACGTTCGCACCCTAACAAGAGGCCACCGACGCCCGGTGCCTCCCTTGTGGTGGAAAGGGACCTGTCCCCGTTTCCACCACTCGCGGGTTCCTCGGCCACGCCCTGCACCCGACACGCTCGACGGAGTTGCCAAGGTGGACCGAAAGCGCCGTCGTCGACGGTTTCGGTCCACCTTGGGGGAGTGGCTAGCTGGCGAACAGCTGGTTCACCTGGTCGTTCGCCGCGGTCAGCGAGTCGGCCGGGGCCTTGCCGGTCATCACCGCGTCCACCGCGGGCTGCATGATGTTGGTGATCTGCGAGGCGTGGTCCGTGATCGGGAACAGGAACGTCGTTCCTTCCTTCACGTGCACGAGGAAGGACGACTCCACGTCGATGCCCTTGGCCTTGAACGCCGCACCGGCGAGATCGGTACCGCTCGGGATCGCCGGGAAGACCACGCCGGACTTGCCGATGATGTCCTGGCACGCGGCGGAACCGAGGAACTCGACCCACTTGACGGCGGCGGCCTTGTTCTTCGAGCCGGTCCAGACGGAGTCGGCGAGACCGTTGTACATGCTGGAGCGCTTGCCGCTCGGGCCGACCGGCGTCGGGGCGAGACCGGTCTCGATGCCCTTGTAGCCGAACATCTGGTTGATCATCCAGGAGCCGTTGGTGATCATCGCGTACTTGCCGGCACCGAAGATGTCGCCGGAGCTCTGGCCGGTGACGGCCTCGATCGTGGGGGCGTAGCCCTTCTCGATCAGCGAGCGCATCCAGGCGATGGTGCTCTGGAACTCGGGCTTGTCGTAGTTGTAGTGGGTGCCCCACGGGTTCTTGTCCGTGACGGTCCAGCCGGTGGTGCCGGAGTACATGCTCCACTGGGTCTGGCCGTTGCCACCGCCGGAGCCGCCGTCGAGACCGAGGCCGTAGACCTTCACCTTGGTCTTGTCGAAGCCGGCCTCGTCGCCGCGCTTGCCGTTGGCGTCCACGGTCAGGTGGGCGATCATCTTCTCGTAGGTGCCGCCGTCGGTCGGGTTCCACGTCAGGTTCTGCAGGTCGGCCTCGGCCACCCCTGCATCCGCGACCAGCTTCTTGTTGTAGAAGATCGCCACGGTGTCGAAGTCCTTGGGCAGGCCGTAGCGCTTGCCGTCCTGGCCGACCCACAGATCCGCCAGGCCCTTCTGGTAGACGTCGGTCTTCACGCCGTCCTTGGCGAGGGTGTCGTCGAGCGGGACGAGCTGGCCCTGGGTGACGAACTCGGGGTACTTCGACAGGTGGTTGGTGAACACGTCGGGCGCGGTGCCGGCGACGAAGCCGTTGCTGACACCGCTCCAGTAGTCGTCCCAGGCGTACTGGGTGATCTTGACCGTGATGTCCGGGTTCGCCGTGTGGAACGCGTCCGCGCACTGCTGGTAGGCGGGCTTCTGGTTGTTGTCCCACAGCCAGTAGCTGACTTCGCCGGACGCGGTGCTGGTGTCGATCGCATCGGCGCCGCCATCGGCGTTGGGCGCCGATTCGCCGCTGCAGGCGGTCAGTGTGAGAGCGAGGGCCGCGAACGCTGCGACCGCCGCGCCGGCCTTCCTCGTGATTCTGGACATGGGTTTCCTTCCGTAGGGCGATCTTGCGGTTTGGTGTGGATCCGGTCGTCTCGACGGCCGGTGCTCGGAGTGGGGGTGGGCGCGGGGCTACTTCACGCCGGAGTAGCCGATGGAGTCGATGATCTTCCGCGCGAACGCGAAGAACAGCAGCAGCACCGGCAGGGCGGTGACCACGGTGGCGGCCATCAGGCCGGCCCAGTCCGGCGACCCTGCCGGCGTCTGCGACCGGAACACGCCGAGGGCGACGGTGAGCACTCTGGTGTTCTCGGTGTTGCCGACCAGCAGCGGCCAGAAGTAGTCGTTCCAGGTGCCGATGAAGGTGAGGATCGCGAGCGTGGTGATCGGTGCCGTGCTCATCGGCAGGATGATCCGGAAGAAGGTCCGCCACGGCCCGGCTCCGTCGATGGACGCGGACTCCTCGATCTCGCGGTTGATGCCGAGGAAGAACTGCCGCAGGAAGAAGATCGCGAACGGGGTCATCAGGAAGGTCGGCAGGATCATGCCCGGCAGCGTGTTCAGCAGTCCCAGGTTCTTGATCAGGATGAAGTTGGGCAGGCTGGTGAAGATCGGCGGGACCAGCAGAGCGCCGAGGAAGATGCCGAAGACCACGTTGCGCCCGGGCCAGCGCAGCCGGGCGAAGGCGTAGGCGGCCATCGCGCAGAAGAACACCTGGCCCAGGGTCACCGCGCCGGCGTAGAACACCGAGTTGCGCAGGTACAGCCAGAAGTTCACCGATGCGCCGGACCCGCCCTCGGCGATGGCCTGCTCCTGGGTGCCCAGCCCGAGGACGCGCTGGAAGGCGCCCCAGGTGAAGTCGACCGGCAGCAGTGAGCCGGGCTCGGACGGCAGCGAGCGTGTGGTCGAGAACGCCGTGCGGAGCATCCACAGGAACGGGAAGATCGTCAGGGCGAGGAAGAGGATCATCACGACCCAGGCCGCGATCCGGCCCGGTTCGAGGTTGCGGCGGCGGCGCCGGCTCTCCGCGTTGGCGAGGGCGCGTGCTTCGATCGTTGCCATGGCCTGGTCCTTACGCGAGGTCTGATTCGCCGGCACGCAGCAGGCGGAGTTGGAGGGCGGCCAGGACGGCCAGGATGGCGAACAGGACCACGGCGAGGGCGCTGCCGTAGCCGAACTGCCCCTCCCCGAAGGCCTTCTGGTAGATGTAGTACTGCATCACCCGGGTGACGTTGACGGGACCACCACGGGTGGTGACCGCGACGGTGTCGAAGACCTGGAACGAGCCGGTCACGGTGATCACCAGGATCATCGCGAGCACCGGACGCAGCAGCGGCAGGGTCATCCGCCAGAAGGACGTCCACTCCGAGCTGCCGTCGATCGCGGCCGCCTCGTAGACGTACCGGGGGATCGTCTGCATGCCGGCGAACACCAGCAGCGCGGTGTAGCCCATGTGGCGCCAGACGTTCACGAACGCCATGGTGGGAATGGCCCAGAACTCGTCGGCGAAGAACGCGATCTTCCCCAGCCCCATCCACTCGATGACCTGGTTGACCAGGCCGATCTGGTAGTCGAGCAGCCAGAACCAGAGCATGGCCGCGATCACGTTCGAGATCAGCCAGGGCAACAGCAGCGCTCCCCGCAGCAGGGTGGACTGGGTGAGCCGCTGCATCAGCACCGCCAGCAGGACGGCGATCACGGTCTGGAAGCCGATGTTCAGCAGGACGTACTCGACCGTCACCCCCAGCGCGTTCCAGAACAGCGGGTCCTTGCCGATCCGGGCGAAGTTGTCGAAGCCGATCCACTTCGGGGTGCCCAGCAGGTTGTACTGGGTGAGGCTGAAGTAGAAGCCGCGAATGGTCGGATAGAGGTAGAAGATCAGGAAGCCGACCAGCGCCGGCGCGATGAACACCAGAGCGGTCTTGAGTTCGCTTCGGCCGGCGGACGTCCGGCCGTCCGACCGGTTGGCCCTGCGGCGTGCCTTCGCTGCTGCTTGTGCTGTGTCCGTACTCACCACGTTCCCCTCTTTGGGACTTCCGCCACCTCGAGACGAGGAGGAGCCGGCGGCTGACGATGAAAAGCTACACGTGTAGAGTCGGAGAGCGCAAGAGGTGAAGATAACGAAAAAGTCACGCTTGCCGAACCGAGTGCTCCCATGCAACTCTTCTATCTATTGGTGTAGATTCACGCCGGTCGAGGACGAAGGAGTGCCGGTGTCGACCCAGCACGAGGCCGAGCAGCTGCCGCGCGCCAGGACCGGGGCGCGGGAGCCCGGCTGGCGCGCGCCGACGACCCGTGCGGACGTGGCCAGGCTCGCCGGAGTGAGCACCGCGGTGGTCAGCTATGTGGTGAACAGCGGCCCCCGTCCGGTGGCGCCGGCGACGGCCGCGAGGGTGCGGGAGGCGATGGAGCTGCTGGGCTACCGGCCCAACGCCAGCGCGCGGGCGCTGCGCCGCGGCACGACCGAGACACTCGGCCTGGTGGTCGCCGACGCGCTCAACCCCTACTTCGCCGAGTACACCGCCGAGCTGGTCAAGGCCGCGGCCGAGCGGGGCAAGCGGATCCTGATCGGCGACACCCACGAGGACGCGAGGGCCGAGAAGGCCATCGTCGACGACCTCGTCTCGCGGCAGGTGGACGGGCTCCTGTTCACCGGGTTCGACGCCAGCGCGATGTTCCAGTCCCTGGGCGTCCCGACGGTCCTGATCGACTGTCCCGGCCCGGTGCCGGGGCGCCGCACGGTGGGTTCGGACGTGGCCGGCGGGGCCGAGACGCTGGTGAACCACCTGCTGGAGCACGGTCGCCGACGGATCGCGATGATCGTCGGCGAGGGCGGTTTCGGCGATCCCGACCCGCGCGAGCAGGGCTGGCGGCGGGCGCTCCGCACCGCCGGGCTGCCGGACGGCGCGATCGTCCGGGTGCCGTGGAGCCGGGAGGGCGGCTACGCCGGGGCCGCGGCGCTGCTCGCCGAGGACCCGCGGCTGGACGCCGTCTTCGCCAGCAACGACCTGCAGGGCGTCGGGCTCGTCCGCGCGCTGCACGAGCGGGGTGTGCGGATCCCCGAGGACGTGGCGGTGGTGGCCTTCGACGGCACCAAGGAGTCGGAGTTCTGCTGGCCGCCGCTCACCGTCGCCCGCCAGCCGCTGCCCGAGCTCGCCGCGGCGGTGATCGAGCTGCTCGACGAACCCGAGCTCGCCCGGGGCGTTCATCGGCAGTTCCCCACCGAGCTCGTGCGCCGCGGCTCCTGCGGCTGCACCCCTGACCAGATCGAACCGACCAGGGTGGACGTGATCACCCGCCAGCACAGCCGGACCAGGAGGAACCAGGAATGACCGAGACCGTGAATGCCTACGTCGTACTGCGCGCCGACGGCGTGGGGGTCGTCCTCGACCTGGCCGGCGGCCGGCTGCCGGCGATCGCGCACTGGGGTGCCGATCCCGGCGAGCTGACCCTCGCGGACGTGACGGCCCTGGTCACGGCCGGGGCGTACCCGATGGCCCCGAACCTGGTGGACGAGCCGGTGCGGGTGGGAATGCTGCCCGAGCACCGCACCGGCTGGATGGGCCGGCCCGGGCTGAGCGGCTCGCGCGGCGGCCGCGACTGGTCGCCGGCGTTCACGACGAGGACGCTCAGGGTTGCACCCCAACCGCTGGTCGAGCCGGGTTCCCCTGAGCCCCGTCGAAGGGTCGAGACCCCGTCCGGCCGCCCCACCCTCGTCACCCTCGGCACCGGCAGCGTCGAGGTGACCGCCGTGGACGAGGTCGCCGGGCTCGAGCTGGTGCTGACGGTCGAGCTGGCCGCCGGCGGGGTGCTGCGCAGCCGGGCGCGGCTGACGAACACCGGCTCCACCGACTACCAGCTGAACGATCTCGTGCTGGCGTACCCGGTGCCCGTCGTGGCATCGGAACTGCTCGACCTGACCGGCCGCTGGGGCAAGGAGCGCGTGCCGCAACGCCGTCCGTTCACCATCGGGACCCACCTGCGCGAGGGCCGCAGGGGCCGCACCGGCGCGGACGCGGCCACCGTGCTGCACGCGGGCACGGCCGGCTTCGGCTTCGGGTCCGGCGAGGTCTGGGGCGTCCACATCGGGTGGAGCGGCAACCACACCCACTACGCCGAACGCATGATCACCGGCGAGCAGTTGCTCGGCGGCGGGGAACTGCTGTTGCCGGGGGAGATGGTGCTCGGTCCCGGCGAGGCCTACACCGGTCCGTGGCTCTACGGCTCGTACGGCGTCGGCCTGGACGAGGTGGCCCGCCGCTTCCACCGGCACCTGCGCGCGCGTCCGACGCATCCGTCCACGCAGCGTCCCGTGACGATCAACGTGTGGGAGGCGGTCTACTTCGACCATTCGTTGCCGCCGCTGCTGGAGCTGGCCGAGCAGGCGGCGGCGATCGGCGTCGAGCGGTACGTGCTGGACGACGGCTGGTTCGGCGCCCGGCGCAACGACTGGGCGGGGCTGGGCGACTGGCAGGTGTCCGCGGAGGTCTGGCCGGACGGGCTGCACCCGCTGGTGAACCGGGTCCGCGAGCTGGGCATGCAGTTCGGCCTGTGGTTCGAGCCGGAGATGGTGAACCTCGACTCCGACGTCGCCAGGGCGCACCCGGAGTGGGTGCTGGCCGCCGGGGACCGGCTGCCGCCGGCGTTCCGCCACCAGCAGGTGCTCAACCTGGGGATCCCGGAGTGCTACGCCTACCTGCGGGACGCGATGCTCGCGCTGCTCGACGAGTACCGGATCGACTACATCAAGTGGGACCACAACCGCGACCTGATCGACGCGGGCAGCCGGCCCGACGGCCGTCCCGGGGTGCACGCGCAGACCGAGGCCACCTACCGGCTGATGGACGAACTCAAGGCCGCGCATCCGGGCCTGGAGATCGAGTCGTGCTCGGCGGGCGGCGGCCGGGTCGACCTGGGCGTCCTGCAGCACACCGACCGGGTCTGGGTGTCGGACTGCATCGACCCGCAGGAGCGGCAGCAGATGCTGCGGTGGACCACCCAGCTCCTCCCGCCGGAGCTGATGGGTTCGCACATCGCGTCCGGCACGTCGCACACCACCGGACGCACCCACGAGCTGGGCTTCCGGGCGGGGACCGCGCTCTTCGGCCACTTCGGCATCGAGTGGGACATCCGGACGGCGACCCCGGCGGAGCGTGCGGAGCTCGCCGGCTGGATCGCGTTCTACAAGGCTCATCGCGACCTGCTGCTGGGCGGCGATCTGGTCCGCATCGACGTCCCGGACGACTCGATCGTCGCCGGTGGCGTGGTCGCGCCGGACCGCTCCCGGGCGCTCTACTCGTTCGCGACCGTGGCGTGGCACACCCCCGCGCTCCTGGGCCGGCTGCCGCTGCCGGGCCTCGATCCCGCCCGGCGCTACCGGGTGTCACCGGTCCTGGTCGGCCCGCCGCCGTCGGGCGTCCTTCCCCCGCCCTGGTGGGGGGTCGAACTGGACCTCAGCCCCGAGTCCGCCGGCGCCGGTCCCGTCCCCACGCTGCGACTCGCCGGCGCACCGTCCGGCGTGGTCCTGCCCGGCTCGCTGCTGGCCACCACCGGCCTGATCGAGGCCCCGATGCAGCCCGACCACGTCGTGCTCTACCTCGCCGAGGCCGTCTGAGCTGTCCCCTCTGTCTTTGTCATCCCGGGCTGTCTTTGTCATCCCGGCTGTCTTTGTCATCCCGGGCTTGACCCGGGATCCCGGCGTTCGCCGGGATGACAATGGTCGGGCTGCCGGGCATGTGCGGGGATCCCGGCGTTCGCCGGGATGACGCGTTCGCCGGGACGACAGTCGTCATCGCTCCCTGAGGAGGTCGCGCTGCGACCGTCACGAAGGGCTGACGAGTCGCCGACGGCGGGCCTCTAGGCTTGGCGGGCACAGAGCGACAGGGGGGTGGATGTCCAGCAGCGATGCCAGGCCGCCACGGGACGTCACGCGGAACGACGTGGCCCGGCTGGCCGGGGTGAGTTCCGCGGTGGTCAGCTACGTCGTGAACAACGGGCCGCGGCCGGTCGCGGAGGCCACCCGCACCAAGGTCCTGGACGCGATCGAGAAGCTGGGTTACCGGCCCAACGCCGCGGCCCGGTCCCTGATCACCGGACGCTCCGACCTGCTCGGCCTGATCGTCCCCGACGTCAGCAACCCGTACTTCGCTGCGCTGGCGCAGGCTGTCGAGGTCGCTGCCCGCGCCAAGTCGATGAACCTCGTGCTGGCCCAGAGCACGACCGGCGGCATCGCTCCGCTGGTCGAGACCCTCAGCGGACACCTCGTGGCCGGTGTGATCACCGCGACCGCCCCCGAACCGGAAGCCGTGGCGGTGGCGCTGCGCAGCCGCGTCCCGCTGGTCCGGATGAGTCTGGCCACGCCGACCGAGCGGTTGGCGATCTGGCCGGACTACTACGGCGGTGCGCGGGCGGCGGTCCGGCACCTCGTCGAGGTCCACGGGCACCGCGAGGTGGCGCTGGTCATCGGCACCGACCACCCCGAGGCGACGGACGAGCCCATGGACGACCGCGAGCGCGGCTGGCGGGACGAACTGGTCGAGGCCGGCCTCGGCACCGGCCACCGGATCCGCGTGCACTGGTCGTCGGCCGGCGGACTGGCCGCCGCCGCACTCCTGGTGTCCGCCCATCCCGGCGTGACCGCGGCGTTCGCCGCGTCCGACCAGATCGCGATCGGGCTGGTCGCGGGCCTGCAGCGGGCCGGACGGCCGGTGCCGGGCGCGGTCGCGGTCACCTCCTTCGACGGCTCGCCGGGGGCGGAGTTCGCCGTCTCCCCGCTGACGACGGCGGGGGTGCCGCTCGCGCGGATGGCGCGGGCCGCGGTCGCCGAGGTGCTGGGCACGGTGCCGAAGTCCCGGTCGTACCCGACCACGCTGGTGGTGCGGGAGTCCTGCGGCTGCGGGGTCACCGGCCCAGGAAACGGCTAGGCCCCGCCTCGAAGAAGGCGGGGCCGCGGTCCCCTATCCCTAAAGGACTGCCAATGGGCAAAGCACCTGTCGAATATGGTAATCCCCCGAATGGGTGACCGGCAGCCCATTTGCTGAGCTTTTCCTGAAGATCCGCCGCGACTCCTCGGGTCGCGGGGCCGGCATTCTGCGGGCCCCGCCGCCCCGCCGGCACCGGCCTGGCGCCCGTCCGGGGGCGGCGACCGCACCCTTTCCCGGGGTGGCCGGTTGAGCTAGTCTCGGCATCGATCCAACCGGAGGCGTCAATGGCTGAGCTGGGGATTGGAGCGGTGCTGGACCTCGACCAGCTCCAGAAGGTACTCGAAGACTTCTCAGAGGCGACGGGGCTCGCGACGGTGGCTGTGGACACCCGCGGCATCCCGGTGACACCGGCCTGCGCGTTCACCGACTTCTGCCGGATGATGCGCTCCGATCCGCGTCGCGACAAGCTCTGTCACGGCTGCGACGCCCACGGCGGCCTGCAGTCACTGATCGAGGGCTCACCGCAGGCCTACCGCTGTCACTCCGGGCTGGTGGACTTCTCCGTCCCGATCACGGACGGGGACACCTACGTGGGCGCCATCCTCTGCGGCCAGGTGCGGGTGCCGGAGGCGGAACAGCCGGAGTACCTCACCAACAACTCCGGCTGGCGCGGCGACGTCCAGCTGGAGGAACTGTACGAGCAGGTGCCGCGGTCCAACCTGCGCCGGATCGCCGCCGCGGCCAAGACGCTGCTGGGGCTCAGCCAGGGCATCGACGGCGTGCGGAGCCGCCGCGGCGTCGCGGAGGCGCCGCGATCCCGGTTCCCGCTGCTCACCCTGGTGCCGCGGCCGCCCGCCGCCGAGGGGACGGGCGCGACGGGCACCCCTGCCGAGGACTGGAGCTCGCTGCGCGCCGCCATCGACGCAGAAGACCTCGCCGGCGCGTTCGGCGAGATCAGCCGGCTGCTGGACGAGGCGTACGCCGGCGCCGGCGACGTCCGCGACCACCTCGTCCGGATCGAGGACGGGGTGCTGGCGGCGACCCGGGACAGCGCGCCCCGGCTGCTGCCGCACCTGACCCAGGTCGTCCAGCGCCAGCGCGACCGCAGGACGGCGTCCACCAACCGTTACTCCGCGCAGCTGTACTTCGAGCGCCTGCTGGGCATGGTGCTGGACGAGATCGTCCGCTCGCGCCCGCACCGCGCCCGCGACCTGAGGGACCTGCTCAACGACATCGCCCGGCACCCCAACCGCGCGCTGTCGCTCACCGAGGCGGCGGCGTCCACGCACTGGTCGCCCGGCCACCTGTCGAAGTTGTTCAAATCGGTCACCGGCTACACATTCGTGTCGTATGTGACGGCCTGGCGGATCTCCCGCGCCCAGCTGATGCTAGCTTCCACGCAGATGCCGGTGCAGAAGATCGCGGCGGAGCTCGATTTCCACCAGGTCAACTACTTCTCCAGGGTCTTCCGCTCGCACACCGGGCTGTCCCCGAGCGAGTTCCGGCGTCAGTTCTCTGCGCGCGACGGGAGACCAGCCGGTGTTTCGCTTCCAGCTCACCACCACCCTCTGCTACGGGCCTGACTCACTGAAGGCCCTGGACACGCTCCAGGGCAAGCGGGTCCTGGTGGTCACCGACGCCTTCATGGCGACCACCGAGTTGATGAACCAGGTGCTGGCCGAGTTGCGGAAGGCGATCGTCGAGGTCTTCGACCAGGTGCAGCCGAACCCCGACATCAACGCCGTCACGGAGGGACTGCGCGCCTTCCTCGCCTTCGAGCCGGACGCGATCGTCGCGCTCGGCGGCGGGTCACCGATCGACACCGCGAAGGCGGTCCGCAAACTCGCTCTCGAACAGGGCCATCCGCTCAGCGACGGGCTGATCGTGATCCCGACCACCAGCGGCACCGGCTCGGAGGTCACCTCCTTCGCGGTGGTCACCGACCCGGTCAGCCACGCCAAGCTGCCGCTGACGTCAGCGGACATGCTGCCGGAGATGGCGATCCTCGACCCGGACGCGGTCCGCACGGCGCCGCCGCGGCTCGTCGCCGACTCCGGGATGGACGCGGTGAGCCACGCGATCGAGGCCTACGTCGCGGTGGGCCACAACGACTTCTCCGACGCCCTCGCCGAGAAGGCGCTCCGGATCGCCGACACCTACCTGGTGCGCAGCTACCGCAGCAGCGACGACCTGAAGGCCAGGGAGCACCAGCACACCGGCGCCACCATGGCCGGGATCGCGTTCCAGAACTCCGGGCTGGGCATCGTCCACGGTCTCTCCCACGCGATCGGCGGCTCGTTCAAGGTCGCGCACGGCCGCCTCAACGGGATCCTGCTGCCGCACGTGATCGCCTTCAACGCCGGCGATCTGGGCTTCGGCTACGGCGGACTGTCGGGGGTGGGACGCCGCTACGTCACCCTCGCGCGGGCGGTCGGGCTGCGGGCGTCCAGCGACCGCAACCTGGTGCTGGCGCTGATCGACTGGGTGGAGCAGCTGCGCTGGACGCTCGACATGCCCGCGACCATCACCGCCGCCGACGTCGATCGGGACGCCTTCCTCGCCGCCGTCCCGTCCCTCGCGGCGACCGCGCTGAAGGACTTCTGCACGTCCGGCAACCCCGTCGCAGTCACCGAGGCCGACCTGGCCGCCCTGTTGCGCCGCATCGTCTGACGTGCCCTGTCGTCCCGGGCTTGACGTCATCCCGGGCTTGACCCGGGATCCCCTGCACGTGTGTTGCCGGCCGGGCTGCGGGGATCCCGGCGTTCGCCGGGATGACGGTGCGTGGGCGCGCGGGAGCTGAACGGTAAGGGGACGGTTCTGACTCGGTCCAGCCCGTGCGTCATCTCTCGTCATCCCGGATTCTTCTCTCGTCATCCCGGACTCTTCTCTCGTCATCCCGGACTCTTCTCTCGTCATCCCGGACTCTTCTCTCGTCATCCCGGACTCTTCTCTCGTCATCCCGGACTCTTCCCTCGTCATCCCGGACTCTTCCCTCGTCATCCCGGACTTGATCCGGGATCCCGTGCGCTACGTCGCCGGTCGGGTTGCGGGGACCCCGGCGTTCGCCGGGATGACGGAGGACGGTCCTCAGGCCAGGCGGGCGGCGAGGACGTCCATGCCCTCTCCGGTGAGGGCGGAGACCTCGTACAACTCGGTCGCGCCGGCGAGGCGCAGGTGGCTGGACGCGGTGGCGACCTCGGCCGGGGTCGCGATGTCGATCTTGGTCACCACGCCGATCGACGGTGGCATGAAGAACGTGGTGAAGCCGGGCGGGAACCGCGCCTCCCCGACGGTGGCGGACGCGAGCAGCACCACCAGCTCGGTCTCGAACGACGCCAGCCGCAGCGCATGCTTGAACCAGGGCAGCTCGAGGTACTCCCCAGGGGTGTCCACCACGGCGCCGTCGGTGTAGATGGTCTCGGTCTTCGCGTAGCTGAGTTCGGTGCCGTGCAGGCGCTGCAGCAGGGTGGTCTTGCCGCAGCCGACGCCGCCGACCAGCAGGATCCGCTTCACGTCCGCGTCAGCGGCGGTCTGGCGAAACCGAGCTGGTCGCACAGGATCGTGACCACGTTCTCCACGGCGGACTGGACGTCGGTCAGGCTGCCGAGCACCACCAGAGACCCGGAGAACCGGTCGACGAAGCCCAGCTCCACCGCCGCGGCCTTCGTGGCGATGTCCGCGGCAATGATCGCTGCTTCACTAGGGGTGATGGTCATCACGCCGATCGCTCCCGCCTGCTGGGCGAGGCCGACCTTCGGGTAGAGGCGCGCGTCCGGGTTCGCCACCACATGGGCCAGCGTGACCTGCTTGCCCGGGACGAACTCCTGGATGATGCGCTGCTTCTCAGCCATCCCTGCCTCTCACCTCGTGGGCGGTGGCCGCCGCGGGTCGGCCGCGGGAGCGAACGGTAATGGGACCTGTCCCCGTGGTCGGACAGGGTCATCGTCCGTGCGCCCGGACGGGGTGTCAACAGATCGGACGGTCGTGTGCAGACCTGCACGATCCCGTCGTCCGGCTTGCACTTTCCGGTCGACTTGGCCGGCCGAAGGCGCGCCGAAAGTGGTCCCTGGAGGGCCGTTTCGTGCTGCCATCCCGACCTACCGTCAATGCGAATGCCGCCGGGAATATCGGTGCCGGTGGAGGAGACCCAACGACAGGAGTCTGGAATGCAGGAAGCCCTCGGAATGGTGGAGACGAAGGGTTTCGTCGCCGCTGTTGAAGCAGCGGACGCCATGGTCAAGTCGGCCAATGTCGTCCTCATCGGAAGCCAGCGAGTGGGCTCCGGCCTGGTCACCGTGCTCGTCCGCGGTGACGTCGGAGCAGTCAAGGCCGCCACCGACGCCGGCGCCGTCGCGGCCAAGAACGTGGGCGAGCTCGTCTCCGTCCACGTGATCCCGCGCCCGCACACCGACGTGGAGAAGATCCTCCCGTCGATCGAGAAGTGAGGACGTGAACCCTCATGGCAACTGAGGAACTGGTCGACCAGATCATGTCGGCCGTCATGAAGAAGCTCGACGGTGGGTCGGCGCCCGCGGCAGCGGCCCCGGCACCGGCGGGTGCCCGTCCGGCGAGCACCGAGTACGTCGGCTGCAACCCGCTGGGCGACACCATCGGCCTGGTCATCGCCAATGTCGACCCGCAGATCCACGCGCTGATGAAGATCGACCCGAAGTACAAGTCGATCGGCATCCTTGGTGCCCGTACCGGCGCCGGTCCGCACATCTTCGCCGCGGACGAGGCCGTGAAGGCCACCAACACCGAGATCGTGACCATCGAGCTGCCCCGCGACACCAAGGGCGGCGCCGGCCACGGCTCGTTGATCGTCTTCGGCGCGGTGGACGTCTCCGATGCCCGCCGTGCGGTCGAGGTGGCCCTGAGCGAGCTCGACCGGACCTTCGGTGACGTCTACGGCAACGACGCCGGGCACCTGGAGTTCCAGTACACCGCGCGGGCGTCCTATGCCCTCAACAAGGCGTTCGGAGCCCCGCTCGGGAAGTCGTTCGGCATCACCGTCGGCGCCCCGGCCGCGATCGGCGTGGTCCTGGCCGACACCGCGGTGAAGGCATCCACGATCGACGTGATCGGCTACTCCAGCCCCGCCGCCGGCACCAGCTACTCCAACGAGGTCATCTCGTTCTTCAGTGGCGATTCCGGCGCGGTCCGCCAGGCGATCATCGCCGCCCGTGAGGTCGGCCGTGGCCTGCTCGGTGCGCTCGGCGCGTACCCCGAGTCCACCACGACCCCGTACATCTGAGACGAGGCACCACTGTGCAGAGCAAACGATTCGAGGCGCTCGACGCCCGTCCGGTGAACCAGGACGGGTTCGTCACCGAGTGGCCTGAGGTCGGCCTGATCGCCATGAGCAGCCCGCAGGACCCGAAGCCGTCGATCAGGATCGAGAACGGCTTGGTCGTGGAGCTGGACGGCAAGCAGCGCGCCGACTTCGACATGATCGACACGTTCATCGCCGACTACGGCATCAAGCTCGAGAACGCCGAGGCCGTCTGCCGGATGGACTCGGTCGAGCTGGCCAGCAAGCTGTGCGACATCAATGTGCCGCGCGCGGAGGTCGTCAAGCTGACCACCGCCATGACCCCGGCCAAGATCTGCGAGGTCGTCGGGAAGATGACCGTCCTCGAGATGATGATGGCCGTCACCAAGATGCGGGCCCGCAAGTCCCCGGCCAACCAGGCGCACGTCACCAACGTGAAGGACCACCCGGTCCAGATCGCGGCGGACGCGGCCGAGGCCGCACTGCGCGGCTTCGCCGAGCTGGAGACGACCGTCGGCATCGTCCGGTACGCGCCGTTCAACGCCATCTCGCTGATGGTGGGCGCGCAGGTCGGACGGCCCGGCATCCTCACCCAGTGCGCGGTCGAGGAGGCCACCGAGCTGAACCTCGGCATGCGCGGCTTCACCGCGTACGCGGAGACCGTGTCGGTCTACGGCACCGAGCCGGTGTTCATGGACGGCGACGACACCCCGTGGTCGAAGGCCTTCCTGGCCTCCTGCTACGCGTCCCGCGGCCTGAAGATGCGGTTCACCTCCGGCACCGGCTCCGAGGTCCAGATGGGCTACGCCGAGGGCAAGTCGATGCTGTACCTGGAGGCCCGCTGCCTGTACATCACCAAGGCGGCCGGTTCCCAGGGCATCCAGAACGGCTCCGTGTCGTGCGTCGGCGTCCCCGCCGCCGTCCCGGCCGGCGTCCGGGCGATCTTGGCCGAGAACCTGATCGCGATGGCGCTCGACCTCGAGTGCGCGTCCAGCAACGACCAGACCTTCACCCATTCCGACCTGCGGCGGGTGGCCCGGTCGCTGATGCAGTTCGTGCCCGGCACGGACTTCATCTGCTCCGGCTACTCGGCCACCCCGAACTACGACAACATGTTCGCCGGCTCCAACTGGGACGCCGACGACTTCGACGACTGGCTGATCATCCAGCGCGACCTCAAGGTCGACGGTGGCCTGGTGCCGGTGCTCGAGGAGGACGTGGTCCGGGTCCGCAACAAGGCCGCGCGGGTGATCCAGGCGCTGTTCCGCGAACTCGGGCTCACCGAGGTCACGGACGCCGAGGTCGAGGCGGCCACCTACGCCCGCGGCTCGGAGGACATGCCGAACCGGAACGTGGTGGAGGACCTGAAGGCCACCGAGGACCTGATGAAGCGTGGCCTGACCGGCGTCGACATCGTCAAGGCGCTGGCGAAGGCGGGCTTCGACGACGTCGCGACGTCGGTCTTCGGGATGCTCAAGCAGCGCGTGGCCGGCGACTACCTGCACACCGCGGCGATCCTGACGAAGGACTTCGAGGTGATCAGCGCGGTCAACCAGCCCAACGACTACCGCGGGCCGCAGACCGGCTACCAGATCTCCGACGAGCGCTGGGAGCAGCTGAAGACCATCCGCCAGGCGATCAGCCCAGAGAACGTCTGAGGAGAGTGAGATGGACGAGAAGACGCTGCGCAGCATCATCGAAGAGGTCGTGCGTGAGTTCGCGACCGGTTCCGGTGGCGGCACGGCAACCGCCGTCGCCACCGCACCGAGCGTGAGTTCCGCGTCCGGTGCGCTACAGATCAGCGAGGCCGGCCCGGCCGAGCGCGGCACCAATCCGCGCGAGGTCGTGATCGCCCTCGCTCCCGGCTTCGGCGGCCGGATGACCAGCACGATCATCGGGCTGCCCCACGACGACGTCCTGCGCGAACTGTGCGCGGGCATCGAGGAGCAGGGGCTCAGCTACCGGTTCATCCGGGTGTTCCGCACCGCGGATGTCGGCTTCATCGCCCATGAGGCGGCGAAGCTCTCCGGGTCCGGGATCGGGATCGGCATCCAGTCCCGCGGCACGACGGTGATCCACCAGAGGGACCTGCCGCCGCTGAGCAACCTGGAGCTGTTCTCCCAGGCGCCGCTGATCGACGCGGACACGTTCCGCGCCATCGGCCAGAACGCAGCCAAGTACGCCAAGGGCGAGTCGCCGTCCCCGGTGCCGGTCCGCAACGACCAGATGGCCAGGCCGAAGTACCAGGCCATCGCGGCGCTGTGGCACATCAAGGAGACCCAGCTCTGTGACCCGAACAAGAAGACGCAGACCCTTCGGGTCGAGTACCGCTAGGAGAGCGACATGGAATCAGAGGAACTGATCCGCCAGATCATGGCCGAGGTGATGGCGAACCTCGGCAAGGACCAGGTGTCGTTCGCCAAGAAGACGGCCGCGACGGGGACGATCGACGCCTCCAGCTACCCGCTGGGCGAGAAGATGCCCGGTCAGATCAAGGCGGCCACCGGCAAGGTGCTCGCCGAGTTCAGCCTGGACAAGGTGATCTCGGGCCAGCTCACCGCGGACGATTTCCGGATCGCCCCGGAGACGCTGGAGATGCAGGCACAGGTGGCCGAGTCCGTCGGCCGGGACACACTGGCCCGCAACATGCGCCGTGCCGCCGAGCTGATCAAGGTGCCGGACGCCGAGCTGCTCAGCGTGTACAACGCGCTGCGCCCGTACCGCTCGACCAAGGCCGAGCTGTACGGCATCGCGGACAAGCTGGAGCACGACTATGGCTGCACGGTCAGCGCCTCCTTCATCAAGGAAGCGGCGGACGTCTACGAGAAGCGCGGCCGGCTCAAGGCGGAGTGACCCTTCGTCAAGCTCAGGGATCACCACTCGAGCTCGGGGATCACCACTGACGAAGCCCGTACGGATAAGGAAGTCCTGACCAGATGGCCCTGATCGCCGGTATCGACATCGGGAACGCGACCACCGAGGTGGCGCTCGCGGAACTCCCCGCGGGCGCCGCCCCGGTGTTCGTCGCGTCGTCGATCGTGTCCACCACGGGGATCAAGGGCACGGCGCAGAACACCCAGGGTGTGTTCCAGGCGCTCACCATGGCGCTCGACGCGGCCGGCCGCTCGCTGACCGAGCTCGACCTGATCCGGATCAACGAGGCGGCGCCGGTGATCGGCGACGTCGCGATGGAGACGATCTCGGAGACGATCATCACCGAGTCGACGATGATCGGCCACAACCCCACCACGCCCGGCGGCCTGGGCATCGGCGTGGGCACGACGATCGGCATCGGCGACCTCGCCCACGCCAGCGCGGGCACGCCGTACATCGTGGTCGCCGACCGGTCGTACAGCTTCGAGGACGTCGCCGCCCGGATCAACGCCGCCGCCGGACGGGTGGAGGTGACCGGCGCGATCCTGCAGCGGGACGACGGCGTGCTGGTGCACAACCGGCTGCGGCACAAGATCCCGATCGTCGACGAGGTGGGCCTGATCGACAAGGTGCCGATCGGCATGCTCGCCGCGATCGAGGTCGCCGAGGTCGGCCGGATCATCGAGACGCTGGCCAACCCCTACGGCATCGCGACCCTCTTCGGCCTCGACTCGGACGAGACCGCCTCCGTGGTGCCGATGGCCCGCTCGCTGGTCGGCAACCGGTCGGCGGTGGTGATCAAGACGCCGAAGGGCGACGTCACCGAGCGCCGGATCCCGGCCGGGTCGCTGCAGTTCATCGGCGACCGGACCGCCGAGGTCGACGTCGACGCCGGCGCGGACGAGATCATGCGGGTGGCCGGGACGGTCGGTCACATCACCAACGTCAGAGGCGAACCCGGCACCAACATCGGCGGGATGATGGAGAAGGTCCGGGTCGTGATGGGCCGGCTCACCGACCGCGACCCGTCCGGCATCGAGGTCACCGACCTGCTCGCCGTCGACACCCAGGTGCCGCAGAAGGTCACCGGCGGACTGGCCGGCGAGTTCTCGCTGGAGGCGGCGGTCGGCATCGCGGCGATGGTGAAGGCCGACCGGTTGCAGATGCAGCGGATCGCGCACGACATGACCGCCCAGTTCGGCATCCCGGTCGAGGTCGGCGGGGTGGAGGCCGACATGGCCATCCGCGGGGCGCTGACCACGCCCGGCACGTCCATCCCGATCGCGATCCTCGACATGGGCGCGGGCTCGACCGACGCGTCCGTGTTGAGGGCGGACGGGGTGGCCCGCTCCGTCCACCTGGCCGGCGCGGGCAACATGGTCACGCTGCTGATCCAGTCCGAGCTGGGGCTGGAGAGCGCGGAGGACGCCGAGAACGTCAAGCGCTACCCCCTGGCCAGGGTGGAGACGCTGTTCAACATCCGCCACGAGGACGGCACCGTCCAGTTCTTCGACGAGCCGCTGCCGCCGCACGTGTTCGCCCGGACCGTGGTCCTGCATCCCGAGGGCATGATTCCGCTGCCGCTGAGGCAGCCCCTGGAGGTGATTCGGCAGGTGCGGATCCGGGCGAAGGAGCGGGTGTTCGTCACCAACGCGCTGCGGGCCCTGGCGGCGGTCAGCCCGACCAGCAACGTCCGCGACATCGCCCACGTGGTGCTCGTCGGTGGTTCCGCGCTGGACTTCGAGATCCCGCAGCTGGTCACCAAAGCGCTGGGCGAGTACCGCGTGGTGGCCGGACGGGCGAACATCCGGGGCAGCGAGGGCCCGCGGAACGCCGTGGCCACGGGACTCGTCCTGGCCTGGGAGGCGCAGCGATGAACCGCGACCGTCCCACCATCAGGCTGCGCCTGAACGACGACATCCCCGACGCCCGGATCGCCGAGGTCCTGCACGGCGTGGAGGAGGAGGGCGTCCCGATCGAGGTGAGCCGGCACGCCGAACGGAACCCGCTGGTGCTGGCCCACGACGCGAGCCTCGAGTCCCGGCTCGGCATCGGGATCGGGATCAGCCTCGACTTCGTCGTGATCACCACCGAGAAGCTGCCGGCCGGGCATCCGTACCTGGTCGAGAACCTCAACCGCGCTGAGGCCAGCGATCGCGCCGCCGGCGCCAACGCCGCCCGCCTCGTCAAGCGCATGCCACTCACCGACCCGACAGCAGTGTGAAGGAGCACGTCATGCCCAACCTGAGCCTCGGCACCATCGAGGTGCTCGGCCTGCCCGCCGCGGTGGAGGCCGCGGACGTCGCGCTGAAGACAGCGGACGTGTCCCTGATCGGCTACGAGACCACCGACGGCATGGGCATGGTGGCCGTGAAGATCCAGGGCCAGGTCTCGGCCGTCCAGTCCGCGGTCTCCGCAGCCTGCGCCGCCGCGTCCAGGATCTCGAAGGTCTTCGCCACCTCGGTGATCCCGCGCCCGAGCGACCAGCTCGACCCCGTGGTCCTCACCGACGTCACGGTGGGCCTGGAGCGCCCGACGCCCCCCGCGGAACCGCTCGTCGAGCCCCCCGCCCCACCGCCCGTCGAGCCCCCCGCCCCACCGCCCGCCGAGCCTGTCGAGACGCCCCCCGCCCCACCGCTCGTCGAGCCTGTCGAGACGTCCGAGCCGGTTTCGACAAGCTCAACCAGCGATGTGGTGGCCTCAACCAGCGATGTGGTGGCTTCAACCAGCGATGTGGGGGCCCCGACCAGCGGCTCGGAGCTGCCCGCGCCGCCGAAGCCACGCACCCGCAAGCCGTCAACCAGCCGGACGAAGAAGTAACGAGAGAGAGGAAGTGCCATGAGCGAAGCGCTGGGTCTCGTCGAGACCAAGGGTTACGTGGGCGCCGTCGAAGCGGCGGACGCGATGGTCAAGGCGGCCAACGTCGTCCTGATCGGCTACCAGAAGGTCGGCGCCGGCCTGGTCACCGTGATGGTCCGCGGTGACGTGGGTGCGGTCAAGGCCGCGGTCGACGCCGGTGCCGCTGCTGCCGCGCAGGTGGGCGAAGAGGTCGTCAGCAAGCACGTGATCCCGAGGCCCCACGCCGACGTCGAGCAGCTGCTGCCCAAGAAGGCCTGACATGACTGCTCCGGACACCCGTCAACTCGTCGAGGAGGTGACCCGCAGGGTGATCAGCGAACTGCAGCTGCGCATCGTCGTGGGTGTGTCGAACCGCCACGCGCACCTCTCCCGGGAGGACCTGGCGACGCTGTTCGGCCTCGACGAGCTGACGGTGTACCGGAGGGTCCGCCAACCGAGCGACTTCGCCGCCGAGCAGACGGTCTCGATCTCGGGACCCAGGGGCACGTTCCCGAAGCTCCGGCTGATGGGGCCGTGCCGGGCGAAGACCCAGGTCGAGCTGAGCCGGACGGACTGCGTCGCGCTGGGCATCGACGCCCCGGTCACCCAGTCCGGGCACCTGGACGACGCCGGTCCGATCGACATCGAGGGGCCGCGCGGGAAGATCCACGTCCCACACGGGGTGATGGTGGCCGCCAGGCACATCCACATGGGGCCGAGCCACGCGAAGGCGCTCGGGCTGGCCGACCAGGACCTGGTCAAGGTCGGGTTCTGCGGCGAGCGCGGCGGCGTGCTGGACAACGTCATCATCCGGATCAAGGACGACTGGGTGCCGGAGATCCACCTCGACACCGACGAGGCGAACGCCCTCGGCCTCCGCGATGGCGATTTCGGAAAGCTGCTCAAGGAGTGACCGCGACCATGGCACCGTCCATCCGGAGTCTCGAAGCGCCCGAGGCGGCGATCCGCCGCTTCGCCGAACTCGTCCGCACCGGTGCGGTGGACGAGCCCCTCGGTGAGCCGCGGCTCGGGATCGACCTCGGCACGGCGAACATCGTCGTCTCGGTGGTGGATGGACTCAACCGTCCGGTGGCGGGCGGCTGGGTGCACTCCAGCGTCGTCCGCGACGGGGTCGTGGTGGACTGGGCGGGCGCGACCACCGCCGTCCGCCGGCTCACCGAGGACGTCGAGCGCCGGCTCGGCCACCGGTTCACCCGGGCGTCGGTGTCGGTCCCGCCCGGGATCAGCGAGGGCGACATCACGGTGTTCCGCAACGTCGCGGGTGCTGCCGGGCTCGATACCGGCGAGGTCGTGGACGAGCCGGTCGCGGCCGCGCGCGTCCTGGGCATCACCGACGGCTGCGTGGTCGACATCGGCCACGGTACGACCGGGGTGTCGATCCTGGCGGACGGTGAGGTGCTGCGCTCCGTGGACGAGGCCACCGGCGGCCACCACATGACGCTCGTGCTGGCCGGCGCCTACCGGATCGCCTACGAGGACGCCGAGGAGATGAAGAAGGACCCCGCCCGCCGCGACGACGTGCTCGGCGTGATCCGGCCGACGCTGGAGAAGATGGCCTCGATCGCCGCCTCCGCGCTGACCGGCCACGATGCCCCGATGGTCTATCTCGTCGGCGGCTCGAGTTCATTCCCCAACGCCCCCGACGTCTTCGCGACCCGCCTCGGCCGTCCGGTCGTCCGTCCGATCGAGCCCCTCTTCGTCACCCCGCTGGGCATCCCGATGCGCCCCCACCCGCTCCCCGAGCCTGGATCCACCGATCGAGCGCGTCTCGACAAGCTCGACGAACGGTTTCGCTGGACCAGGGCCGAGGAGCGAGCGCAGCCCCCCAACCCGCTCCCTGAGGAGCGAGCGCATCACCCCAACCCGCTCCCTGAGGAGCGAGCGCAGCGAGCGTCACGAAGGGCCCACCCCGAGGAGGACCGATGACCGACGCCGACCTGCGCACCCTCATCCGCGAGGCGATCCTCGAGATGATCGGCCCGTCCCCCCGCCGCGCGCTGGTGGTGTTCACCGGCGGCCTGCTGGGCTTCGACGACTGCATCGGTGAGCTGGCCATGCTGAAGGCCGGGGGCGTGCAGCTGGACTACATCCAGACCCCGAGCGCGGAGCGAATCCTCGACCAGGATCTGATCCGCTCTCTCGGCATGCGGGACGTCTCGAAACGCATGGTCGAGGAGCACGACATGTTGATCGCGCCCACGCTCACGTCCAACATCGCGGCGAAGGTCGCCCACGGCCTGGCCGACTGCCTGGCCAGCAACCTGTTCAGCGAGTTCATCATGAGCAACCGGCTGGTGGTGGCCTCGCGCACCGCGATCTGCCCGGACGGCAGGGCCAAGCAGGCGTGGTTCCCGCACATGCCGCCGGCGTACGCCGACCTGCTCCGCGGCAACCTGGCCGCGCTGGCGTCGTTCGGCGTCCGGCTGTGCGAGTCGCGGTTCATCGCCCGGACGGCGCTGGCCGCGTGGGAGCGCAGGGACGCCGAGCGCCGCGCCCCCCTGGTCGCCGCCCTCGGCACCTCGGTCGCCGGGCTCGTGGCCGCGCTGGCCGACCCGGTCGTGACGGTGAACGGCGGGGACCGGCCGGCTCAGGGACAAGGGACGGTGGCCTGTGCGCAGGACCTGATCAGCCAGCAGGTGGTGCAGCAGGTGCCGTCCGGCGCCGAACTGCGGATCGGTGCCCGGGCACTGGTGACCGCCGCCGCGCGGGACGCGGCCGCAACCCGCTCCATCCGGATCACACGGGAGGTATGACATGTTCCTTGCCAAGGTTCGCGGCACGGTCGTCTCGACGAGCAAGGACGAACGGCTCGTCGGGTTCAAGCTGCTGGTGGTCCAGCGGATCGGCATCGAGGACGAGTACGTCGGCATGCCGCAGGTGGCCGTGGACACGGTCGGCGCCGGGGTGGGCGCGACGGTGATCGTCACCGGCGGCAGCTCGGCCCGGGTCTCCGCCCGTCCGGACTCGCCCATCGACGCGACCATCGTCGGCATCGTCGACTCGGTGGAGATCGGCGCGCAGTAGTCATGCCCAACGTCTACACGCGCACCGGCGACGCCGGTTCCACCGGCCTCTTCGGTGGCTCGCGCGTGCCCAAGCAGGACCCTGCGGTCGAGGCCTACGGCACGGTGGACGAGGCCAACGCGGCCATCGGCGAGGCGAAAGCCGTAGCCAGGGACGAGTCGGTGCGGGAGACGCTGCACGGCATCCAACAGCGGCTGTTCGTGCTCGCCGCGGAACTCGCCAGTGACGAGAAGGGCCGCGCGATCCTCGACAACACGATCAGCGCCGCGGACATCACCGACCTCGAGAGCCTGATCGACATGTGCCTGGAGGTCACGGGTCCGCAGCGGGCCTTCGTGGTGCCGGGCCGCGATCTCCCGTCCGCGGCGCTGCACAGGGCGCGGACGGTGACCCGGCGCGCCGAGCGCAGGGTGCTGACGATGGCCGAGACCCGTCCCGTCCGGCCGGAGCTGGTGAGGTACCTGAACCGCCTGTCCGACACCCTGTACGCCCTCGCCCGGCTCACCGAGCACCACTACGACATCGCCCGAGTCGAGCAACTGGTGCGCGCAGCCGTGGCGAGGGCTCTCGGCCCCTCGCTCCCTGAGCCTCTTGACCCCTCTGTTCGTCATCCCGGCGTACCTGTTCGTCAGCCCGGCGTATCTGTTCGTCAGCCCGGCGAACGCCGGGATCCCCGCATCGTCCCTGGGGAGCTCGCGACCTACGACCTGGACACCCTCAAGACGATGGCCGAAACCGCGGAGGCGAAGGCCGCAGAACTCGGCGTGCCGATCGTGTTCGCCGGCGTGGACGCGGGCGGCAACCTCATGCTGCTGCACCGCATGGCCGACTCCCTGCTCGGCAGCATCGACATCGCGATCAACAAGGCGTTCACGTCCGCGGCGTTCCTGCTGCCGACCGCTGCGCTCAGGGATGCGTCCGCGCCGTCCGGCGATCTGCACGGCATCCAGAACACCAACGCCGGCCGCGTGGTGGTCTTCGGCGGGGGCCTGCCGGTCTTCGTCGGCGGCCGGATCGCCGGTGGCGTCGGCGTCTCCGGCGGCACGGTCGCCGAGGACGTCGAGATCGTCACCCACGCACTCTCGACCGCAGAAGCCCGCCCGTCGTCATCCCGGCGCGCGCCGGGATCCCCGGAGGCACCGTGACCAAGGAAGCGAGAAGGATATGACCAGCATCAGTCCCGAGGTCGTCCGCAGGGTCGTCGAGAGGGTCGTCCGGGAGGTCGCGGCCCGGCCAGGAGTGGCCGAGCCGACAGAGCTCCCGTCCGACGGCATCTTCCCCGACATGGACTCTGCGGTGACCGCCGCAGACGCCGCCTGGCGGCAGTACCTGGACTGCTCGATGAAGGACCGGGCGCGCTTCGTGAAGGCGGTCCGGGACGTCGCCCTGGTGCCCGAGCACTTGGAGCGGATGGCCAGGGGTACGGTCGAGGAGACCGGCATGGGGAACGTGCCGGACAAGATCGCCAAGAACCGCGCGGTGGCCGAGCTGACTCCCGGCACCGAGGACCTGACCACCGAGGCCTGGTCGGGCGACGACGGCCTGACCACGGTCGAGATCTCGCCGTTCGGGGTGATCGGCGCGATCACGCCCACCACGAACCCGACCGAGACCGTGATCAACAACAGCATCGGCATGCTGGCCGCGGGCAACGCGGTGGTGTTCAGTCCGCACCCGAGGGCGACCCGGATCACGCACTGGTTGATCCGCGAGATCAACCGGGCGCTGGCCGAGGCCGGGGCGCCGCCGAACCTGGTGGTGACGGTGGCCGAGCCCTCCATCGAGAACACGAACGCGATGATGCAGCACAAGCTGGTCCGGCTGCTGGTGGCCACGGGTGGGCCGGCGATCGTGAAGGCCGTGCTGTCCAGCGGCAAGAAGGCGATCGGCGCCGGTGCCGGCAACCCGCCGTGCGTGGTGGACGCCACCGCGGAGATCGAGAAGGCCGCCAAGCACATCGTCGACGGTGCGAGCTTCGACAACAACCTGCCGTGCACGGCCGAGAAGGAGGTGATCGCGGTCAGTTGCGTCGCCGACCTGCTGAAGTTCGAGCTGACGAAGCACGGCGCCTACGAGCTGCGCGATCCGGACCTGATCGCGAAGCTGGAGGCGCTGGTCGTCGACGGACGGCACCCGGTCACCGACTGGGTGGGCAAGGACGCGGCGCTGATCCTGAAGGCGATCGGGGTGGAGCCGCCGGCGGGCGTCCGGCTGATCATCGCCGAGGTGCCGTTCGAGCACCCGTTCGTGCGGGTGGAACTGATGATGCCGGTGCTGCCGGTCGTCCGGGCGAAGGATGTGACGGAGGCCATCGACCTGGCCGTGATCGCCGAGCACGGCAACCGGCACACCGCGGTCATGCACTCCACGGACGTGAATGCCCTGACCAGGATGGCCAAGCGCATCCAGACCACGATCTTCGTGAAGAACGGGCCGTCGTACGCCGGCATCGGGATCGGCGGCGAGGGCTTCTGCTCCTTCACCATCGCCGGCCCGACCGGCGAGGGCCTGACCTCGGCCCGCACCTTCGCGCGCCGCCGCCGCTGCGTCCTGGTCGGCGGCCTGAACGTGCGATAGGGATATGTCATCCCGGGCTTGATCCGGGAGCCCTGTACTGACGTTGCCGGGCGGGTTGCGGGGATCCCGGCGTGCGCCGGGATGACGGTGAGTTGCTTGACTGGCCGTCACCGGGAGTGGGGCCGAGCGAAGTGCGCGAGGAGAGCTGGGGTGACGCCGATCCGGGGGCTCAGGTCTTCCCACTCGGGATTCAGCGTGGCGATCAGCTGGTCCTTCCACGCTCGTCGCCAGTTCTTCAGTTGTTTCTCGCGAGCGAGAGCAGCCTGGATGTCCTCCGCGGCCTCGTAGTACACCAGCCTGGTGCAGTTGTACTGCCTGGTGAAGCCTGGCGTGAGCTTGAGCTGGTGTTCGACGACCCGCCGCAGCAGGTCGCCGGTCACGCCGATGTACAGCGTCGTGTGGCGCTCGTTCGCCATGACGTACACGTAGCCGTTGCGCGCCATTTCGTCCCTCCGTCCCCGGTTCGACGGACTCTAGGCACGGACTCGGACAGTCGCCGGGCAGGTGCAGGGATCCCGGCGTTCGCCGGGATGACGTGAGGGGGCGTCAGGCGGCGGGACGTGCCGTCCCGAGCCAGTCGCGGACGACGGACGGCTCGACACCCTCGGCCAGCCACAGGGACGCGGCGGTGTGGCGCAGGTCGTGCAGGCTCCGACCGTGGCCGGTCTCGTCCCAGTGCAGCCGGCGCAGCACGGCGGCGCGCCGCAGGGGTGCGCCGAGGCTGGTGGTGAACAGCAACTCGTCCGCGTCTCTGCTGACCGCCAGCCGGCGCACCAACGGACGGACGCGGGGCACCAGCGGCACGATCCGCGCCAGCGACCCCGGCAACCGGTGCGCCGCACAGCCCTCGCCGGCGGACTTGTCGACGATGATGCCCTCGCCGCCGACGTCGGCCACGGTGACGGCGCGCGCCTCACCCCAGCGCAGCCCCGTCCGGGCCAGCATGAACATGACGTCGGCCAGCACGGGGGAGTAGCCCGACCATTCGGACCAGGCACACTCGAGCTCGAGGGCGGTGAAGGGGTGCGGCTCGTCCGCGGCATCCTCGGCACACCAGTCAGTGGCTCCGTACCGAGCGGGGAGGATCATCTCGTCATCCTTCTGCTGCTGCTCACGAAGGACGGTCACCCGCCTTCGGTGTGCGTTCGCGACAGCGGTCAAAGGCCAACCCGCCACGCGGAGTATCCCGACTCGCCGACCAGGTCGGCTCACGGTTGCGCGTCAGCGCCGGATTCGCACCGGCTTCCCTCTGCGTGGCGGAACTACACGCTCAGGCTACTCCCGCCGCGGGTCGCGCGGGCGGTTTGCCGAACACTCGGCAGCCCGATGAGGTCAGGGCGCGTCCGGCCTCGACACGGCCTGCCGATGAGTGTCCGGACGGGTGATCGTCACCGTGCAGTCGGCGTAGGCGACCACGCGGCGCGACACCGAGCCGAGCAGCCAGCGGTCGAAGAACGACCGTCCGCGATGACCCAGGACGATGTGATCGATCGCATGCTCGGCGGCATATCGGAGGATCTGTTCCGCGGGGTGTCCGACCTGGGCACTGGTCACGACCCGCAGGTCCGGAAACCGGCGGGCGGCGTCGGTGAGCAGCTTGCGGGTGATCGGCTCCGATCGCTCGATCAGCGCCTCGGTCTCGATGTCGTCCGCGATCTCGGGCAACTGGGTGATCGCGATCAGGTGCAACTCCGCCCCGTAGTGCTCGGCGAGGTCGCCGGCGAAGGCCAGCGCGGTCTCGGCCGCCCCAGATCCGTCGTAGCCGACCAGGATCCGCTTCATTCTTCCTCCTTGGTGCTGGTGGTCAGGTCAGGCTGGGCTCACGCCCGGTGGTGTCCGTCCGGGGCAGCAGGTGCCGGGGCAGGAACGCGGCGTTGGCGACGATGGTGGGGACGACGGCGCTGCCGATGACCGCGGCGACGAGGACGGAGTACTGCGCGCTGTCCACCACGCCGTGGTTGAGGCCGAACAGGGCGGAGATCGTGCCGAACGTGAGTCCCGTCGACATCAGCAGGGTGGTGTAGGCGCTCTCCTTGCGGCGGGAGCCGAAGCCGCGGGCGGCGGGGTAGATCCCGATGCTCTTCAGCAGCACCTTCGTGCCGAGCAGGGCGAGGAAGGACAGGGGTGCCGCGATCAGCGCGGGCACGGAGACCAGCGAGCCGGCGCGCAGGAAGTAGAACGGCGTGAGCAGGCCGAAGGTGAGGGTGCGCAGTCGCCGGACGAGGGCGTGGTCGCGTCCGACGACCCCGGCGAGCACCATGCCGACCAGGTAGGCGGGCAGCACGGCCTCGCTCCCGGCCCAGGTGGCGAGCGCCGCGAGACCGAACAGCACGGCGATCAGCACCTTCGCCTCCAGCTCGGACGGCCGGCCGCCGAACCGCGCGAAGAGCATGGACGTGAGTCGCGGCAGGAACGGGAGCAGCACGGCGCTCACCGCGATGAAGACGACGGTGCGCCAGCTGAACGGCGAGAACATCAGTCCCAGGGCGAGGACGGTGGCGAGGTCGTTGACGAAGCAGGCGGCGAGCACGATCTTGCCGTAGTCGGTCCGGTTCAGCCCGAACTCGAGCAGCACCGCGTAGACGACGGCCACCGAGGTCGTCGACATCGCGATGCCGGCCAGCCAGCCGGCGCTCGTCGACCAGCCGAGCACATGGATCGCCAGCAGGGCGCAGCCCACGAACGGACCGGCGAAGCCGATGACCCCCAGCGTGAGGGCCTGACGCCAGTTGTCCCTGAATGACCGGGGGTCGAGTTCCGCCCCGGCGAGGAAGGTGAGCAGGATCGCGCCCGTGCCGGCGAGGAACGTCACCCAGGACGCATCCCGGCCGAGCACGTCGGGGCCGACCAACGCGGTCAGCGCCAGCTGCGCCGCCACGCCGACCAGGATCTCCGTGAGCGCGGTCGCCAGCCGCAACCACACCGAGAGGACGGTGGCGAGGAAGGCCAGCCCGAGCCACAACGCCGCCTGCATCCACACGTCAGCCATCACCCACCTGATTTCTCGAGGTAGGGACCGTTGGCACTGGTGCGGAATGATGGCGGGCCCCTCCGCCACTTCCGATGGTAGTGCCTATTCCTGATTTGTCACGAGCCCCGGGGCAATTCTGGTGTCCTCTTGAAATCCTGTTCGGCTGTGGCATCATGGGTTCAGCACGGCGGAGGGGCTCGCCACGAACGCGGTTCGAAACCGACAACGGTCCCTGATACCACGTGGGTGGCGCCTGCCGTGAATCCTCTCGGGAGTCGCCCCGGGCGGGGGACGACTCCCCGTCCGGCCAGGTGGCGACGGTGCCCAGAGCGGGCAGCGTCAGCGGGACTGATCGAGGAGGAGTCATGCGCTGCTTTGACTGCGAGACCCAGCGGAACCTGAGTAACGATGCCGTAGCCACCTGCGCAGTCTGCGGGGCGGGCATCTGCACGGTGCACGCCGTCGAGGGCTACGCCGAGGAGGAGTTGAGGTACGGCCTCGGGAACCCGTCCCGGCTCCGGCTGCCCGGGCGAAGGCTGTACTGCCGCACCTGTGCGCCGGCCTACCTGGCCACGGCCGGGCACCGGGACGCCGGGGCGGACGCGCTGGCGGGCTGAGCCGGCCGGCGTCTTCGATCCGACCCTGCGAATGCGAAAAGGTCTTTGCCGGGTCGGAAGAATTGCCGCCTTGTGGCGAGGCGGGTGAAAGGCGCAAGCTCTCACCGCGTTGCGACGGTGCGGATGCCGAGCTGTTTGTGACCGTCATTTTCCCTATTTGGTGTGCCCGGGCCATTCCGGATTCTCCGGGACGGCCCGGCCCGGGAGGCCCGCGATGGACGGTGACCCGACTGTCCCCGCTGCGCGCGAGCGCCCGCGCTGGCTGACCCCGGGCGTGGCCGGGATCGGGGCGGCGTCGTTCTTCTCCGATGCGGGCCACGAGATGGTGACGTCGCTGCTGCCGGGCTTCGTCACGGCGATCCTCGGCGGCGGCCCGGCCGCGCTCGCGGCGATCGACGGCGTGGCCGATGCCCTCACCGGCCTGAGCAAGCTGGCGGGCGGCCCGCTGGCATCCGATCCGCGTCGGCGGGGACGCCTCGCCGGCGGCGGCTACCTCGGGACGGCGTTCGCGACGGCGGCGATCGGGCTCACCGGAGCCATCTGGCAGGTTGCCGTCCTGCGGGCGCTGGCCTGGGTCTCCCGCGGCCTGCGCTCGCCGGCACGGGACCTGGTGCTCGTCGACCTGACCCGGCGCGAGCGCCTCGGCCACGCGATCGGGCTCGAGCGGGCGGGCGACAACCTCGGTGCGATCCTCGGTCCGCTGCTCGCCTCCGCGCTGGTGGGCGCTCTCGGCGTCCGCCAGACGATCCTGCTGTCCCTCGTGCCGGGGGTTCTGGCTGCCGCCGCGATCACGATCGCCGTCCGGGAGGCGCGGGGCTTCGTCGCCAGCACCACCGGACGTCCCGCGTTGCGACTGCACCTCCGTGCGCTGCGCCGCGCGGGGCTGGCCCGGCTGCTCGCACCGGTCGGGTGCTTCGAGCTGGGCAACCTCGCCGCGACGCTGCTCATCCTGCGAGCGACCGACATGCTGATCGCCGACGGCAGGGCGCCGGCGGACGCCGCGAGCATGGCGATCCTGCTGTACGCCGGCCACAACGCCAGCGCCGCCGTCGCGGCGTTTCTCGCGGGTGCGCTGACCGACCGCAGGGACGATCCCACGCTGACCTTCGGCCTGGGAGCCGCGGCATACGTCGCGGCCTACGGACTCTTCGGGCTGGGCGGCGGCACGGTCGCGGCCGCCGGCGGTTTCGTGTTGGCGGGCCTCGGAATCGGGATGGCCGAGACCGCCGAGTCGGCCCTGGTCGCGCTGCGGATGCCGGCGAGCCTGCGCGGAAACGCGTTCGGTGTGCTCGGCCTCACCCAGTCGGCGGGCGACATCGGTGCGACCGTCGTGGCAGGCGTCCTGTGGTGGGCGTTCTCCCCGCAGGTCGCGTTCGGCTACGCGACGGCGTGGATGCTCGCCAGCCTTCTCGCGATCCGGCTCGTTCCGGCCGCGTCGGGCGCTCAGGAGTGAGCCGCCGACCCGTCAGCCGAGCGGCTGGGTGGTCTCCCGGACGACCAGCCGGGGCTGGACCACGATCTCCCGGGGGGCCTCGCCCTGCAGCTGCTCCAGGGCGAGATCGACCGCCGCCCGGGCCAGTTCGCGCGCGTCCTGGGAGACCGTGGTCATCTGGACGTGCGGGATCCGGGCGAGGCGGGAGTCGTCGTAGCCCATGATCGAGAGGTCGTCGGGGATCCGCAGGCCGGTCCTGGCCGCGTAGTCGAGGGCGCCGGTCGCGCAGCGGTCGTTGAACGCGATCACCGCCGTCGGAGGGGTGGGCCGGGTGAGCAGTTCGCGGGTGCCGCGGGCCCCGTCCGCCTCGGTGAGACCACCGGCGATGACGTCGACGTACTCGCCCAGGCCCAGCCGCTGCATGGTCCGGCGGTAGCTCGCGCGCCGGTCGGCGCTGCCGGGGGCGTCGGCGCCGTCGATGTGCGCAATGCGTGCATGGCCCAGGTCGGCGAGGTACTCCACGGCCATCCGCAGGCCGGCCTTGTCATCGCCACGGACGATGCCGAGGAACGGCGCCTTCAGCCGCCGCGCCACCGAGACCATCGGGACGCGGTTCGTGAACCGCCGCAGGTCGTCGGCGTGCGCCTTCATGCCCAACACGATCAGGGCGTCGCAACGCTCCCTGATCAGCGACTCGACGGCCGTCGGCTCGTCGCGGCTGGGCGAGACGGCGCTCAGGGCGACGTCGTACCCGCTCTCCGCCGCCGCGAGGTAGACCTGTTCGACCACATCGCCGTGGAACGGCTGCTGCAGTTCGAACGAGATCCCGATCAGCCGCGAGGAGTTCTGTCGCAGCTTGCGCGCACGGGCGTCCGGAACGTAGCCCATCTCGGCAGCGATCCGCAGGATCCGTTCACGAGTGGCGTCGCTGGCGCCGGGCGCGTCTCGCATCACGATCGAGACCAGCGGACGGGAGACGCCGGCGGCCTTGGCCACATCGCCCATCGTCGGTCCGCGGCCACGGGGAGGCCGGCTGGGAGAGTGCCCGTTCCCGGCGCCCAACCGACTCATCTCCTCTCGCTCTCCCGGCCGCCCGCTGCAGCTGTGCCCGCAGCCTACGGCCAACGCCCGTGTCCAAACCGTTATGAAAGATGTACTGACAAACGACTTGACGTCCCTGTCGGGATGTTCCTAACCTAGCACGTGTTATTAGCACGTGCTAGCAAAGGAGACAGCACATGTCGACGGACCCAGAAGTCGTCGCAGCCCCGGGCGCCTGGCCGTTGCGGATCGCTCTGATCGGAGCGGGCCGGATCGGCACGAGCCACGCCGAACTCATCGCCAACCGGGTACCGGGCGTCGAGCTCGCGATGGTCTACGACCCGGTCGACGGCGCTGCCGCCCGGCTGGCCGAGGCGCTGCGGGTGCCGGTCGCGACGCAGTCCATCGAGGACGTGTGGAACGACCCGTCCATTCACGCCGTCGTGATCGCAGCCCCCGCCCGCTCGCACACCGACCTCGTGGTCGCCGCGGCGAACGCGGGCAAGCACGTGTTCGTCGAGAAGCCGATGGCGGTCACCATCGCCGACGCCGACCGCGCGATCGCGGCCGCCGAGGTCGCCGGCGTGGTGCTGCAGGTCGGCTTCAACCGCCGCTTCGCCCCCGGCTTCGCCGCCGCCCGGGCAGCGGTGGACGCCGGTACGGTCGGCACTCCGCAACTGCTCCGTTCGCTCACCCGCGACCCCGGGCCGTTCGGGGCCGATCCCGCGCGGATCCCGCAGTGGACGATCTTCTTCGAGACCCTGATCCACGACTTCGACACCCTGTGCTGGCTGAACCCGCAGGCCATTCCCGTGCGGGTCACCGCCCTCGCCGACGCGCTGGTCCGGCCCGACGCGAAGGCGTCCGGTCACCTGGACACCGCCGTGGTCACGATCGAGTTCGACAACGGCGCGATCGCGGTCGCGGAGGCGAGCTTCTGCGCGATGTACGGCTATGACGTCCGCGGCGAGGTGTTCGGCTCGGCGGGCATGGTCACTGCCGGCGACGTGCGCGTCACCGACATGACCGCCTACACCGCGGCCGGGATCAGTATCGAGACGTCCCGCCTCGACTCCGACCTGCTGCGCAGCGCCTACCTCGGCGAGTTCGAGGCGTTCGCGGACGCGGCCCGCACCGGCGGCCCGTCCCCGGTGCCCGGCACGGCGGCCCGCACCGCCCTGGCCATCGCCCTCGCGGCGATCGCCAGCGTCGAACAGGGCCGTGGCGTGAGCGTCGAGGAAGTGGCCCGATGAGCTACTCGCTGGCCGCCAGCGCGGAGATGCTGTACCTCGACCTGCCGTTCACCGAGCGGGTCGCCCGGATCCACGACCGCGGCCTGCTGGTCGAGATCTGGGACTGGTCGACCAAGGACATCGACGCGCTGGTCGCCACCGGCGCCCCGATCGTGTCGATGACCGGCTACCTGCGCGGCACCCTCACCGACGACGACGGGATCGCCGAGTTCCTGGCCACGGCCGAGGAGTCGTTGGCCGTCGCGGAACGGCTCGACTGCCCGAGCCTGAACGTGCACGGCACCGGTCTCGGCGACCGTGGTCTGCCGGTCAGGCCGGTCGAGGTGGTCACCCCGGCGATGTGGCTGCGCGCGGCCGACACCCTGCGCAGGCTCGCCGACCTCGGCGAGAAGTACGGCCGCGTGTTCACGCTGGAGAACCTGAACCTGCCCGTCGATCACCCCGGGACGCCGTTCGCGCTCGCCGCGGACACCCGGACGCTGGTCGCGGCCGTCGACTCGCCGCACCTGCGGATGAACCTCGACCTCTACCACGCGCAGATCGGCGAGGGGAACCTCATCGAGCTGGTGCGCGAGTGCCAGCCCTGGATCGGCGAGATCCAGGTGGCCGACGTCCCCGGTCGCTGCGAGCCGGGCACCGGCGAGGTCTCCTACCCGGCCATCGCCACGGCCCTGAAGGAAATCGGCTACGGCGGCGTCGTGGCCATGGAGGCCTGGGCGAAGTCCGACCCGGACGCCGCCCTGGACGCCTTCTGCGCAGCCTTCGCCTGAGCGACCCGAACGACAGGAGTGAGCTGATGAGCGAGCAGTACCTGGTGGAGATGGAGGACATCACCGTCCGCTTCCCCGGCGTCCTCGCCCTGGACAGGGTCCGCTTCCGGGCGGAGCGGGGCAAGGTGCACGTCTTGCTCGGTGAGAACGGCGCGGGCAAGAGCACGATCATGAAGGTCCTTGCCGGGGTCTACACCGACTACGAGGGCCGGATCGTGTTCAAGGGGGAGGAGATCGTCTCCCGCAGCATCGACGAGCAGCGCCAGCGCGGCGTCAGCATCATCTTCCAGGAGATGAACCTGCTGAAGAACCTCTCGGTGGCGGAGAACATCTTCCTCGGCCGGCAGCCGACCACCGCGATCGGCGGCATCGACTGGAACGCGATGTACGCGGCGGCGAGGGACCTGCTCGACTCGATCCATTCCGACATCTCCGAGCACGCGCTGGTGAGCGCGCTGAGCGTGGGCCAGATGCAGATGGTGGAGATCGCGAAGGCGCTGTCCTTCCACTCCGACATCATCATCATGGACGAGCCCACCTCCGCGCTCACCGAGAAGGAGGTCGACGCCCTCTTCGCGATCGTGGCGAAGCTGAAGAGCCAGGGCGTGGCGATTGTCTACATCTCGCACCGGCTGGAGGAGATCCTCCGGATCGGCGACGAGGTGACCGTGTTCCGGGACGGGCGGTACATCGACACCGTCTCCACCGCCGGGCTCACCACGGACCGGATGGTCGCGATGATGGTCGGCCGGGAGATGACCGAGTACTACCCGAAGGTGGACGTCGAGCCGGGCGCGGTGCTGCTGGAGGCACGCGACATCGTCCAGGGCCAGCGACTGAAGGGCGTCTCCTTCTCCGCCCGGGCGGGCGAGATCACCGGCTTCTACGGACTGATGGGGGCGGGCCGCACCGAGTTGATGCGCTGCGTCTTCGGGGCGGACACGTTCACGTCCGGCCAGATCCTGGTGAAGGGCACCAAGCAGCGGATCGCCAGCTGCGAGCAGGCCAAGCGGCTCGGGATCGCGCTGCTCACCGAGGACCGCAAGAACCAGGGGCTGATCCTCAACTTCGACGTCAACACCAACATCTCGCTGGCCAATCTCGACCCGGTGATGGGCCGGACGGGGATCAGCCACACCAGGGAGGACCGCAACAGTCAGGCCCTCGTGGAGGCGGTGCGGGTGAAGACGCCGTCGCTGCGGCAGCTCGTCCGGAACCTGTCCGGCGGCAACCAGCAGAAGGTCGTCATCTGCAAATGGCTGAACACCAACAGCGACGTCGTGATCTTCGACGAGCCCACGCGCGGCATCGACGTGGGGGCGAAGGTCGAGATCTACCGAATCATGAACTCGCTCAAGGAGGCGGGCAAGGCGATCGTCGTCGTCTCGTCGGAACTGACCGAGTGCATGGGCATCAGTGACCGCATCTACGTGATGCACGAGGGCGAGGTCACCGGCCTCATCGAGGGCCCAGACATGGCCGGTCTCACCGAGGAGACCGTCGTCTCGTACGCGACCGGTGCGCTCCGCAACGTTACGAAAGGCAATGACCAGAAATGAAAGAAAGCGTGCTGCGCCGGTTCGCCCGGATCGACAAGTCGAACATCACGCCGGCCATCGTCCTCGCCGCGCTGTGCATCGTGCTGGCGATCGTCTCGCCGACCTTCCGCACGGAACAGAACCTGATCAACATCCTGCAGCAGGTGACGATCAACGCCATCGTCGCGGTCGGGATGACGCTGGTGATCTTCACCGGCGGCGTCGATCTTTCGGTCGGCTCGGTCGTCGGCTTCACCGGAATCGTGATGGGCATGATGATCGTGAACAACGGCATCTCGCCGCTGATCGCGGTACCGGTCGGGATCCTGATCGGAGCGGCCTGCGGGTTCGTCAACGGCATCCTGATCTCCAGGCTGAAACTGCAGCCGATGATCGCCACCCTGGCGATGATGAGCATGGCCCGCGGCGCGGCGTTGACCCTCGCCCAGGGCCGGACGATCACCGGCTACAGCCCGGAGTTCAACTGGATCGGCCAGGGCACGATCCCCGGCACGGACATCCCCGTGCAGATCCTGCTGATGCTCGCGCTCTACGTCGGCATCTGGTACCTGATGAAGTACCGCAAGACCGGCCGCTACATCTACGCGATCGGCGGCAATGAGGAAGCCACCCGGCTGTCGGGCATCAACGTCGTCAAGTTCAAGACGCTGACCTATGTGCTCTCCGGCACCCTCGCCGCGCTGGCCAGCTTCGTCCTCGTGGCCAAGCTGAACTCCGCCCAGTCGATCGCCGGCCAGGACTACGAACTGGACGCCATCGCGTCCGCCGTCATCGGCGGAGCGAGCCTGCTCGGCGGCTCCGGAAACGTCTGGGGAACCCTGATGGGCGCGATCATCATCGGCGTCATCCGCAATGGCCTGAACCTGCTCAACGTCGACTCGAACCTGCAGAAGCTGATTCTCGGAATCATCATCCTGATCGCCATCCTCACCGACGCGCTGCGCAACCGCAAGCGCGCCTGAAGCCATCCGAACAAGAGCGGGACGCGTCCCGCTCCCCACGAGTTCCGCCGGTGACAGCGAGCGGTCCCTGTAATGCCACCCTCCGTCCGGAGGGAGCCCGACAAGTAAGGAATCTCTCGAACCAGAAAGGACCGAGATTCACATGAAGAAGTCCCTGTTGGCAGCGCTGCTCACGGCTGGAATGCTCTTCACGGCGGCCTGCAGCGGCACGCCGGCCACACCTGGTGCCACGTCCTCCGGCAGTGAGGCCGCCGGCGGCAAGACGAAGATCGCCTATGTCGTCAAGGCGATGTCGGACCAGTTCTGGATCGACATGAAGGCGGGCGCGGAGAAGTCTGCGGCGGCCAGCAACGTCGAGCTGAGCTTCCAGGCGCCGGCGAAGGAGACCGACGTCGACCAGCAGATCCAGATGGTGGAGAACGCGATCGCGTCGAAGGTGAACGCGATCATCCTGTCGGCTGCCGACTCCAAGGCGCTGATCCCGTCCATCGTGAAGGCCAACCAGGCCAACATCCCGGTGGTGCTGGTCAACGACACCATCGACAACGACGCGCTCAGCGCCGCCGGCGGCAAGGTGGTCACCTATGTCGGCATCGACCAGAAGGCGTCCGCCCAGCTGGCCGGTGACTACGCCGTGAAGACCATCAAGCAGGGCAACGTGGTGCTCCTGGAGGGCATCTCGGGCGTGAAGGCCCTGCAGGACCGCCTCGACGGCTTCAAGGAGCCGGTCGTGGCCGCAGGAACCTTCAAGATCGTGGCGTCGCAGACCGCCAACAACGACCGCGCGCAGGCGTTCAACGTGATGCAGAACATCCTCACCTCCAACAAGGAGGTGGACGTCGTGTGGGCGATCAACGCCGAGATGGGCCAGGGCGCCGTGCAGGCGATCCAGCAGTCCAACTACGGCCGTCCCGTCGCGGTCTTCGACTTCGACGCCTCCAAGGACGACATCGAGGCCATCAAGGCCGGCACGCTGACCGGTTCGGTCGCGCAGTTCCCCGAACTGCAGGCGGAAGGCGCGATCAAGGCGGCCCTCGACGCACTGGCCGGGAAGACGCTGGAGGCGCACACCCAGACCAAGGCCGAGCTGATCACGAAGGACAACGTCGAGGCGTTCGCCTCGTCCCGCCCGAGCTGACGTCCCTCTCACCGGTGGTGGTCTCCGCGCCCTGGCGGAGGCCACCACCACCATTCCACGGAGGAGACCGCGATGACCGCCCGTGCGAGTGCTGCGAGCCTGCAGCTCGTCCTCGACCGGACCAACCCGGTGCCGCTGTACCACCAGTTGGCGGAGCAGTTCAGAGCCGCCATCGCCAACGGCGTGCTGAAGCCCGGTGACGGCATCGAGCGTGAGGACGTCCTCGCCGAGCGGCTGGACATCTCCCGGCCGACGCTGCGCCGGGCGCTCGGCGAGCTGGCCGAGCAGGGGCTCCTGCTGCGCACCCGCGGCGTGGGCACGATCGTCAACGCGGCAGCGACCGCTGAGGTGCGGGCCCCGGGAAACGGCCGGCGGCGCGGCGCCCCTCGTCAGGCCTGGACCCAGGTACTCCGGCTCGAACCCGACCACGTCGAACCTGGGGCGGCGGAGGACCTGGGGCTGGACGCGGGCAGCCGCACGATCTACCTCGAGCAGTTGGTCATCGTCGAGGGACGGGTGGTCGGCCTGCGCCGTACCTGGCTGCCGGCCGGGATCGTCGACCCCCTGCGCCAGGACCTGACGGCGTCCTCGCCCCGCCGGGCGCTCAAGGAGGCCGGCCACCCGGTCGCGTCCGAGCGCCGGACGTTCGGCGTGCGGCCCGCGGATCCGGCCGAGCAGCACGCGCTGGGTGCGCGGCGCCGCGACCACGTCTTCACCGTCAGCGGGCTCGCCTACGACAGCGCGGGTGTCCCGATCGAGCGGACCGCCACCAGCTATCGCCGCGAGACCGACCAGTACGACACCCTGCTGGCCGCCGGCTGAGCGAGGAGGACGCTACGTCGTCCCGGCGAACGCCGGGATCCCTGCATTGGCCTGGCGAGTTGACCGACAGGGATCCCGGGTCGAGCCCGGGATGACGGTGTGTGGGCCGGTCAACCGTCATCCCGGCGAATGCCGGGATCCCTGTACTGGCCTGGTGAGTTGGCTGGCGGGGGTCCCGGGTCGAGCCCGGGATGACGTGGCGGCAACCCGGGGACAGGTCCC